>JAATFQ010000197.1 GCA_015655115.1 Sphingobacteriales bacterium
ACTTTAACGGCAACGGGTACAACGGCAGCCATCAACATCATCAGAAAACACAGATTATGGGAAGTATTTTTGGTAGACAAGCTTAAATTCAAGTGGGATGAAGTTCATGATATTGCTGAAGAGCTGGAACATATCAACTCTACTGCACTGATAGACAGGCTGGAGGATTTCCTTGGCTTTCCGAAGCGAGATCCTCATGGCGACCTATCCCGGATAAAGAAGGAGTTTTTGAGCCTTCAGCAAACGTACATGTCAATCAGTTAAAAAAAGGTGGTAAAGGCGTAATCATCGGTGTTACGGCACACACCTCCCCATTTTTGAAACACCTGGAAAAACTTGGGCTCATGATCGGCATCAGCCTTGAAGTGACAGACATTACCGACTTTGATGGCTCTATAGAACTTTCAGTCGCACAGAAAACAATACATATCAGTAAAGAAGTAGCACAGCATATACTTGTAAAACTGTAGGCACATGACTTATAATTAAACACAAAACCTATAATTAAACTTACCCTTTAGTCCGTCATCAGTGTACCACTTATTAACCACAATACAGATTATTAACAACAATACAGGTACTGGCAATAGTTTCATAACCGATAAAAAGATAATTACTAATGAATAAATCAGAATCATTAAGCGAAGTACACCAAAGTGTTGACACCAGTAAAAGGACAGGATGGAAAAGGATACTATCTTTCATTGGTCCTGCCTACCTGGTAAGTGTTGGCTATATGGACCCCGGAAACTGGGCCACCGACCTCGCCGGCGGCAGCAAGTTCGGTTATCAGCTGATATGGATCCTGCTGATGTCGAATTTAATTGCACTTTTACTGCAATCTTTAAGTGCAAGACTGGGTATTGTAAGGGGACTGGACCTGGCACAGGCTTCCAGAAATACTTATCCTAAATGGGTAAACCTGCCCTTGTTTATCCTGGCACAGACCGCTATTGTAGCATGTGACCTTGCCGAGATTATTGGTATGGCCATAGGCTTAAACCTTTTATTTGGACTACCCCTGATCTGGGGTATCAGCATAACCATCTTCGATACCGTGATCCTTTTATTTCTGATGAACAAAGGTATGCGCAAAATGGAAGCCTTTATCGTGTCGATGGTATTCATTGTGGGATTCTCCTTTCTGATAGAGATGTTTATCGTGGAACCCGCAATCAAAGAGGTTATCAAAGGACTGAAGCCTTCCGTTTTATCGGGCCAGGCGTTATATATTGCTATTGGTATTATCGGGGCAACAGTGATGCCACATAACCTTTACCTCCACTCTTCACTGGTACAGACAAGGAAATTTGAACGCGACTACAAGGGCATAAAAGAAGCGATAAAATTCAACTTTATAGACACTGCTGTAGCGCTTAACCTGGCATTTTTTGTCAATGCAGCCATCCTGATTCTTGCGGCTGCAGCTTTCTTTAAAAACGGCATGCACGAGGTAGCAGAAATCCAGGATGCCCATAAACTGCTGGGACATATTTTTGGCAATATAGCCCCTACCCTGTTCGCTATAGCCCTGATTGCTGCCGGACAAAGTTCTACAGTAACAGGAACCCTGGCAGGACAAATTATTATGGAGGGCCACCTGAACCTGAGGATACAGCCCTGGTTAAGACGTTTGATTACCCGTTTGCTGGCCATCATACCTGCTTTCTTTACGATCCTTTACTTCGGCGACTCAGCCCTGAGTGCATTGCTGATCTTAAGTCAGGTGGTACTGAGTTTACAGCTGGGCTTCGCAGTTATACCGCTTATCCACCTTACTTCCAATAAAAGGGAGATGAAGGAATTTGCGATCAAATTGTGGGTAAAAATCCTTGCCTGGACCAGCGCAGCTGTAATTGTAGTATTAAATATTAAGCTGGTCACAGAAGAAATTGTTGGATGGAGCAAAGAAACTGATGGCTGGTATATTTATGCCATCATTATCCCACTGGCAATACTCATCGGCCTGTTGCTGCTATACATTTTTGTATACCCGATATTTAATGCTGACAGAACGGTAATCAGCAATGTACCTCATGGAAACGCGTTGAATATCGAAGCGATTGATAAAATAAAATACAAACACATTGGCATAACTGTAGATTTTTCTAAAAACGACCCCAATACAATCCGTCATGCCCTGATACAGGGAGGAAAACATGCAGATTATCATTTGATACATATTGTAGAAACCGCAGCAGCACGGTACCATGGAAAGGCCACAATGGATCATGAAACACAGAGCGATGATGAGAACCTCAGAAAATATTGCACAAATCTGGAAGCACTTGGTTATAAAGCTATTCCGCATATTGGATTTGGCAGTTCGGCCAGGGAAATCGCAGATATTACTAAAAAGAACGACCTGGAACTGCTTGTAATGGGCGCCCATGGCCACAAGGGCTTAAAGGATTTAATATTTGGTACAACAGTTGAATCTGTGAGACATAAAATAAACATTCCCGTGTTAGTGGTCAGATAAATCTTATATTAGCGGATTATAGGTTAAAGAACAACAATATCCTAATGAAGAACGACATTCAAATAAAAAATAAACGAGCCTATTTCGACTACCATGTTATAGAAAAATACGATGCCGGACTGGCTTTACTGGGCACAGAAATAAAGGCCATAAGGCAGGGAAAAGCGAACATGTCCGACGCTTTCTGTATGTTCATCGGCAATATATTATACGTTAGAAATCTACATATCTCTGAATACAGCCACAGCTCTTTCCATCACCATGATATCAAAAGAGACAGGGTACTACTGCTGCACAAAAAAGAGATGAAAAAGCTGAAAGTGAAAAGTGAAGAAAAGGGATACACTATTGTCCCGCTCCGCATTTTCACAAACGACAGAGGCTTTGCAAAAATCGAAATTGCACTGGCACAGGGTAAGAAAGATTTCGACAAAAGGGACAGCATCAAAGACCGTGAGTCGAAACGCGAAATGGATAGGGCAATGAAGTCTTAAAACTCAATCTTCCAGGCCATTACCAGGCCTGGTCGCCCACCAGCGGTACAAACCGGAACTGGTCGAGCTCAATTTTCTCGTAATCTGTTTCACTTACGCGAATTACTGTTACCATCGTCTGAGAGTGTTCATTCCCTACGGGGATAACCAGGATACCGCCAATTTTAAGTTGCTTCAGCAAAATTTCCGGTACAAATGGTGCCCCGGCAGTGACGATAATTTTATGATAAGGGGCATGTTCTGCAATACCCATAGAGCCGTCACCATAGAAGAAGTTGGCCGGATATCCCATTCCAGGGAGTACCCTGATAGTATGTTTATAAATACTTTCCTGACGCTCAATAGTATACACATCGGCACCGAGCTCCATCAACACACAAGTCTGGTAACCAGAGCCTGTACCAATTTCCAGGACTTTGTCGCCTTTAGAAATATGCAGCAGTTCACTTTGGTAAGCCACAGTGTAAGGCTG
>JAATFQ010000190.1 GCA_015655115.1 Sphingobacteriales bacterium
CTTGCTTTACGAATACGCCAGCTACATAAAAGACTGGTTGTCAGATAATAAAATTGTCTATTGCTATTTCAATAACACCATGGGCGAAGCTGTAAACAACCTTTATACACTTAAAGATATGGTTGCCCGATAATTTTGTTACCGCAATTTTCACTATGTAAATACTGTAAACTAATACTAGTATAGGACAGTTTGGCGATACCTCAAGTGCTTTTTCGCAGGAGCTTAATCTCAGCACCATTGCTGAGATTAATAGGTAAGTATTTTTAGCCAGAAAATTTTTGCCGTCACTGAAGCTAATTTGTTTAAATCTTGCGTTTGCAGGGACTTTTGGCTGATACAAGACCGCATTTTAATAATACCGATAATAAATTGGATAACAATCAATTGCCCAAATAAAATAATTTCTGAGAATTACATATGCTTATTGTGCAATCATTCAAAATCTTATATATTTACGTTATAAAGAAGAAATTATCCTTGACCCACAGTAATTAAATTAACTTAAATTGTATGAAATACAAAAATCTATTGGCGTTACTCACGCTGTTATCTACTTCAACCTTTTGCCTGGCTCAGACAGATACCTTGATGATGAATAATGAAAAGATTGCCTGTTCCATTAATGAAATAACTGCTGATGCAGTGAAATTTAAATATCCAGGAGAAGAAATGATTAACACTGTGTATAAGAACACCGTCCAGAAGATAATATTCAAGTCGGGTAGAGTACAAACATTTATAGAAGCAACTTCTTATAAAAAGGTAGATAAGGTTGATGATTATGATAATATAACTACTACTTCGGTTGAGTCAGAAATAAAGGGCTTATTCAAACTAGGTGATGTAAGTGCGAAAGCCAAGGGGACTACCACATTTTCGAATCAAGAAAGGGTTAAGGCCAGGGCATTCAAGAAAATGAAAATTCAAGCAGCGATGATGGGAGCAAATATCGTATACTTATCTAATCAACGGAGTGAAGGCAATAAATATGGTGGATATTTTCAGTCGGGATCTTCTACCGAAACCAGTCTTACTGGAATTGCTTATACCAATCAATTGCCCAATATTGATGAATTCAAAAGGTTGATCAATAATAAAACCACATTTTCTGTAATTGAAGAATATAAAATGTGGGCCAGTGACAGTGATGTCACAAAAACAACCAGTCAAAGTCAGTTTGTCATTTCAAACATTATTAATGATAATGGTATTATTACACTGGAAGGTCAATTGTCTGGTGTAACTAAATACAATAAGTTTAAGCTTGCCCGGTTTAATAACGAAACATTTAGTATCTATTATCAGGATAAAAGTACTGTGTACAATTATACTATTCAATATTAGCGTGTGGGTGAGCTACAGAAAAAATACCCCCCTGCAAATTGAACATATGCAGGGGGGTAAGCTATAAAATTATAATCGAGTTACTATTTACTATTCATAACCAGTTGCGCCTCAGGAAAGCTTCTAACTGGTCACCAATACTTTAACCGAAAAGGTTAACTGAAAGATAACGGCACATTATAACTTACCATAAAAATCAGGGGTAGGGTTTAATGATTTATTCTGCCATTGGTGCCAGTACGGATAGGTTGGTGGAACAGTACTCGCATCGTCCAGTTTCGCCACTTGTTCTTTACTCAGGTTCCATCCAATGGCCTCCAGATTTTGCTTGAGCTGTTCCTCATTCCGTGCGCCAATGATGATGCTGGACACTGTCGGGCGTTGGAGCAACCAGTTTAGCGCTACCTGTGCTACAGTTTTACCAGTTTCTTCAGCTATTTGTTCCAGGGCGTCTATGGTGTTATAGAAAATATCTTCTTTCACTACCATTTCCGGTACAGGGCTACCGCCTTGCGCTACACGTCCTTCTTTTGGAACAGGCTTATTACGACCATATTTACCGCCAAGGCGGCCGGCGGATAATGGCGACCAGATGATGGCGCCCACGTTCTGGTCGAGTCCCAGAGGCATAAGTTCCCATTCATATTCGCGGTTTGCCAATGAATAATATACCTGATGAGCCACATAGCGGTTCCAGCTGTTTTTCTCTGATGCCGCCAGTGATTTCATTAAGTGCCAGCCAGAAAAATTGGAAGCAGCAATATACCGTACCTTACCACTTTGTACCAGGTCATCCAGTGTACGCAGGGTTTCTTCTACAGGCGTATTACCATCAAAGCCATGCATATGGTAAACGTCAATATAGTCAGTACCCAGGCGCTTAAGGCTACCTTCGATCTGCTTTAGAATATGTATACGTGAAGAGCCCTGATTGTTAGGAGCATCACCAAAAGTAAATGTTGATTTGGTTGAGAGGAGCAATTTGTCCCGTTGTTTACCGGCGATAGCCTTTCCGAGCACTTCTTCGGCCAGTCCGTCAGAATAGACATCTGCGGTATCAAAGAAATTCACACCTGCTTCCAGGCAAATATCAATAAGCCTTTTAGCTTCTTCAACCTCTGTACTTCCCCAGGCTTTGAAGAAATCATTGCTACCACCAAAAGTGGCGGTACCAAAACTAAGCACCGGTACTTGTAATCCCGATGCGCCTAATTGTCTGTATTCCATTTTTTTTATGTTTGAATGTATGATATGTTAATTGTTGATTTATTTTTTTAGTGGTCCTTTGCTTACTTCCTTACCAGATTTATATACAGAATAGATGCTACGGGTGTTCCTGATGTCTGTCAGTGGATTACTTTCCAGAATTAGGAGGTCTGCAGTTTTTCCTTTTGCTACTGTTCCGAATTTTTTATCGATCCTCAAAACTTCGGCTGCATTCTTTGTAGCCGTCATGAGTGCCTGCATAGGAGTTAATCCTGCCTGCACCATCAGTTCCAGTTCCAGGTGTTCACTAAATCCCTGTGCACGTATCGGAGTTGCACCACTATCGGTACCCATTGCAACAAGTACGCCAGCGTCATATAGTTTCTTTAGGTTCTTTAATGCCATTTCAAAAGCTTTAACGTTTTTGACATAGGAAGGGGAGTTTTTGAGGTCGTTCTGGTATTTTTCAGAGGTTATCATTTCATAAACGCCTGGTTCGAGTGAAGCTTTAAAGAAAGGATCATTTATCCATTCTGGTTTGCGTGTATAGATATAAGCAAACTCATCGAGTGATAATGTGGGTATGTAAACTACATGTTTGGCTATCATCTGTCCGATCAGTGCGTCGTCGATTACACTATCTCTAATACTGTGGCCAATAATGTCCAGTCCGCCGGCCACTAATTGGCGGGCATCGGCAACATAGTAGGCATGTGCCGCTACACGCAGATTTCGCTGATGGGCCTCGGTAATAATTGCCTTATAGATAGCCGGATCCATTTTTTTGTATTTGCCGCCGAAATCATCCACCCAAATCTTCACCATGTCTGGGTGTACCTGCAACAGGCTATCCATCTCCGCAGGTATCTGCGAAGCGCTGTTCGGCCTAAATACATTGTCCATACCAAATTCTACCGGTGGGGCACCCTTCGGAACGCCAAAGCCGTAACCGGCAGTGTGAATACGGGCGCCAGGCAGCAATCCATTCATTGAGGAATCACGAATACCGGATTGAAATAAAAGAGGCCTGTCTGTACCCATAATCATGACATTTCCGACCCCGTAATCCTCGTATTTTTTCAACTGCGCCAGGATATTTTCCCGTGTATAATTTTCTGCTTTGGTATTTGTTCCTTTTAGCGTTCCCAGATGCATGTGTGCACTAATGAGAGCTGGCATAACTGTTTTCCCCTTAAGGTCGATTACAAGTACGCCTGTCGTATTCAGTTTTTTGCCTATCGCAGCAATGCTATCCCCTTGTATCAGTACATCAATATGTTCAATCGGTTTGCCGCCATTGCCATCAATAAGTATCACATCCTTCAATAACGTACCTCTATCTTGAATCTGGGCCATACTTTTAAAGGGTAGCATTAATAATATAGTTGCCATCATTAAAATGCCTGTCATTATTATCTTCTTCATATGCTATTTTTCTTTGTTGTCTTCCCATTTGTAGTGGGAGAGGTTTATACTAAAATAAACGGCAGACAGGTCTGTTTGTTCGCTGTTCAGTATTTTATGCCGGTAATCTTACAAAACTCGGCAAAGCTGGTTGATAATAGTATGTAGAAAGTTAGTGTTTTGTTGTAGATTTATCTTAAGATGGGTATCAGATATGAATAGAAAACAGCTTGACCAAGCTATGAGTGATAAATAGAATTCTTTGTTTCAGCAATTCAATTTTTCTCTGGATAACTATCAGGACTGAACCTCAACCTCATGTTGTATTGCTTCTTGAAGTACACCAATATTTATATCTTTTAGTGTTTTGAACTTAATGCAATACCCGGTCACACCTGCCTTGCCTAATTTTTCTGCGTACGTTTTGGCTAAGTAGGTTTTATCATCTATACCAAGAATGTAAACAGAGATACCGTTTGTGTTTGCACTCAACCCAATTTGATAAAACGCTTTGGTTTTCCCATCCGCATATTTTATAGTCCGATGTCCATATCCTATATTAGGATTTGAAACGGTTTTGTTTTCACTGTTTTTGCCATCTAAGAACCATAATTTACATCCTGGCATTGCTTTCAGAATGGTATTGTGCAACTCTTGCATTTCGCTGCGTTTTGGTTCAGGCTGACTAGTTATGTACGCGTTGATCTGATCTTGTGTATTCATGATTACTCCAATTCTTCGCAGTTAAATTTATGTATATTTAGCAAGCTTACTATTTTCAAACCTATAGTGTTCTTAACAGTCAATACGCAAAATCAAATCACAATCCTCAAGATCGAAATTCCATTTTTTACCAGCAACTATTTTGTTAATATGAAGTTTCGGTTGCTTATCTGGTTTTTGTTTCGACAAAAGGTTTGAAAACGTGATTATTTTTTAGATAATTCAGCCAATAATTCTTCCAGGTAATTCAATGTCATGGTAAATCCTCCCTGGAAACCCATTTCAATCATTTTTTCCATGCGCGCTAATGAATCATTTTTAATTATAATGCTCACTTTCGTCTTTCCATTTTCTTCGCTGAAGCTGAGATCCCAGTCAGAACCCGGTAATTCAGGTTTTTCATCTTTGTCTGCAAAAGAATTCAAATATTTAAAATTGGTTTTTGGGCTAATGGAAGTAAATTGCTGAAGTGACCAATGCTCATCACCTTCAGGGCTAACCATGGCATAAAATCTTCGTCCTCCAACTTCAAAATTCATTACTTTGGTTTTTGAGCTCCAGGGTTTA
>JAATFQ010000033.1 GCA_015655115.1 Sphingobacteriales bacterium
ATCTTGCGGGCATTAAACTTTACCTGTAACCTTTATAAGCAACCAAGTTCTTTTAATGATTAATCAAGCTCTTTTAAATACTGATGTTTAATCTTGAAGGAGCAATGCCGAATGTTTTTTTAAAAGCAAAAGAGAAATGTGAGAAGTCTTTAAACCCAACTTCTAAATAGACATCTGAAGTTTTCCAGCCCTTCTCTTTTAAGAGATAATAAGCATCTTCAAGGCGTTTTCTCTGTAGCCACCTATTGGGAGAAATGTGATAGATCCGTTCGAAATCCCTTTTAAAAGTAGCAAGGCTCCTGCCGGTGAGGTAGGCAAAACGGGCAAGGTCTACATTAAACTTATAATTCTTATTCATGTATGCCTCCAGGTCAATCTTCCCTGGCTCATTGAAATCGAACAGTATATTTTTTAAAAAAGGGTTGGTTTCCAGCAGGATCATCACTGCCTCTTTAACTTTCAAATTGCTGATTGCCTTATTCAGTTCAGAACTGCCATTCAGGTATGGTGTTAAGGAGTCTATATAATTCCTGAACATCGGGTTTGCTGGCAGGTGAAAAACACTTTCTCCTTTGTAAGGAAGGTCCATATGGAGGTTATGTTCAGCACTGATGCTGCGCAGTGTTTCCTGGTCCATGACTATCGAAATTGACTTATACTCTCCACCCGGTGGGGGTTGTTTAGTATATTTGGTTAATTCATTCCTTTTGAAAAACCTGAAATCTCCTGCTGAAAAAGTATAATTCTTTCCTTCCTGATAAGTTGTAGAGCTGCCCGAATAGGTATATCCGAATATATGGTCTGGCACAAACTGTTCCCCTTCGCTGCTTTTATGCGAATAGCATGAATACAATATTCCGGGTAATTGATGTTCTGATTGTTCAGGCATTATCTTCAAATTTAGCAGGTAATTTCATCTCTGTTACCTTTTATTTAAATTTTATACAGCTGTTACAGGCTGGATACTTTTTTAGGAGCCTGGATAAATCACCATGGCAATTTATTCTGTAGTAAATGATTTACCTAATGAGGTATTGAGAAAGTTATCTGCCTCATCATGATCTGTAGAAATGCTCACTGATAACCATTGTTCCATTTCGGCAGTCCGGGCTGCATCAGCCAGTTTCAGGATGTTGATAGCTTCAGAGCCGAGTACAAGGTGTACAGGCGGTTGAGGATGATCTACCAGATCTACCATTACTTTGGCAGCTTTATCAGGGTCGCCCATTGGAACAAAGGTACCACCCGCAAAAAAATCTGCTCTTTGATTGACGAGTTCATACGCTTCTATTTTGGGCGCATAGCTCATTGAATCTCCTGCCCAATCGGTACGGAAACCACCTGGTTCAACGGAGGTAACGAATATTCCAAGCGGCGCAACTTCTTTTGCCAATGCTTCACTGAAACCACCAAGACCAAATTTCGCTGCCTGATACATACTTAATCCTGCATTGCCGACGCGGCCGCCCACTGAGCTGATCTGCAAAATCCTGCCTGAACCTTGTTTACGCATATGTGGTAATACGGCACGTGTGATCTCAATAGGTGCGTATAAGTTAGTTTCCAGCTGACTGCGTACTTGTTCATCTGTAAATGCCTCTGCCGCGCCTGTGATGCCAAAGCCTGCATTGTTTACCAGTATATCAATTTTTCCAAAATGAGCTATTGCATTTGCCACCGCAAGGTGTACCTGTTTATAATTGGTGACATCAAGTTCTATAGCAAATAACTGATCAGGATATTGATCAGCAAGATCCTTCAATTGCTCTGTTTTTCTGGCCGTAGCAGCAACTTTATCGCCTTTTGCCAGTGCTGCCAGGGTAAGATTGCGTCCTAATCCTCTGGAACTGCCTGTGATAAACCAAATCTTGTTCATAATCTTATATTTTTATACCACAAAGATAAGTCGCAAAGAGTGGCAGCGTTTTGTTAGAACGCTCAATCTATTTTGTTAAAAAGCTCATTAGATAGCGCTAGGGATTGATCCATCTGCTAGTGATTGATCCATTTAATCACCATAGTTTCTTCGGCATGGATTAGAATATCCTTCGCAGAACTCAGCTTTCCGCTACGATTTGCAAATAGCAGCTCAGGATGAAGCAGAACGTTTGTCTTCAGGACGATATTTTTCACCGACCCTGATTTATTCACTATAATAGTAAGGTATCCATTTGAAATGACGAGGGTTTTCATCACCATGTGTGGCTGGTGCTTAGCAAAAAGCAAGGGCTGATGGTATAGTGATATTTTTAATTCCTCTCTGATCAGCTTTGTAAGCTGAGTATAGTTGCCGGAAATACCTGAACCCAGTCCGATAAGCGACGGAAGCCAGAATACCTCGCCCTTTCCATATATATTTCTGCTGGCGATGACCTCAGCTTCAGCATCCTCTTCGCCTTTAAAATATCCAGCGGCAGTGGCTGACTCCAGTTCCAGCGTACCTCGCCATAGGTGTGCAGGTAGCTCTGTCTCGGGTGTGTTCAGCTTGATGGCAAACAAGTTTTTCACCACTTTAAACTCTTTTACTGCTGCCCCGAACAGGTCACGGAAAGGAAAGCCACGTCCCATTAAGGTATAAGCATTCTCATCGTAATAGGCAGTAAGGCCTTCTGCGATCAGCTTGCCGCCGAGTTTGACAAACGACTTCAGTCTGTCCCAATATTTGGAGGGGAGACTTATTTGATGGGCAAGAACGATAGTTTGTGTTTCATAATTATCCTTACTGAAATCAAACTCCCCTATTTCTTTGAAGCTGGCATGTACGCCAAGCTCCGTTAAAGCTTCAAACCAGGCAAGTGCAGATTTCATACATCCGCCTTGTTCCCTGCCTTCATACATAGTTCCCTTAATTTGCAAGGCTTTTTCTATCCATAGAGACTCCCTGCTGTAAAGGATGTGAATCCCTGCATCAAGTACTGTACTTTGTTCAAAAAGAGCAGTATGTTCATTTATTGTATTGATCACTGCCGCAGCAGCCAGCATCCTGTCGGACGGGTGGTCCTGATAATCCAGCATTGCCCATTCTCCGGCTTCGAAGCCCGATCTTCTTGGATTCAGGCACCAGAATATCGAGCCTTCACTTCCCACACCTATAGTGATCCATAGCCACTGTGCTATTTCTTCTTTTGTGGGGCACATCGGTGCGAAAGAACTGTAAGTATTGTTGCCGCCTTGCAGTTCGGTCATCAGCCATGGGATATCACCTGCGCCGGATCTTAAGATCTCGGCATTGGCCGACATCGCAACTGCATATTGTTGCCGGCTGAAATAGCCGAAATGCCAGCTTACATGTGCCGAGCCTCCCAGGCTGGTTAAGAAATTGCGCCATTTAGGGAAATCATATTCTGCTACATGCTGGAATATTGCATGATTGTTGACATGGATAATAGAATTGGGATGGTGAAGATGGATCTGATCTGTCAGCCAGCTTAAAAACCAGGTATTATGGTGCAGCAAGAAGCGCTCTTTTGAAAAATCCAGTGTATTAAAACCCTGGCTGTTGTACTCATTTGTAATTTCGCTTTTTCTCCATTCTGCCATTGCGGTACGACTGAAATCATCGTCGGGCAGCTCCCCCGAGCCAGGCTCATTAATAGGTACCCATCCGTATAAGGAGCTGAAGTCCTTGAAATGATTGACCAGGTGCCTGATGTAATCACTGATCTGCTGCAGGTTTTCTTCACTCTTAGGGAACTTAAATCCGCCAACATCTGTGAATTCGGTCGACGGAAACAAATTGGCGAAGATCTTTACTCCATATTTTTCTCCGGCTTTAAAGGCGGTATCAAAGAGCTCGAAATTCCAGCTGCCGTCTGGTTGATGCATATAATTCTCAAACATGCGGATTCTCGTAATAGTCATTCCGCATTCTTTTAAGCGTTTAAACCAGAGGTCAATTTCTTCAGGCGTTTGTCCGGGTTCAATAAAAACCTCTGCACCAATCATCATCTTTTTCATGTCAGCATATCGTTAAGGAGTGATCATTTTAGTTATTGCGCTACATTCCGTAATTATCGGATGTACCCTTACGGAATTATTGCTTACCTGCCTTGTGTATTTGCAGGGGATACTACCTCAATAGTCTTATGCCCCAATAAAGACGTTATAAACCCATTCTTTGAATTTATATAAATTGCCAGATAGAAGAGAAGTATACCGGTAATGATGACGATTAACTTGGTCCTGAAATGCTTATTATTCAGTAATCCTGCGGTTTGAGGCCTGTTCAACTGCTTATTGTCCATTTTCTAAAGATGCAAAATATTGAGTAGGAATATTGCCTTAAGATCTGCCTGGTGGCAGATCAAAAAATACCCATATATAGAGGTAAAACGTAAAATCTGAGTTTTAATTACACACAACAATGCCCGGGCTTAGTTTAGCTGCCGGGGCATTGTTGTGTACCGATATAAGTTGTGTAACGCTATAAAATTACAGGTAAATTATTTTGTAACTCCTGTTAGTCTTTTTATCACATCCACTTCATCCTGTTTGTATGGTGTGCCGTCTTTATGAAAAATCTCATGGAACCAAAGTTTTGGTTCTCCGCCTTCTGGCATAGGTGAATCCCAGGCATACTTAGTATTGGTTTTTCCTTCAACCAGTCCCCAGTTATAAGCACCTATATCTTCTTTTTTTAACAATGGCATAATGGTACTGAATAAGCTGTTTCTTGATCTGGCCATATATTCTGTACATACCAATGGACGTTTAGAAACACTTCTTAAAGTATCAATCCATTTCTGGTGATCTTTCACATCGCCATAATTATGATAAGTAGTGATATCAGAATTTTTGATCTGGTAATCTGTGAGTTCTTTCAATTTTAAATCCCATACTCCGGCAGATAGCGGCTGACTAGGGTTAGCTGTACGTGCCCATTCGAATACTTTTTTTAGCAGAGGCAAACTTTTATTACCGTTTTTAGAATTCCCTGGCTCATTGTATAAATCCCACAGTACAATACGTTTGTCATCTTTAAACGACGTCAGCACATCTTTAACGTAAGCGGCTAATGTGTCGGCCAGTTTTGGATCTTTATAATAACTGTCTCCGGGATCTCTTACCCATCCTGAATTATGAACTCCAGGTTTTGGCTCAGGCTGTTTTCCAATTTGATAAGTAGCGTTCCAGCAGTCATCAAATAATACAAACAGTGTAGAGATATGATGTTTATCTGCTATTTTAAGATAATCAGATACCCTGTCTTTAAATCCCTGTTTGTCTTGCTGCCATGCTGCATGATGGAGGTATACGCGCATTGAATTCATGCCAATTCCTTCGGCATATCCCAGTTCCCTGTCAATTGTTGCCGGATCAAACGTATCCTTTTGCCACATTTCCAGTTGATTGATTGCCGTGCTCGGAATAAAATCACTTCCTCTCAGCCATCCCCATTTTTTATGCCAGTCGTTAGCTTGTTCTACAGACCAGATTTCTCGCGGCGATTGGTTGGCAGTTGCTTTTTTATCTTGTACGCATGAATGAAATATCGGTGCCAGCACAAAGAGTAGTAAATAGAGTTTTGAATTTTTCATTAGTATATATTGTTTTTTAAGTGTTATGAAGCTTGCATAATATTCATTTCAGTTTGTAAGATGTAATCTTATGCAGGTTTCATTAGTATATATTTGTTTTTAAATGGTCATGAAGCTATCATAAGCTATATTTTTCATAAGTTCTTTATTTGAATTCAAGAACTTGCAAGCTCGGTTTATTGCTGTTTTTAAGCAGTATGCTTATGATGGTTTCATATATGTGTTATTTGTTTATTAGGCTATAGTTGTTTGGCTATAATTAGTGTTACTCATTTATTAACTTAATTATTGTGCTTTCATTATTATTGAGCATAATTAATTGGCTACTATTGGTATTACTCATTTATTGGCCTCTCATTATCTTGATGTCTGCAGGGATAAAAGTTTAAAAGAAGTGCTGTCTGCTTTTAGTAAAGCAGGCGCCCCATTTTTGTCTGTACCCGCATTGTTGTCTATAAATTTCATGCTGATCAATCCTGTTTTTCTTGGTGACACTTTTGTAGAAGAAAAATGAGTATGCATCACATACTGGTAATTTCCATGCTGATCTTTAAATAAATCGCCATGTCCGGTACCATTAAACTTAATACTTCTCTTACTGATAATGGGATTATTACTGTATTTTACCCATGGGCCAAGGGGAGATTTTGACGTAGCATAACCCACAGCATAGTCACTGCTCTGATAATCATTTGCAGAGTAGATCATATAATAAAACTGACCTTTTTTAATTACCGTAGGCCCTTCAGTTACCGGCCAGCTGGTGTTTTCGGTATTCTCCCACTTCTCCAGTCCGGAGATACATTCTCTGGCCGTTCCTGCAACCACATCTGTCAGGTTTTTCTCCATTTCAGAGACAAAAATCCTGTTGCCATTTTGGAGCTTCACATGATAGAGAAAAGGTTTCCCGTCAGTATCAAAAAATATAAAAGGATCTATTTGTTTACCCACGCCAGACAGGGGCTTAGGTACAGTCTGCTTAAATGGTCCTAAAGGGTTATCGCTCTGTGCGATAGCGATTTGTTCATCAGCGGTATATGCCATATAGTAAAGCTTATTATATTTGAATACCTGCGGTGCCCAGAATCCTTTGCTGCCAAAGGAATCACCTTTAGACAGTGCAAAGCCATTTTTTTTACCTACAGGGCCTGTCCATGTTTTCAGGTCTTTTGATTCATACACCAGGAACCCGTGGTTGCTGCTGGTTCCATATAAATAATAAGTACCGTTGTCAAAAAAGATGGTAGGGTCTGCATCATATATCGCCTGTGCCTGTTGTGGCAAATCAGCTTTATATTTACCCTTAATCATCCAGATCTCTGAATTGCTGGAATAGGCATTGGTAGAGGTAAGGGCAACAATTGTATCATCATCAAGGATACACAGGCTGTTCCATAGGCATGACTTGTCATCAGGGATGATAAAGGGCGTCGACTTATGCCTGAAGTCTGCTGCGGAGCTGTTGCCTACAACAACCTTCATATCGGCAAAATCCATTTTATTTACTCTTCCCTCTGTGCCCTGGTAAGAAAGGACTGTTTCGCCGGTTTTCAGCTGTCTTAAATAAGGAGCTCCTGCATAGATCTCATCACCTATTCTTTCTGCCAGTGCATAGCTTCTGTTCTTGCTTCCTGCATCTACCGTTTGTGCCCAGTTTTCCTGCAAAGTGTTTCTGATGATATAAGGCTTAAAATTTCCAGGGCCGTTATCTTCAATAGCATAAACAATATCTTTTCCATTATTCAGCAACACCGGGACCGGCATGCCGTCTCTTTTTGTGGCCCTGAAGCTTGTTGTTTCAGGTTTCGTTGTCCAGGTCAGTCCATTATCATTCGATCTGAGCAGGGAGATGTTCTGCTCGTCCGATTGGGTATATGGTGCTTCATTGGCAAAGAATAATTGTATTTCTCCCGATGGAAGCTGTATGGCCGAAGGTTCCCAGCATCCATTTTCAAACTGGTAACCCGCTTCATATAGTAATTTTTCATCTGTCCAGGTTAGTCCGCCGTCGACACTTCTTTTGGTTTTAATATTGAATTTTCTCGAAGGGTCGATCAGGTAGGGGCGCCCATTATAACAGGCCAGCAGAGAGTGGTCTTTCAGTTCCAGGATATCCGGGACCGACATATTGATGCCATCTGCCTTGAATGCTACCGGGATAGGGGCAGACCAGGTAGCACCGAGATCGGCACTTTTGGTTACAACAATATTTCCGTCATTTTCATAAATTGACAATAACGTCCGGTCAGACGACAGCTGGATCATCCTTGCATAGCCGGCGTATTTAGTGCCTGGCAATGATGAAGAAACTTTCTTCAGCGTGGAATAGTCCCATACAATACCACCCGCCAAGGCAGGAGAGCCCTGTGCCTGCACAGTTTTCTTTCCGCAGCCTGTAATGCCAAGCAACATTACGATAATACCGGTACTGATCGTCAAACTTTTTTGTAGGAATGGATTAAATGCTGCTTTCATGCTATATAGGGTTGAGGAATAGTTTTCATACTACATACCTGACAGGCATGTAGTACGAAAACTAAGGATAGGCCTTTGATCATCATCATCGGCTAATAATTGGGGTTCTGTTTTAGGTTAGTATTGTTTTCCACTTCAACCTGCGGCAATGGAAGCCTGATATGTTTGCCCACAACAAAGTTTTTGAAATCGGGGTCCCTTAAGGCTACCTGGTTTACACCAGCCTGGGTATCAAGGTCACCCCAGCGTTTTAAGTCGGCCCATCTCACACTTTCACCACACAATTCCAGCATTCTCTCCATTTTAAGGCGGTTTCTGAAAAGGTCTTTATCAGTGCCAAT
>JAATFQ010000273.1 GCA_015655115.1 Sphingobacteriales bacterium
AAAAAGAAATTAAACCTATTGAAAAGATAAATTTTAATACTGAATGTATAAGTTTGTGTTATTTATTGTTATTTTTAATTTTTGGTATCACATTTAATAGCATTTTATTGTTATATTGAAACCTATTGGTACAAGCTGGCTAAAGACTGTTATGATGCAAAATCATAACGGGAAATATTTCTACTTAATTATTTTATTGGCGCTTGTCTTTAAGACGGGCAGCTAAAAAAAGGAAACACTCGGCAATTGAATATAAATACTTAAATTAATATACTCAAATAGATTTGAACCTAATGCAGCGCCATTTGCCTGACTATATGCAGAAGATGATACTGAATTCACCATATGCTATGGCTGTTGTTGATGTTGGTATGCGTTATGTTGCCATGTCGGATAAATGGATGAATACCTTCCATATTGAGGAAGAATGGGTGGGTAAATCACACTTAGAGACTTTTCCTTTGATCAGTGATTACTGGAAAAATAAGTATGATGCGGCACTTCAGGGCTATACGAGCAAAGCTGAAGAGATGGTACTTTCTATCGATGGCAGCCTGCAATATCTGCGCTGGGAAATACAACCATTTGACGGGCCCGACAATTCGGTGACCGGACTGGTCATATATATGGAAAACCTTACTGGAGATAAGCATAAAGAAACCCTACTGAAAAAGTCGCTCGATTTATACCATCAAGCCAATAAGATGGCACGTGTTGGCATTTGGGAAGCAGATATGCTGAATAATACATTATACTGGTCTGGTGTAACTAAAAAGATCCATGGGGTTCCTGACGATTACGAGGCTGATCTGCGGACCGCATTCGACTTCTATAAAGAAGGGACTTCGAGAAATACGCTGAGGGATCATTTTAGCCGTGCCATTGAACATGGGGAGCCATTCGATCTGGAGCTGCAACTGATCAGGTACAACGGTAGCGAGTTATGGGTGAGGGCAAAGGGGAATGCTGAATTTATTGATGGCAAATGTACCCGGCTATTTGGCACCTTTCAGGACATACAGGCGCAGCAATTGCAGCGTATACAATTAATCAACAGTGAGATAAAATACAGGTTGATCATTGAAAATTCTCTTTATGGTGTGTTGTTAACTATTCCGGGAGGATTTGTAGTGCAGGCAAACCAGACGGCAATAGATATGTTTGGGTATACCCTGGAGGAATTCAGGGCTTTAAGCCGGTATCAGATTTTCGATATTAATGATCCAAAGCTGGCCATATTCCTCAGAGAGCGGGAGCAGGAAGGAAAGGCAAGAGCTGAGGTAACTGCAATCCGTAAGAATGGAGAACATTTTCTATGTGAGCTTTCAGCAGCATTTTTTACTGATGTTGTTGGCGTAAAGCTCAATAGCCTCGTTATTGCCGACGTTTCCAAAAGAAAAGCTGCCGAAGAGAAAATAAGGTTAAGCGAAGAAGAATTTAGAGGAGCATTTGAATATTCTGCCATCGGTATGGCTCTTTTCGACCTAAGCGGTAAGTGGAAGCGTGTAAACCAGCGTTTATGTGATATGCTGGGGTACACTAAAAAAGAGCTGATGCAAATACATTTCCAGGATATTACCCATCCGGAGGATGTAGGCCGCAATATTGAGGTACTGGGAAAATTAGCTACCGGGAATATTGACAGGGACGAACTGGAGAAGAGGTACATACATAAGGATGGTACTGTAGTCTGGGTATTGATGGGCGTATCGCTGGTGAGAGATATTAAAGGACAGCCTTTATATTGCATATCCCAGATTCAGGACATTACTGAGAAAAAGATTGCTGAAAACCTGGTACGTGAGGAAAGGATGTTATTGCGCACGCTGATAGACAACCTGCCCATTAATATTTATATCAAGGACCTTGAATCGCGGAAGACAATGGTAAACCGTTCAGAGATCCAGTACATGGATGGTTTAGCTGAGGAAGATATTATTGGCAAAACTGATTTCGAACTTTATCCTTTCCTGTCGGCACAGCGCTCTTATAAAGAGGATCAGCAGGTACTGGACAGTGGGCAAGCGATGATCAGTAAAGAAACGGTCGACAGAAAGGAGGATGGTACAGTGAAGTACCTGCTCAGCTCTAAAATTCCGCTTCGGAATATAGAAAATGAAATTATCGGACTGCTGGGCATCAGCTATGATATTACTCATATCAAGGATGCGGAACAGGCACTGGCAAGAAGTGAGGAGAAATACAGGAAGATCTTTGAGAATATCCAGGATATTTATTACAGCACCAATAAGGATGGTATGGTGACCGAAATTAGCCCTTCAATAGAAAAATATTATAACTTCAAGCGTGAAAAAATTATCGGCAGCCCCGTCAGTAATTTCTACTATAATATAGAAGACCGGGAAAAAATCATGGATGTGCTCAAAAAGGAAATGGCCGTTACAGATTTTGAAGTTAAATTGAAAACCGCCGACAATGAGCTGGTATATGCTTCAGTCAATTCACGTTTACTGGTGGAAAACAATACTATCATTGGCACCGAAGGCATTGTGCGGGATATTACCATAAGGAAGATCCAGGAAAATGAGCTGACCAGCTTAAACATTGAATTAAAAGCGCTGAATAAACATAAAGAGAAACTGCTTTCGGTAGTAGGCCATGACTTGAGGAATCCTATCGCCAATGCGCTGAAACTTTCAGAGCTTGCATTAATGGATATCAACGAGCTCCCGCGGGAAGACCTGGTAGAATACCTGTCGAGGATTAGGCTGGGACTCGATAATGCAAATGCACTGCTGGAAGATTTACTGAACTGGGCGGCAAGCCAGTTCGACTCTTTAGATTTTAATCCCGTTCTTATTGTCGACCTGAAGGAACAGCTCAGCAGCTGCATACGGAGGATCAGTCCTATTGCAGAAGCTAAGGGAATCGTGCTGATACTACAGGTGGAAGACAATATGATGCTTATCGCCGATAAGGATATGCTGGACACTATTATCAGGAATATTGTTTCTAATGCTATTAAATTTACTCCTGAAGGGGGCACCGTACAGATCTCGGCTGTGGCACGTACAGCGGATACTTTATTCTCTGTAGCAGATACCGGCGTAGGTATAGATAGCGACAGGTTGGGCAGGCTGTTCGACAAGAGTTTCAGTGACACTACCTACGGCACGTCAGGCGAGAAAGGTACCGGACTGGGCCTTGATCTATGCCGGGAATTTGTAGAAAAACATAAGGGCAGGATCTGGGCAGAAAGTACTAAAGGAGCTGGCAGTACTTTTTATTTTACCATTACATCACTTTCCTGATCAGCTCTTTAATCAATGCGATCTCTTCTTCATAAACTGTCTTTTTCCGTGTAGCGAAATACAATGTGTTCTCTAATACTGTATGGCCCTCCCAGATCACCTTCACTTGTCCGCTTTCGATTTCTTTTTTTCCGATATGATTGGGGATAATTGCCAGTCCCTCGCCGCCATAGAGGCAGCGCACAATAGAATTCAGGTTCGGCACTATGTAATTTGGCCTGAAGTCGGGATGTTTATTGAAATTAAGCTGCCAGAATCTCCTCAGGTGTTCCATATCCCCTGTGGTGCCATACCATTTGTGTTTGCCAAGCCAGGCTAAAATTTCATCAGTGCTGCCTTTTTTCAGCTGTTCATTGAACTCCTTTGTATTCACTGCCTTGCCTCCGATCAGCACAATCCTTTCCGAAGAGAAAGCTTCGTGCTCAATAGTTGTAGTGGTACCTGTTTGTGGGGTGATAATAAGATCCAGGATTCCCTTTTCGAGGTTTTCCAGCATCTCCGGGTACTCCCCAAACTGGATGATGAGATTGAAGGGCAGGGTAGAAACATAAGGCTCCAGTGTAATCTGAAAAGTCTCAAAGCACATTCCCACACTGATAGTAGGTGTGTTTTTCTCATTGCTTTTTTGGAAATTCTTCTCTGCTTCTTCCAGTTTTGCCAGGGGCTCGATGATGAAGTTATAAAAAACCTTTCCTCTTTCTGTAGGTATCATCTTCCTTCCTGTACGGTCGAATAATTTGTAGCCCACATAGCTTTCCAGCGAGCTCAGGTGTAAGCTCACACCGGGCTGGGAAATAAACAAAGATTCGGCAGCCCCGGTAAGTGTACCTTTCTTATAAATAGCCTTAAAGGTTCTATACCATTCTAAATTTACCATCAGTATCAGTTATATAATAAAAGCGTTAAAATTACATATTTTTATAATTGTAAGCCAGTTTTTTCAGTGTTGCTATGCCACCTGCCGGATGTTCCTCTCAAAATTACAAATGAGAATAGATGCGCTGGAATAAGTTTAACGCAACAGTGCCCTATTTAACGAAAAAAATGATGTAATTTCGTATCATACTTTATACATTTTGCGTTAACGCCTGCCAAATATATATATCTTGATGCTACAGAGAAAAACTATTCTTCTATTGGTATTCTTTCTCATTCCATTTTTAGCGCATGCGCAGCGGGGGCAGATACAATTTTCCAGGATCGACGTTACTTCGGGCCTTTCGCACAATGAGATCAATGCAATCCTGAAAGATAGCAGGGGGCTCATGTGGTTTGGCAGCCTCTCTGGCTTAAACAGGTTCGATGGGTATCAGTTCAAGGTGTTTAAGCACGATTCTAAAGATACCACTTCTATTATTGATAACTTTATTACTGAAATCTTTGAGCTGCCGGACCATCATCTGTACATACAGACCCGGAGCGGACCTACAATTTATGATGCTGAAATGGAGACCTTTAGCAGGGATGTAAAGGGCTATCTGAATATGCTGCATATTAATTCGGGTGCTATCCGCAATATTTTAACAGATGAGGATGGTAACTTTTGGTTTAATGCCCTTGAACAGGGGATATTTAAATACGATATCAGGCACCATACTACTGCCCATTTTCATTGTGACGGGCGCAAGAGCGGTTCCCTGGCAAAGGCACCTGTATCCTTTGTTCAGAAAGACAGCCGTGGCGGGATCTGGGTAATCCATGATGATAAAACTGTGGAGTTGCTTAACAGGAAAACCGGCAGAGTAGTGAAGTGTATCACCGCACTGAGGCAGCAACGGTCTGCCGAATACGAAGAGATCAGGATGTTTGTAGATAAGGATGCCGATCTATGGATTTATAGGATGAGCAGCAGAGGGGCTTTAACTTTTTATGCGACAGCGACGGGCGGAATCCGCTTTATAGATAAAGGGCCGCAAGCCCTGAACAGTGACCTGATCAATGGAATAGTGCAGGATGAGGAGGGGCTGATCTGGATTGGTACAGACAACGGGGGACTAAATCTGCTGGATAAAAGGACTTTCAGTATCAGGAATCTCAGCAATAAGAATGACGAGGACAGGAATAGCGCACCAAATAGCATTATCAGCCTTTATAAAGATCCATCAGGTATTATCTGGGCGGGCACTTTTAAAAAAGGAGTAAGCTTTTACCATGAGAAGATCATTAAGTTCCCTTTATTCAGGCGCCAGCTG
Organism: Sphingobacteriales bacterium; assembly: GCA_015655115.1. Lineage (GTDB taxonomy): Bacteria > Bacteroidota > Bacteroidia > Sphingobacteriales > Sphingobacteriaceae > Pedobacter. Next base: position 5,465 of record JAATFQ010000273.1, read on the forward strand.
ACGAATCCCAACGGACTTACTTATGATGATATCAACCGGTTTGCTGAAGATAAAAAGGGCAATATCTGGGTTGGCACCAATGGGGGCGGACTGTTTTATTTCGACCGTAAAACATCCCGTTTTACAGGGTATAAACATCAGGCATCCAATTCAAACAGTTTAAGCAACGACATTATTGTAAGCCTTTTTGTTGATAAGCAGGATAAGCTCTGGATAGGTACCTATTACGGGGGTCTGGATTATTTCGATGGGCAGCAGTTTAAGCATTACCGGGCAAATAGCAAAGACCCGGGAAGCCTGGCCGACGACCGGGTATGGGATATTATGGAAGACAGCAAAGGCCGTTTATGGGTGGCCACTCTTAGCGGAGGGCTTGATATGCTGGACCGGAGTACGCAGACGTTTGTTCACCATAAAGCCGGAGGAGGGAATAATAGCCTCGGCTCCAACTTTATCTCTTCCCTTACCGAAGCCAGGAATGGTAGTATTTGGATAGGTACTTCGGATGGTGTAGATGAAATGAAAAGTAATGGTCATTTTGTCCATTATAAAAATATTCCCGGGAAGGTAAACTCGCTGATCAACAATGTAGTTTACAGTGTGATGCAGGATAGTTACGGCTTTATATGGATTACCACACGCGATGGGCTAAGCAGGCTGGACCCTGCAACCAGGCAGTTTCGTAACTTCGATGCCAAAGATGGGCTTACAGAAAAAGCGACCCTTAAAATTGTGGAGGATAACAACAAAAATCTGTGGTTAAGCACTGCAAATGGGCTTTTTGCTATCATTGTTAAGAAAAATAAGCATGATTTCTCCTATGCTTTCCGTAGATACGATACGCACGACGGACTGCAGGAGAATGCATTCAATGCCAACGCGGGATTCAGGACTAAAGAAGGTGAGCTGATATTTGGGGGCACCAATGGATTTAATATCTTCCAGCCACAAAATATCAGGGATGATAACAGTACGCCGGAAATTATTATTTCAGATCTGCAGATTGCCAATAAAAGTGTTGGTGTGGGCGAGCGTGTGGAAGGGCGGGTGTTACTGCATAAATCCATCGTATTTACCAAAAACCTGGAGCTTAAATATAATCAGAATGCGCTGACCCTTGAATTTGCTGCTCTCAATTTTTTCAATCCTCATAAAATAAAATACAGGTATAAACTGGAAGGTTTCGATCAGCGCTGGCAGGAGTTGCAGGGCGATATACGGAGGGCTACTTATACGAATATTGATCCGGGGGTTTATACTTTTAAAGTGGTATCTACCAATGCGTCTGGTAACTGGGTAAATAACCCTGTGAGCCTCGTCATCACCATTTTACCTCCTTTATGGCGTACCTCCGCGGCTTACTTATGCTATATACTGTTAATTGCAGGCACGCTATTGCTGATCAGGCACCGGGGCATTCAGAAAATCAGGAAAAAGCTGGTGCTGGAGCAGGAGCGCATCCAGGCAAAGAGAGTCCATGAGCTGGATATGCTCAAAATAAAATTCCTCACTAATGTGAGTCACGAATTCCGTACGCCACTGTCACTGATCATTACGCCACTGGAAAAACTGATCAGGCAGGCAGGAGAGGCCGAGAAACCACAGTTGCAGATGATCCATAGAAATGGGCGCCGCCTGCTGAACCTGGTCAATCAGCTGTTGGATTTTCGCAGAATGGAAGTGCAGGAGCTGAAGCTGCATCCTAAAACGGGCGACATAATTTTATTTATCCAGGAGTCGGCCCTGGCCTTTACTGATGTTGCCGAGCGTAAGAACATCTTCTTCAGCGTACATACCGACAGGGCGAGCCTGGTAACTTCATTCGACTATGATAAAATTGAGCGGATTCTGTTTAACCTGCTTTCCAATGCTTTCAAGTTTACCCTTCCCGGCGGCACTATTACCGTGAGTATTTCCTGCAGCGAGAATGATGAAAAGCAGACTATGCTGATGCTGAGGGTGAGCGACACAGGTATTGGTATTGAGCAGGATAAAAAGGAGAAAGTTTTTGATACTTTCTTTCAGAGCGATGTGCCAAACTCCATTGTGAATCAGGGCAGCGGGATAGGCTTATCTATTACTAAAGAATTTGTGAGCCTGCATGGCGGCACGATCAGCGTAGACAGTGTGTTGGGCGAAGGGACTACTTTTACGGTTATCCTAAGGTTCCTGGATGAACAGCAGGAAAATACTGCTGCCGGAAATAAATTCGACCTTATTATTTCTAAGGCCAGTACAATAAATCCAGACAGGCCTGTAGACGAGGCCTTTACCTGGAAGAGCAAAAAGCCCATTGTCATGCTGGTGGAAGACAATGAAGATTTCCGTTTTTACCTTAAAGATAACCTGAAAGAGTTTTACCAGATTGTCGAAGCTGTAAATGGAAAAGAAGGATGGCAGAGAATATTGTCTGCCCATCCGGATCTGGTAGTGAGCGACGTAAGCATGCCCGAGATGGATGGTATTGAACTGTGTAAGAAAATTAAATCTGACCAGCGCACAGCACACCTTCCGGTGATCCTTCTGACGGCATTGAGTAACGAAAATCAGCAGTTAACTGGTCTTGAAACTGGTGCTAATGATTATATGACCAAACCATTTAACTTTGAAATCCTGCTCTCAAAAATCAAAAACCTGCTGCAGCAGCAGGCCCAGGCAAAGAAGACTTTTCAGAAACAAATACAGTTTACACCAACACCAACAGAAATTGAATCGGTGGACGATAAATTTATCCGGCAGCTGTCTGCCCATATAGAAAAACACCTGTCGGATCCCGGCTATACGGTAGACCAACTCAGTACGGATATGAATATGAGCAGGGTAGGTTTGTATAAAAAGATATTGCCACTGACAGGGAAATCGCCTATAGAGTATATCCGTTCTTACCGTTTGCAAAAGGCGAAACCTTTACTCCTGAAATCACAGATGACTATCGCTGAGGTGGCTTATGCTGTAGGCTTCAGCAATCCGAAACATTTCAGCAAGTATTTTAAGCAGGAGTTTGAGGTGCTTCCTTCTGTTTATGCCTTAACAAAAGGCGATACTCGTCCGGAAAAACCTGATTAAGGCGGTTTTGTTAACATAATTGTACCTATTTGTTATCATTTGGATGCCCCGTTGAATTTCCTTTTCCTCTACTTTTATACCACAAACCAAAGATATAAACTGTATTTCTATGCTTAAAATTAGGATCGCCTCCGTGATCTTTAGCAGTATCTTCCTCTGCATGAATGCTAACGGACAAGAAAAAGAAAGTTACCTGGAAACAGGTTCCGGAATCGAAGTACCCATAAAAAACTCTGTAACGGGAATAAAAAAAATCAGGCTGCAGCCTGTAACAGATCAGATTATACATGTTACAGCAACAAGCACAAATGACTTCCCGGCAGATAAAAGCCTGATGGCTGTTCAGTCTTTGAATACGAAGGCTAAGTTTACTACGGGCACGGATAAAGATAAGGTGCTGCTCATTACTGCAGCATTGAAGGTAGAAGTATCTACAGAAAGCGGGCTGCTCACTTATCATGACCTTAATGGTAAACTGCTGCTGGAGCAAAGTAAAATACCTTACAGGGCTTTAGTGCCGGAAGTATTCAACGGAGAGCCTTCATACCAGGTATCGCAGATTTTCAATACACAGGAAAACGAGGCATATTACGGTTTGGGACAACATCAGCAGGGACTGGTGAACTACAAAGGACGCCGGGTAGACCTTGTTCAGTACAATACAGAGATCGGTATTCCTTTTTTACTGTCCAATAAAGGATATGGTATCCTGTGGGATAATTATTCCATCACCCATGCGGGCGACATCAGGGATTATCAGCCCCTGTCGGCCATGAGGTTGTTTTCAAAAAAAGGTGATGAAGGCTGGCTTACGGCAACCTATGCGGATAAAAAGAAACCTGAAAAGGTATTGCTTACCCGTGCGGTTTCAGATATATCAATGAACTGGCTCACCGACCAGCACCTGTTTCCCGACACGGTGGTAAAGATGGCCAGTGCAGTGGTGAATTATGAAGGTGCTGTAGCCAGCAGCCTTGGTGGTTTATACCAATTGCAGTTAAAATATGCGGGATATATTAAAGTATGGGCCGACGGCAAGCTGATAGCGGATTACTGGCGCCAGGCATGGAACCCCGGATCAGCAATACTGGACCTGAACCTGGAAAAGGATAAGAAAACAAATATAAAAATTGAATGGGTGCCTGATGGCAATGTATCTTATATCGGGCTGACATGCCTGCCGCCAATACCCGAAGAGTTTAAAAATACTTTCGCCCTTAGCTCTGAGTCTGGTGCCGGGCTGAACTATTATTTTATATCCGGTACAACGGCCGACCAGGTGATTGGCGGATACCGGACTATTACAGGGAAAGCGGTGTTGATGCCCAAATGGGCTATGGGATTCTGGCAAAGCAGAGAGCGCTATAAAACGCAGGATGAAATTCTGACTACCGTAAAAGAATTCCGTGACCGTAAGATCCCGTTAGACAATATTGTGCTCGACTGGTCTTACTGGAAGGAACCAGAATGGGGAAACCAGCAGTTTGATCCGGCACGTTTCCCAGCACCTGCAGAAATGATGAAAACCTTACATGCTCAACATGCCAACCTGATGATTTCGGTATGGGCAAAGTTCAATAAGGGCATTGAAGCTTACAACGACTTCGATCAGAAGAAGTTCCTCTACAAAAGAAATATCGAAGATGGTACGTTAGACTGGATTGGCCCGGGATATTCCAGTACTTTTTATGATGCCTATAACCCTGCCGCGCGAACAGCGTTCTGGAGCCTGATGAACAAAGGCCTATACAGTAAAGGCGTCGATGCCTGGTGGATGGATGCTACAGAACCAGATTTGCAGTCCAACTTGCCTGTGTCGATCAGGAAAGAACTGATGACTCCAACCTATGAAGGGTCTTCTACCACCTATTTCAGTGCTTTCGCACTGATGAATGCGAAAGGCATTTATGAAGGGCAGCGGAAAGTAAACCATGATAAAAGGGTATTTATTCTGACACGCTCTGCCTATGCAGGATTACAGCGTTATGCCGCTGCAGCATGGAGTGGTGATATTGCCTCCCGCTGGGATGATATGAAAAATCAGATAGGTGCCGGTATTAACTTCTCCCTTTCAGGACTGCCGTACTGGACGATGGATATCGGTGGTTTCTCTGTAGAAACAAGATATGTTGAAGCTGAGGCTGCGGCACTCAAAGGACAACCTGCGGCGCTTGACGAGTGGAGAGAGCTCAATACCCGCTGGTACCAGTTTGGTGCTTTTGTACCATTGTTCAGGGTGCACGGACAATTCCCTTATCGTGAGATCTATAATATTGCACCGGAAAATCACCCCGCTTATAAAAGTATGTTATACTATAATCAGCTGCGCTACCGGTTAATGCCATATATATATTCACTGGCGGGCAATACCTATCAGAAAGATTATACCATTATGCGCGGACTGGTAATGGATTTTCCGGCCGACCTGAAAGCGGCAAGCCTGAATGATGAGTTTATGTTTGGTCCTTCCTTATTAATTAATCCGGTTTATGCGTACAAAGCACGAAGCCGTTCGGTATACCTGCCAGCTGGACAGGGTTGGTATTATCTGTATACTGGCAAATATTTTAAAGGCGGACAAGAGGTGGCTGCCCAAGCTGCTTATGACAAAATACCTGTATTTGTGAAAGAAGGATCTATCCTTCCCACAGGCCCTGAATTGCAATATACCTCAGAGAAACCGGCAGACCCGCTGACGCTTTATGTATATACTGGTAAAGATGCCTCTTTTTCGCTTTATGAAGATGAAGGCACCAATTATAACTATGAAAAAGGAGCATTTTCGACTATAGATTTTAGCTATAACGAAGCAGCGAAAACAATGACTCTGGGAAGCCGTACAGGCAGTTTTGAGGGGATGCTGCAAAGCCGGACCATCAGGATTATAGTTATTAGCCCTAAGTTAGCTAAAGGCCTCAACTTTACTCAAAAAGCAATGCACACACTTAGCTATACAGGTAAGGAGCTGGTGATTAAATTATAAGTCCTATTCGCAAATTACAGACCTTTTTGTCAAATCGTAAGTCAAAATATCAGGAAAATAAAATTCGCCAATGAACAATATACTACTATAAAATCAAACAATAAGCGTTCGCCTACGGGCGAATGCCTTTGTGAACATTAACCAAATAACCCCAAATATAAAATGAAATTATTATTTACTAAATCGTATGAATGGCATGAAAAAGAATTCTAATGTTACAAGAAAGGGCATCTTTCTGTTGATGTTCCTCTCGCTGCTTGTTTTTAGTCAGACTTTATTTGCACAGCAGCGTAAAATCAGTGGAAAGGTAACAAGCGCAGGTGACGGTCAGCCAATACCGGGCGCAGTATTAAAAATAAAAGGAAAAACAGGAGGAACAGCCGCAAACAACGAGGGAGTGTACGTTATCATGGCCCAATCGGGCGATGTGCTGCAAATCAGCTCCATTGGATATGTGACTAAAGAAGTCCCGGTATCCACAGGCAATACTATAAACGTAGTGCTGGCAGACGAGGACAGGAAGCTGGATGAAGTTGTCGTGGTCGGATATGGTGTACAGAAGAAAAAGCTCGTAACCGGAGCTACCGTGCAGGTAAAGGGCGATGTGCTGCAAAAGCAAAGTACTACCAATGCTTTACAGGGACTGCAGGGCCAGACGCCGGGTGTGCAGATTGCGTCTACTTCCGGACAACCGGGTGAAGGGTTTAAAGTGACCATCCGCGGTTTAGGAACCATCAATAATTCCAGTCCGCTTTATGTTGTAGACGGAGTGCTGACAGATAATATTACTTATCTGAACACATCAGATATAGAATCCATTGATGTATTGAAAGATGCAGCATCGGCAGCGATTTATGGTTCGCAGGCGGCAAATGGCGTGGTACTGGTAACTACCAGGACAGGTAAAAAAGGACAGTCTGCACAGATTACCTTTGATGCCTATGCGGGAATACAGAGTGTAGCCAGGCAGGTTGACCTGCTAAACGCAAATGAATATGCTTCTATACTCAATGAGGCCGCAATTAACAGCGGCAATGCCCCGGTTTTTACCAGCGCACAGGTTGCTGCATTAGGCGAAGGCACTAACTGGATAGACCAGATGCTTGTTGATAATGCCCTTACACAAAACTATTCACTTGGAGCTTCGGGTGCTTCAGAAGCATCAGTATACTCTTTGGGCTTGTCTTATACAGGTCAGGAAGGTGTAGTTGGCGGTTCCAGCCTTTCCAATTACAAACGTTATAGTTTCAGGCTTAATTCTGAACATAATTTTTATAAAGATATATTGAAGATAGGAGAGCATTTAACCTATACAGATATTAAGAGTAATGGAGTGGGAGTAGGTAACCAATACAACAACACGCTGCGTGGCGCTTTTAATACCAATCCGCTGATGCCGGTATATGATGCCGACGGCAGTTTCCATAACAGTACTAATGATGCTTTTAACACCGGACAAGCCAATCCCTATGGATCGATGGTCTACAATAATCAGAATAAAAGTACCAATCAGCGGCTTTTAGGAGATATCTATGCGGTAGTTGAGCCAGTAAAAAACCTGACTTTCAGAACCAGTTTGGGGATCAATTATTATTCCGGAGATTACCGTTCTTTTGCTCCTATATATACCTTATCTGCTTATTCGTACAATTCTGTGAGCAGTGCAACGCAGAGTATGAACAAAAGCCAGTCGCTCATCTGGGACAACTTACTGAGTTATAAGTTTAAAGTGAAAGAGAACCATAGTTTTGAAGTACTGGCAGGGATGTCGGCCTACAAAGCGGACGGATCATCACTTTCGGGCACCAATACGAATCTGTTTTTCGATGATTTTGATCATGCCTGGTTAGATAATGCATTAAATAAAGATTCTCAGGGGATTACTATCACCGGTAAAGCGAATGATCCCGATCGCCGGCTTTCTTATTTTGGCAGGATAAACTATAATTACAAAGAAAAATACCTTTTAAATGCCACTTTCAGGGCAGATGGGTCTTCTAATTTCTCAGTAGATAACCGCTGGGGATATTTCCCGTCTGTATCTGCGGGATGGGTAGTAACCAATGAAGATTTTATGGAAGGACAGAAAGAATGGCTGGATCAATTGAAGGTCAGACTGAGCTGGGGACAGGTTGGGAACCAGAATGTTGCTGCCAATCAATATCTTACGCCAATTAAAATAAACAACACAAACTATAGCTTCGGTACCGAAGAGGGTACGCTTACTTCAGGAGCATATCCGAGCAGGTTAAGCAATAGTAATTTAAAATGGGAAACCTCAGAACAAACGGACCTTGGCTTTGATGCCACTCTTTTGAAAGGAAAGTTGAATGTAAATTTCGATTACTATAAAAAGACAACGAAAGACTGGATCATCCTTGCACCAATATTAGCTACTGCAGGTGCCGATGCTCCGTATATCAACGGAGGAAGTGTAGTGAATAAAGGTGTTGAGCTTGCCCTGAATTATAAAGATAAAATCGGGGAGTTCAATTATTCTGTTGGCATTAACGGTGCCTACAATAAAAACGAAGTAGGTTCCATCCCTACTACGGATGGGATTATCCATGGTGCCGATAATGTGCTTTATGATAATGCAACTGAGTTTTACCGGGCACAAAACGGATATGCTATCGGCTATTTCTGGGGCTTAAAAACGAATGGAGTGTTTCAGAATGAGGCAGAGGTAGCTAATTATAAAGCCTCAAACGGAAAAGTGATACAGCCTACTGCAAAACCCGGTGATGTGATGTATAAAGACCTCAACGGTGATGGGGTGATTGATGCCAGTGATAAAACAGATATCGGCAGCCCTAATCCTGATTATAATTTTGGTATAACGCTTTCGGGTAATTATAAAGGATGGGACTTCTCTGTTGTCGCTTCCGGCGTTGCAGGGAATGAAATTGTGCAGAGTTACAGAGCCCAGACCAATCAATTTTCAAATTATACCACTGCTATTCTCGACAGATGGCACGGTGAAGGTACCTCCAATACGATGCCACGGGTAACGAACGACAATAAGAACTGGACTACATTTTCAGATTTATATATCCAAAAAGGAGACTATCTGAGAATTAGCAATGTTACTGTTGGTTATGACTTTAGCAGGATCATCAAAAAAGGTTATTTCAAACAGGTAAGGCTCTATGCTGCGGCACTAAACCTTTACACTTTTACCAAATATGATGGCATGGATCCGGAAATTGGTTACGGTACTGAAAGTTTCGCCTCAGGTATAGATCTTGGCTATTACCCAAGACCGAGGACCTTTATGCTGGGCTTAAATCTGAAATTTTAATCCTTTTGATCTGAAAATTATGAAACCTGCAGAAGTTTACAGCTTACAAAATGAATTACAAAGCTTCTGCAAGCTTCATAACCCATAAAATAAAAATATTTTCGTATGAAAACCATAAAAATATTAAGCATAGCTATGTTCCTATTGTGTTTAGGAGCATGCAAAAAAAGTTTTCTGGATACTGATGCGCCAACTACGGCAACAGAAGAAAATTTCTATAAAACGCCAGCACAGGCATATACAGCACTGGTAGGCTGTTATGACGGAGTCCAGATTGTATGGGTAACTGGTATTGCATTGCCGGTTGCTTCGGAAGTGATGTCTGACAATACCTTTGGCGGAACGGGCAGCTCGGATGGCTATGGCTATCAGATGGTGGATGAGTTCGATAAATCGCGCTCACCGGCAGACCAGAACCTATATGGGGCAAACTGGATTGCCTATTACAAAGCGTTATACCGTTGTAATATGCTGCTGAGCAAGCTGGATCAGGTGGAATGGGGAACTCAAACTGACCTGAAAGCCACTTACGAAGCGGAGACCCGGTACCTGCGTGCTTACCTCTTATTTGATATGGTTAGACTTTGGGGCAATATCCCATTGCTGACCACTCCATCTTCAGAGAATACAGCTCAGGCTACCCCCGAAGCAGTTTATAAAGTAATAGGCGATGATCTGAAGTTTGCAGCTGCAAATCTTGCTGCTACAAATTATTCAGCGCAGAAAGCCACTGATTTTGGTAGGGTAACCAAGTATGCTGCTGAAGCATTAATAGGCAGGGTATATCTTTTTTACACAGGCTATTACAGCAAAGGTGACCTTGCTGGTTCTGTAACCAAAGCAGAGGCATTAGCATACCAGGAAGATGTGATTACTAATGGCGGTTATGGATTGCTGGATGATTTCTCTACTTTATGGCCTGCAGCTTCTGTAGAAAAATATGCCGGTGAACGTAATAAGGAGACTATTTTTTCTATAAGATATACCTATACCAGTGATTATAATGGCAATCAGGATGGTAATTACTGGATGGTTATGGTGGGCCTGCGCGAACAATCTATCTATCCTTACGGTAATGGATGGGGATCGGAAACCGTAAATCCCAAATTATGGGAGGCCTATGCCAGCAGTGATACACGGCGAAAGGCTTCTATTATCTCTATTGCTGATGAAAATCTTGCTTTTGTGAACCAAAATAAACAAAGGGAATATACAGGGTATTATGTGAAAAAATACAGTCCGATGGTAGGTACAGACGGCCTGCCGATGCCGGAAAGCCTTTATAAAAACGACGATTTCCAAATTGGTCAGTATCAGGATTATGTATCTATCCGGTATGCAGACGTTCTGCTGATGGCAGCAGAACTGGGCAGTCCGAATGCACAGACTTATTTTGACCAGGTCAGGAAAAGGGCCTTCGGAACTGCTTTCACCAGTAAATCAGTAACACAGGCTAATATTATGGAAGAACGCAGACTGGAGTTTGCTTTTGAAGGCCTACGCTATTATGACCTGCTTCGCCAGGGAATAAATACCGCTGCTCAGACTATTGCACAAAGCAGTACTGTGCTTAACGGAGGGGTCAGTACTACCAAGACTATATCAGCCGGAAATGTGGTTGCTACAAACGGACTTCAGCAAATTCCTAACACGCAAATTACACTATCAAACGGTATGCTGAAACAAAATGCGGGCTGGTAATTAATTATCTATTTAATATTTATAGCTATGAATCTATATCAAAAAATATTTGCACTACTGGTGATACCGATGCTCTTTATCACCTGTAAAAAATCAGATCACAGCCTGGGTACGGCGATTGATAAATCACAGATCAAATATTCTGTAACACAGGATTTTACAGTTGATCCTGGTGGCAATACTGTGATTATTAAAAACACTACTCCTGCAACATTGTCGTATTGGGATTATGAAATTGGTACTTCCAACAGAACGGTAGATACGGTGAAGTTTGCCTTCGCTGGAGACCATGTGGTTAAACTGACGGTTTCTACAGGTGGAAAGCTCGTAAAAATGGATTCTGTAATCGTAAAGGTTACTGCCAATAATCTGGCCTATGTAACAGGTGAATTATGGGCAAATTTAACTGGTGGTGCCGGTAACGAAAAAAGCTGGGTACTGGATACTGAAGGCCAGGTGTTCAATGGACCTTTGTATTTTTATGGTACAAATAATGGCTGGCTTTTAGGTGGCGATAAAGGCTGCTATGGTACAGATTGCTGGGCCTGGGAAGCAGGAACAAGCGACGCTTACTCTTTTCCAGCCAGAAGAATGGCAGAGGGCGATTATGGGGTAATGACCTTTGGCTTAAAAAATACGCTTGCTTTTACTGCTATAAAACCTATGGAGGGTGGTATTACGCAAAACGGAACTTATTTTTTAAACGATAAAACTCATATGCTGACTATAAATAATGCGTCAATCCTGCGTGGATATAAGCCATTGGTAAATGGGTTGACCGGGATCAGCAACTGGACTAATTATAGTATTCTTAGCCTTACGGAAACTAAGATGCAGTTAGCCGTGATCAGGGATAAAGATGTGGAGGGGGAAGGCAAGTGCCTGCTGGTGTATAATTTTATTGTGAAGCCCTAAATAGCCATACACTATGGCCAATATTAAATAAGAAGCTTGTATCCTCCTGTAATTCTAATGTGCAGCTGGGTACAGGCTTTATCCATTCAAATATGTAAGATGAAGAGAATAATATTTCATTTCCGGAAGCTCGTACTCGTTTTTTTTGCCGGTAGCCAATGCTTGTTTGCACAGGAATTACCGCGCCGTATTGCGGATTTTAACGCTGACTGGAGGTTCTCCCTGGGAACAATGCCCGGTGCTTTTCAGGTTAATTACCCCGATAAGAGCTGGCGCATGCTAACCCTGCCGCATGATTGGAGTATAGAAGGGACTTTCAGTAAAGATCATCCTGCAACGTATGGCGGCGGTGCATTGCCGGGAGGCATGGGATGGTACCGTAAACAGTTTACCATCCCCGCAAGTGCTAAGGGCAAATTTATAGCTATCGACTTTGATGGGGTTTATCGCAATAGTGAGGTATGGATCAATGGACATTTTCTGGGTAAAAGGCCCAATGGTTATATTTCATTCCGGTATGAGCTTTCTCCGTACCTGAAATATGGGGGCAGCAATGTAATTGCTGTTAAAGTAGATAATTCTAAACAACCTAATTCCAGGTGGTATAGTGGGTCTGGTATTTACAGAGATGTAAAACTGATCACTTTAAACACCACTCATATAGACCAGTGGGGCAGTTTTGTAACTACCCCTGCTGTTACCGAAAAAATGGCTTCTGTTAAGCTGCAACTTAAATTGAAATCGCCTGCTGCTAGGGTACAGCGGGCAACGGTAAAAAGCCTGATCTTCGATCATGAAGGTCGCCAGGTAGCCCAATCCTCTCAATTGGCGGTACTAAATGGCAGTACTATCCTCAACGAGCAGCTTGAAATAGCGAACCCCAGATTGTGGTCAGACACCTATCCTTATTTGTACCGTGTTGAAACAAGTGTATGGGTAAATAATAAGCTTGTTGACAGGTACGTTACTCCTCTGGGGATCCGCTCTTTCAGTTTTGATGCTGACCGTGGTTTTATCTTAAACGGTAAGGAGCTTAAAATCCGCGGGGTATGTAACCACCATGACCTTGGCGCCCTTGGCACAGCTTTCAATGTCCGTGCGGCAGAAAGGCAACTTGAAATGCTTAAAGGTATGGGGTGCAATGCATTGCGGACGTCTCACAATCCGCCTGCCAGTGCATTGCTGGATCTGTGTGATCGAATGGGTTTTATCGTAATGGACGAAGCTTTTGATATGTGGGCGAAAAAGAAGAATGACTTTGACTATCACCTGGATTGGGCAAAATGGCATAAAAAAGACCTGGAAGACCAGGTTTTGCGCGACCGGAACCATCCATCGGTATTTATCTGGAGCATTGGTAATGAAATTCAGGAACAATGGGGTACCGGTGCAGATACTGCGGGACGTGTGATCACCAGGGAACTTGCCACTATTGTGAGGAACCTGGATACCAGCAGGCCGATAACTACCGCCAACAATGATGTGAACCTGTACAACAACCTGATCCAGTCGGGTACTCTGGATTTGATTGGCTATAATTACAACCATGCGATCTGGAAAGATTTTCATACCACATATCCTGGAAAGAAAATGATTGCCACAGAATCCACTTCAGCATTGCAAACACGCGGGCATTATGATATGCCATCTGACAGTATCAGGATCTGGCCCGTTGCGTGGGACAAACCGCTGCTGACAGGGAATGCGGATTTTAGCTGTTCTGCCTATGATAATTGCCACCCAAACTGGGGTTCTACACATGAAGAAACTTTGCAGGCTTTTGAATCTAACCCTGTGGTATCGGGCGTTTTTGTGTGGACGGGTTTTGACTATCTTGGTGAGCCTACTCCTTATGTGTGGCCTGCCAGAAGCTCTTACTTTGGCATTATAGATCTTGCGGGCTTCCCAAAGGATGTTTATGCACTCTATAAAAGTATATGGACAACGGAACCAGTATTACATATTTTTCCGCACTGGAACTGGCAAGCGGGTCAGACGATAGATGTCTGGGCTTATTATAGTCAGGCGGATGAGGTAGAGCTTTATCTGAATGGCCGTTCTGCAGGCAAGAAGAGCAAGCAGGAGCGGGATATGAAAGTGAGCTGGAGGCTGAAGTTCGAGCCAGGAGAATTGAAAGCGGTATCGCGCAAAGATGGAAAGACTGTATTGGAACAGGTTATCAGGACAGGCGGAGCACCAGCGAAATTGGTACTTACAGCCGACCGCCCAAAGATTCATGCTGATGGAAAGGATTTATCTTTTGTGACGGTAAAAGTAACCGATCGGGATGGGAACTTAATTCCTGATGCCGGCCAGCTGATTAGTTTTACCCTTAGCGGAGACGCGAGCATAGCAGGACTCGATAATGGAAATCCGGCAAGTCATGAATCTTTTAAAGGTAATGCACATAAAGCTTTCAATGGATTGGCACTGGCTATTATTAAAGCTGGAAATAAACCGTCAACAATAAGCCTGACGGCAAAGAGCGAAGGATTGAAGTCTGCAACTATAGCTATTGAACTCCAATAGCACTAATCCATTGTTCCTTTTGAGTATTTTTTGATGTGTGTAATATGCTATTTATGTCCGAATGCTTCGATTTGCTTAAACGTTTTAATATGCTTAATTCCTCTGATATGTGTAATCCCTCTGACGTGCTCAACCCATTCGGTATGTCTGAATTAGTTAAAATAACTAAATCAGCTTATACAGCTGAACCTTTTACTACAATTGAATCTTTTACTACAGCTGAATCTTTTGATATGCCGTACCGTTCTGAACGTTTAATATGTTTTGATATTTTAAGTTCATTTGATAAGCTAAAAATCGTTATCGCCTGTATCTGCCTTTTTGTTGTACAACAGCAGGCTCATGCTCAGCACCGGTTAGTAAAGGAAAATCTTCATTCAGTTCCCGCAGCATTCGAAAGGCCACGGGCAGGCTTTATCAGTTCAAAGCCAGCAGAAAACTGGGAGCACTCCTTGCTTTCAGGCAATGGAACAATGGGAGCGATGGTAATCGGAGAGCCTTACAAAGAGACTATAATCTGCAGCCATGCCCGATTGTACCTGCCACAGAAAAGGTCGGGTGTTATCTTTGAACAGCAAAGTGCGCTGCCTGAAATTAAGAAACTGCTCCTCGCCGGTAAATATAGTGAGGCGGCCCAGGTTACCGCAACATTGCGAAAAGAGCAGGGGTTTGATGATCCCAGAGATCCTTTTATTCCTGCATTTGACCTGAACATAGATCAGGGACAAGGAAATCTTCAGTCGTACCAGCGTGCTGTGAATTTTGAAACGGGTGAAGCGAGTGTAAGCTGGAAGGATGACAAAGGGGTATTCGAAAGGAAGTTATTTGTGTCCCGGGCGGATAGTGTCATTGTTTTATCTATTAAAGGAGACAAAAAGATAAACTGCGTGTTACAGTTCTCGCAGCGGCCGGCAGAAGAGGCACAAAGGAAATTTGTGAAGGAGGGAATGAAGTTGCTGGAGCCGGATGCAGAAGGGGATTGGCTGAGTTTTAAAGGGGTTTTCAATTATCAGTACCCAGGAGGTTTGAAGGGGTATGCAGGTGTAGGTAAACTGATCCAGAAGGGGGGAGTTCATACGATTGAAAATGGTACTCTGGTAGTGAAGGATGCTGATGAAGTACTGCTACTGATCAGAATTAAACCCGGGTATGGGGATATGGAAACACTGGTACCTGCCCTGAAAGCGGAATTACAGTCGCCAGCAATGGAAAGCTATCAGCAGTTGCTACAGCGTCATGTGCTGATACATGGTGCTTTGTTTAATAGAGTAAAACTCGATCTCGGAGGGATGGAGTCTGAAAGAAAATTAAGCGCAGAGGCGCTGATAGCACGTGGAAATAAAAAAGTTAGTCCGGCATTGATAGAAAGGGTGTTTGATGCCGGAAGATATAATATCATAAGTTCAACAGGTGTGTTGCCTCCGAACTTGCAGGGAATCTGGTCAGGGACATGGACTGGCCCCTGGAGTTCGGGGTTTACTCTTGATGGCAATTTACCTGCAGCTATATCTATCCTGATGCCAGGAAATACAGCAGAGCTGATGAAAGGTTTCTTTGATTTTCATGAACATCTGATGGGCGAATACCGGCAGGAAGCGAAGCAGCTTTTCGGTGTCCGGGGGATACATATCCCTGCACAGGTGACCACGCGGGGTTTGGAGACAGATTTCGGTGCTATATGGTGCTTAAGTTACTGGACGGGAGCTGCGGGCTGGACTGCCAACTTTTTTAATGATTAT
The DNA here is from genome assembly GCA_015655115.1 of Sphingobacteriales bacterium. Taxonomy (GTDB): domain Bacteria; phylum Bacteroidota; class Bacteroidia; order Sphingobacteriales; family Sphingobacteriaceae; genus Pedobacter. The sequence goes on from JAATFQ010000273.1 coordinate 21,699, forward strand.
TATCTGTATACCGGCGACCGTAATTTTCTGGAGCAGCATGCATATCCATTTATGAAAGAGGCTGCTTTATTTTATGAAGATTTCCTAAAACCCGGAGATAATGGTAAGCTGCTGTTTATTCCATCCTATTCTCCAGAGAATAACCCGAAAGATATTGATGCACAGGCAACAATCAATGCTACTATGGACATCATGATTGCCAGGCAACTACTCAGTAACTGCATTACTGCCGCTAATCTTCTACACAAAGATGCCGGCAAAATCCGTATCTGGAAACAGATGTTAAGCAAAATGCCCGGCTATGAGATCAATAAGGAGGGTGTATTGAAAGAGTGGCTATGGCCCGGACTTGATGATAATTACAGTCACCGCCATGCCTCACAGCTTTATGCTTTGTATGATGGACTGAGTCCGGATTTTAACAACAATCCGGCATTGGTTAAGGCTGCAAAGAATTTGCTGGATAAAAAAATGGCATTCAGGTATGCTGAAGGGGGTGGGGAGATGGCTTTTGGATTAGTACAACTTGGCAGCGCGGCAGCACATTTGGGCGATGCAGTAAAAGCAGCAGAGCTGACGAACTGGCTGGCCTCGACTTATTGGTCGGATGGTATGGGCTCTTATCACAATGTGAAATCACTGTTTAATACAGATATTAGTGGAGGCTTGCCCTATTTAATTACACAGCTTTTGTGCTTCGCTGAGCCTGGAGAAGTATATGTACTTCATGCTTTACCGGCAGAATGGCAGAATGGCAAAGTTGAAGGCCTGTTATTGAAAGGGCAGATTACAATGAACAGGCTGGAATGGAACGGCAGAAATGTAGCAATTGAGCTGACATCCGCAGTTTCGCAGCAGCTAAAAGTACATTGCGGTAAGAGTGTTCTCGAAGTATCGATTAAGGCAGGCGAAAAGAAGAAGCTTCATTTTACGCGTTAACCTGAGTAATGGATAAACTTAGGATAGCTTCATAACCACCAAAAAACAAATATCATCTAATGATAACAAAAAAGGTACAGCGAATTATAGCCGCTGTACCTTTTTATTTGGTGTATTATAGAATATTTGGACAAGCAAGAATTAGTTTTTGCCAAACTCTGTGTTTGCATTCAATACAATTTCATCGCTAAGCATTGCATTAGGATATTTAGCACCCAGGTTAAAATCAGATCTTTTGATAGTTCCTGTTACTTTGAAACCAGCAATCGGTTTTTTGCTCATTGGGTTAACCGTTACGCCTCTCAGTGTAGCGTCTAAAACTACTGCTTTTGTTACACCATGTAAGCTAAGCAATCCGCTTACTTTATATTTGTTGCCAGCAAGTTTTTTAACAGATGTACTTTTAAAGGTCAGTTTAGGGAATTTCTCCGCATCAAAAAAGTCAGCACTTTTTAAATGCTCATCTCTTTTATCATCTTCTGTATTTACCGAATTTACGTCAGCACTTAATACGATTGAGGCATCAGAGAAATCAGCTTTTGATGTAGTTATTGTTGAAGTAAAGTTTTTAAAAGAACCTTCAACGTCAGTAACCATTAAATGTGTTACGACAAAGCCTAGTTTAGAGTGAGATTTGTCTGCTGTCCAGGTATCTAATGCAGCTGGTTTAAAGGCGAACATGGCAGCCGATGCCACAACGAGGAGTACTAATAATTTTTTCATGTGATTAATTGTTTTTGGTTATTATCTTTAATTTTTTTTCTTAATTCGCGAGCCCGTCTGTTAGTATACTATAAGCTTTATGAACTCGTCCGTGCCATATTATTTGATGAATATGATGGTACAAATATCAGTTACGGGATTTTGCTGTGCATTGATGTATGATAAGAAAATAAACCTCAAGATACTAATTTATATGCCCTGGTATTTATTTATATAATCAATTTATTTGTAGATGTGCCTCCTATTTTATGGCACCAAAGGCGGCGAAGCATAAATTTTTATGCAATACCTCTACCACTTTAAAGCCTGTTTTCTTCAATAAATCGATCTGATAAGTTAACGAACGCGGGGTATCCTCATAAGCTATATAGGCGAACACCTTGTCACGGTAAGCTTTGCCGCCAAGTGATTCCAGATATGCACCATATTTATCCTGGAAGACATTATTGATTGCCGGTGAATCATGTGCAATTAAATCGGAGATCCATATGCTTCCTCCCGGTTTTAAAGCTGCATACATTTTACTGAAAATATGTTCCCAATCGGTATCCTCCCGCAGATGGTGAAACACCGCTGCAGCAAGGATAATATCATAATGATTATCTTCCAATTGAAGCTGGCGCATATCAGATTCGATTAGCTTTACCTGCCCTGTTGTTTGTGCACTTACCCGTTCTTTGGCTTTTTCCAGCATGGCAAAGCTCAGATCGTTCATGGTGCAGTTGAGATTGCCTATCTTCTCCAGCATTTTAAGCGTATAATTTCCAGCTCCGCACCCAATATCCAATAATTCGGTAGCATCAGCATTGAGGTATTGCGCAGCCGAAGTGCAAAGTTCCATGCTAAGCGGTGCATCTATGGTGCTGAGTTGTCCCGTATCAAGATTCGAAAACCTCTCCACATCGTTATTAAACCTTTCGGTGATCTCTTGTGTAGTTGCATGTTTTGTGTAATCTGTTTCCATCTCGTTTTAAATTTGTTAAATCTAATCGGAATTATAATATTTGAGAAATATCAATATTGTCAATTAATGATAGCTGTGAGGTATCATTAATTGAAGAGCAGATATTATGAATTGATCATCAGGCATCTTAATCTTAATATTACATCGGCATGGAACTCAGGCATCTTCTATATTTTAAGACAGTTGCAGAACAATTGCATTTTCGCAGAGCGGCGGAGTTATTATTCATTTCGCAGCCTCCCCTGAGCAGGCAGATCAAAGAGCTGGAAGAGGAGCTGGGGGCACAGCTGTTCATCCGAAATAATAAACGCGTTAGTCTGACCGACGCTGGCAAGTACTTCAAGAATGAAGTAGACAGTATTTTTGCCAGGCTGGAGGAAAGCAAAAACACGGTAAAGAAAATACATGAACTGGAAAGTGGTGAACTTAAAATTGGCTATATCAGTTCAGTGTACCAGCCCCATCTGGCGTCAGTGCTGAAGGAAATGCGGGTGGAGTTCCCATATGTGAAGACGAGCCTTTATGAATTGCCTACAGTAAAACAAATTGAGGCTATAGAACAGGGAAAACTGGATGCCGGAATTTTAAGGGCCCCTGTTCATTCAGAGCAGATACAACTCAAAAGCCTGTATTTTGATCCTTTTATGGTGGTATTGCCAATGACAGACCTTTCAGCCTACGCAACCGAAGAGGAACTTGGCGCTTTAATTAAGGATATGCCTTTCATATTTTTTAATCAGGAATACGCACCCGACTATCACCAGAAGCTGGTTGAGATTTGCGGGCGCATAGGCTTCAGGCCCAATATTGTTCATGAGGCAAATAATGTACATTCTATCATCCAGTTAGTTGAGGCTGGTTTGGGTGTTTCCATTTTGCCGCTTTCTCTAAAGAATCAATATACGCATCTTAATATTTCATTTTATGATTTAAATTCAATCCCCATTATGACAGAAGTTGTGCTGGCTTATAAAAAAACTATTGTAAACCAGGCCTTAAACTGGTTCATAGCCCGTTATGCCGAATAATGATATTTTTTTATAAAGTATAATAATTTAGGAGATATTCTCTCAAATTAGTGTACTTTCACAGAATATAATAATTGCATTCTTATGACATTTCTAGACGTGGTTCTTGATCCTCCTGCATATGGCTGGAAGGACAAAAACGGAGAACTCGCCAAACCAACTGCCAAACAGATTCTAAAAGAGTTTTTCTCCCGACTCAACATTTTTAAAACACGAAAAAACTGGCTTCCAGTATTTAGCTGGTTAAAAGTGATTTTAACGATCCCAATGCTGGCCATGTTTATCTTCTACTACTTTAGCTGGCCTTTACTGATTGCTGCTTTTTTGTACAGTATGATTATCATGGGCACACATGGTACCATTTGGCACCATCGTTATTGCACACATGGATCATATACCTTCAGCAGTAAATTCTGGCGTTTTATTACGCAAAATCTCACAATTTCGATGATCCCTGAAGAGATTTATGTGATTTCTCACCATGTACACCATGCCAAATCTGATATGCCTGGGGATCCTTACAATGCATTTGGTGGATTTCTATACTGCTTTCTGGCAGATGTAAATCATCAGCCTATAGCTAAAGACCTTTCTGAACAGGATTATTACCGTGCCACACGTTTAATGAAACATACTGGTATTCATCCGAATACTTATGCGCAATATCTGAAATGGGGCTCTATTGCCAATCCGGCGAGAACTATTTTATCGACACTGTTGAACTGGGGTTTCTGGTATGCCGCATTTTATCTGATCGGTGGTCATGGCCTGGCTTGTACACTATTTGGTGCTGCGGGTATCTGGGCTGTTGGTGTAAGGACTTTTAACTATGAAGGACATGGTAAAGGCAAGGATATGAGAAAGGATAATTGTGATTATAACCGCAAGGATATGTCTATTAATCAGCTTTGGCCGGGTTTAGTCGCTGGTGAATGGCATAACAATCACCATTTATTTCCTAAGAGTGCAAGAACAGGCTTCCTGCCTTATCAGGTTGATATGGCCTGGTATTATATTCATGTGATGTATAAGCTGGGGGCTGTATCTACCTACCGGGATTCCAAGCAGGATTTTTATGATGAACATGTGAATAAGATCATTTGATATTTATTTTTTGATTTCATAGGTCGCAGGTCCCACACCCAGGCAATGTTGATATGTCGAAAAATAAATACTGTTTATTTTGATATTTCAGCTGTTTGAATTTAGTATATATTTACTTTTGTCGGGCATTAGTGTGATATGATCTTTCTAAGTTGTCTTTATCTATTTTAGGGTCCTGCCTGCTATTTTGTGCAGCACCGTTAGATGATAAAACTTTAGAGCATAAACGTTGCCTTTATATTTTAAACTTTAGCATTTTGAATACGCAAATAATGGATATCAAAGATCTTGAAAAGAAGGTTGCAGCACTTGAAGCTGTTAAGTATATTAAAAACAATGATATTGTAGGATTAGGTACGGGTTCTACTGCCTTTTTTGCTATCGAGGCGGTAGCGGAATTGGTGAAGAATGGCTTAAAGATTAAGGCTGTGCCTACCTCCGAACATACAGCAACCCTCGCTACTTCACTGGGCATTGAATTGCTCGACATGAAAGATGTACATACTATTGATATTACTATTGACGGAGCTGATGAATTTGACAGTTCCCTAAATCTGATCAAAGGCGGGGGAGGTGCACATTTCAGGGAGAAAATTATAGCCTCGTTGACCAAAAAGGAAATCATTATTGCTGATTCTGGAAAGCAGGTAGAAATGCTGGGCAAATTTAAAGTTCCGCTTGAAGTAGTACCTATGGCGCTGAATTATGTGATGCAGGAGCTGAGAAAGTTAAATGGAATGGGAGCAGTGCGCCTAAAAAATGGTATTCCGTTTATTACTGATAACGGCAACTATATCGTTGATGGCGATTTTGGCCTCATCAGTCACCCTGCGCTTTTGTCCGAAAATCTCAATCAGGTAGATGGTATCCTTGCGCACGGCTTATTTGTCAATTTGACGGCGATAGTTATTATGGGAAAAGGAAAGGAAACCGTAACTTACGTCAGACACTGATAACGATGCTCAAAATTAGTTTCAACCCTTTTCCGTGTTTAGAATCCGACCGGCTTTATTTGCGGCAGATTACTACAAAAGATGTAAACGAAGTATTTGAGCTGAGGTCCAGTGCCGAAATCATGAAATATATACCCCGCCCTCTGGCGAAGACGAAACATGATGCCCTTGATTTTATCGACCTTGTGAATAAATCGGCAAAGGATAATGAATCTATAAACTGGGCAATTACGCTTAAAAAGGATAATGTGCTTATTGGTATGGCGTGCCTGATCCGGATGCAGCCTCAAAACTACAGATCGGAAATAGGATATATTCTTCATCCCGATTTACATGGTAAAGGGATTATGAATGAAGCTGTTGCCCTGGTGATCGATTATGCCTTTAATACGCTCCATTTTCATTCTTTAGAAGCGGTGATTGATCCTGAAAACCGTGCGTCAGCAAATGTGCTGCTTAAACACGGCTTTGTAAAAGAGGGACATTTTAAAGAAAGCGGTTTTTATGAAGGACGTTTTCTGGATGCCGAAATTTATTCTTTGATCAATACGAAGCCTATTCCTGAGGTTTAACGCTATCTTTCAGGCTTCTTTTGTTGTAAATTGATTAAAATATTTGCAATAGCCTGCTGCTTGCTGCCGATCCAGCTAAAAAAGAATATTACTAAATAATAAAATCAATTTAAAAATACCGTTATAAAAGACAAATACGATTAAAGAATGGAATGGAAATCTTTGTTATCTGCAAAACGTTGGGGAAGTGATAATGCAAACTATATTGAAGACGACAATGCACGCTCCCAGTTTCAGCGGGACTATGACAGACTGATTTTTTCTTCTCCATTCAGAAGGCTGCAGAATAAAACCCAGGTATTCCCTCTTCCGGGCAGCGTATTTGTTCATAACAGGCTCACACATAGTCTGGAAGTAGCAAGTGTAGGCCGTTCATTAGGGCGTATCTTTTACAACAGATATAAGAAGGATAATCCTCAGCTCGATGAGGAAATGCCATTAATCAGCGAAGTTGGCAATATTGTTGCTGCTGCCTGTCTGGCACACGATCTGGGGAACCCTGCTTTTGGACATTCTGGTGAAGCCGCAATTTCAAGATATTTTACAGACGGAGATGGAAAAGCATATGAGGATATGGTAAGCCCCTGTCAGTGGAAAGACCTGATTAACTTTGAAGGAAATGCAAATGCGATCAGGATCCTGACGCATCCGTTTAAGGGTAAGGGATTGGGTGCATACTCGTTAACCTATTCAACCATTGCTGCTATTGGCAAATATCCCTGTGCTTCAATTGCAGGTAAGCAAAAGGGAATTCTCCACAGAAAGAAATACGGATTTTTCCAGTCGGAGCAGGATACCTACAGAAAAATTGCCGATGAGCTGAAAATTGAAAAGGAGAGTGACGATCCGCTGATTTATAAGCGCCACCCACTTACTTTCTTAGTAGAGGCTGCGGATGACATTTGTTATAATATAATAGATCTGGAAGATGCGCACCGCTTAAAAATCCTGTCGTATGAAGAAGTCAGAGCCTTACTTTTCCCGTTATGCAACGATCCTAATATCGATGCACGACTTGAAAAAGACCAGGCAGATGATGATGCAAAAGTGAGCCTGATGCGAGCCAAAGCTATTAATACCCTGACGTTGGAATGTTCCAGGATTTTTTACGAAGCGCAGACAGAGATTCTGGCGGGCGATTATAACCAGAGCTTGACAGATGCTCTGCCAGCAGAATACCTGACAGCCTGGAAAAATATTGAGAAGATTTCGGTAGAGAAAATATACAATTATGCAGCCGTTATCCATAAGGAAGTGGCTGGTTATAAAGTAATGGCTGGTTTACTGGAGGAGTTTGTCCCTGCTTTGTTATTAAATAATACCCATTATTATCAAAAGCTGGTGCAGCTGATTCCTTCACAATTTCACACCGATCAGACAGATGCTTATTCCCGTATACAGAGTGTACTGGATTTCGTTTCGGGCATGACGGATTTGTATGCTGTGGATTTGTACAGTAAGATCAAGGGAATATCGTTCCCATCTATAAATTAATCAATTTAAGTTTAATTGCTAAAAGCTATTCATGAGGGTACAGCCAAAGTCAATTATTTTGTGGGGATGGCTGAAAATACGAAACGTGTTGAGCTTGTACTTATAACGGGTTATCCTATAATGCAATTCATTTAAGTTATAAAGGCTTGTTTGTAAGCAATTAAACCCCGGCTTTAAATCAGGCCAGGGTCTTAGTTGTAATATTTTTCTAATTATTTCTTATTATCCAGTAATATTTCGATTTGCGCGGTCAGCTTATTTTCCATTGCTGCGCCCTCAAAACCTATGGTCCTAAACTGCAATTTGCCTTCCTTATCCAGTAAAGCAACCGTTGGAATTAAGTTAAAGCCAACTTTTTCACTGATGTCGGGGTCAGTATTAAAGTATAAGGGGAAAGTATATTTTTTATTTTGCTTTGCCCATCCTTTTGCATCTTCGATAGTATTTCTTGCTCCGCTATTGATGACCATAAAGATCACATTTGGGTTATTTTTATAGAGGTTATATACTTTTTGCAAATAAGGGAGTTCTTCCATGCAGGGGATACACCATGTGGCCCAGAAGTCCATCACGACTACTTTGTTTTTTAGCAGTTGCTTATCCAGCGCTTTTCCGTTAAGGTCAACTATTCCGTTCAGCTCCGGTCCTTCTTTGTGTAGTAGCTGCTTTTTGATCACTTCACGTAATTTAAGCTGATACCTTACGTTCAGTTCTTTCATTTTCAGAGCAAACTCTTCCTCCGTTTTATCCAGTTTAAGAAAACTGGTTTTGGCGTTTCGTAAGGCAAGACTATCATCAGGCACCTGAAGCAGTATTTCCCAGCTGGAGTTGTAAGCTTCCTGAAAATGACCGGTAGCGCTATAAACACGGGTTACCTGGTGCAGGACTTCAGGAGAATTAGCCATACCTGCCGCTTCTCCGGCATATTTAAGTGCAGATAAAGTGTCTTTTAATAATAATTTATTTAAGGCCATCATTGCAGTCAAACTTGCTTTTTCTTCCCTGATTTTTTTTGTGCGTACGCTGTCCGCTACGTAAGAAGGGATATAGCCAAACTCCGGAAAAAAGCGGATGATACCAACAGGATACTGATCAACTACTTTTAAAGCCCTGTTGATATAGCTTATTGCTGTGTCGGGTGCCAGTTGGTTTACTGTTAAAGTTTCAGCGATGCCTTTTAGTCGCGCCGGTGTATTCGGGTTTTGCTCCCTGCTCAAATCAGGCAAGTGCAATAATGCTTTTTTCTCCTCTTTCTGTGCTGCATATAGCTCAAATAGCTGGAAGTGGATGTCGGTAAATTCTTCGTCCCGTGACTTCCCTTCATCCTTCAGTGCATTTTCAAGGACACGGATGGTTGTCGCTGTATCTTTTCCTTTGGTAGCCGCAGTGATCATAAACTCTTTCGCTACAGACGATTTAGGGAAGCGCTGTGCGATTACTTTGCGTACAGAATCAAGCCTGCTCTTTTCGTCAATAATGAGGTATCCCATAGTAACAAGGTTGATATTACCCATCACAGTCGGGTTTTCCTCTAATTTCGCGGCAATTATCTTTCTCGCTTCATTTCTAAACCTGAGTTGTTCAGCTGGTGTTTTGGCAAGGCTCATCTTGTTGTTCAGCAGCCGTATCTTAGCTTCATAATTATCGGGATAAAGAGCCAGTTCTTTGTTCAGTGTTTCCTGCACCAGTAAAGGCACCTGGGGAGATTTCCCTAACTGTGCGCCAAGACTGTAAGATTCATGGAGGTAGCTGCTTTTTACCCTTTTATTACCATCATAAACCGCTATAGCATAATGTCTGCCGCTTGCCATTTTATCTATTAACGTGCCGCTTTGAAAATAAAAAGTAGCATAAGTAGCATAACGCTGTAATTTAAATGTGGCCACCCAGTCGCCCCCCTTTTTCTCCATGGGCAGTACCCATGGAAGTTCATAGAAGGTAGAGTAGGTAAATACCATGTTCATCGATCTGGCATCCGTGCCGATGACAGCGCCAGCTGCACTGGAATGATAAGTCACAGTAACCAGTTCGCCGCGCTGCGGCTGCGCAGGTTTAATCTCTACAACCTGCCCTTTTAGATGCCATGAGGAAACTAAAAGGGTGATACAGCATATGATTAGTTTTTTCATAAGGCTTAGTGCTTAATTTAATTATAGCCTGGGTTTTGAACCATGTTCGGATTAGTACGCATCACTTCAATCGGGATGGGGAACAGCAATGCTGTAGATTTCCATGAAGGCTTGCTTAGCGGCAATATATCATCAGCCCTTGTTTTTGCCGGGTCACCGGAAACGCTTTTCCATCTTTTCAGATCGAACCACCTGTGTCCCCATTCTGCGAATAACTCTACCCTGCGTTCCTGCTCGACCTGTGTCATGGCTATACCGGGCGTAGTGGCTACCACTAATGGAGGCAAGCCGGCCCTGTCCCGGATAATGTTTAAGTCGTTCGCTGCATCTGATAACTTATTCAGGCGTACTCTTGCTTCTGCACGGATTAAATAAGCTTCTGCAAATCTCAATACCATAGAATATTCCGTTACTGCAGCTCCTGAAGCGCCAACTCTTACTTTATATTTATAGGGGAAATAATGTGTGGTAAACGGTGCCGTTGTAGTCGTATAACTTCCTACCCAATTGCTGAAACGCTTGTCGCCCTCTTCAAATCCTGTTTCCAATCCGTAGGTTCCTTTGGTCAGTCTATAAAATGGAGATCCATTTGAGATGAAGGTGTTTCCTTCCCATGTATTCCTTCCGCCCAGTGTATTAACTACCTGAAGTTGCCAAACAGCTTCATTGGAATTTTTAAGGAAAACTTTAGTCATATGCCCGGCATTATTGGGATCCGCATTCTTTAAAATAGAGTACTGTGAAGTGGTTTCGATAACTTCAGCAGATTCTGTTTCTGCCATTGCATACTCTTCCGTGTACAGGTACGCTCTTGAAAGCAATAGTGTAGCAGCTGTTTTATTTGGCCTTGTGCGCTCGGCAGAGCCCGGATATGCTGCAACGAGCAGCTGCTTCGCCTCCTTCAGATCCTGGATGATGGAGGCATAAACTTCCTCTTTGGAGGTCCTGGCCTTGCTGGTATTATTCAGCACATCTGTATCGAGTATCAGTGGCACATCACCAAAGAAATTGACAAGGTAGAAATAGCAAAAGGCTCTCATAAATTTTGCTTCGCCCAGCAATTGGTTTTTTACTGCTGGCGTGAGCGTAGTAGAAGCCGTGACGCCTTCAATCACCGCATTTGAGCGATAAATAAAGTTGTAAGGCGAGGACCACATTAGTCCGACATAGCCATTACCTGTTGTCAGTGCATTGTTTTTAAACTCATCAAAGTTTGCCAGTACGGAAGCATACACAAACTCATCAGCATACATGGCACAGGTGAAAGTCGTAAGTACATTTGCAAACTGATAATTAGAAGCATTCATGTCGCTGTAAATCCCTACCATTGCTGCGGTGGCAGTTGCATCAGATTTAAACACAGTACCTGTAGCCAGCTGATCCTTTGGATCTTCGATTTCCACATATTCTTTACAGGATAGCATCATGCTGATCAAGGTAATCGATAGTATATAATAAATAATTTTCATGTTCCTAATATTTTAATGGTGATGAAGCGATCATAACAGAAATGCGCTTTGTAAATAATGATTTTATGCGTTACTTAAGCAATTTCAATTAACGTTAAAATGATACCTGCAAACCCGCCGTATAGATACTTACAGGTGGCAATGCATATCCTTTTGTCTCCGGATCAAAGCCATCGTATGAAGTAATGGTGAACAGGTTCTGTCCTTGGATGTACATAGTGATGTTATTGAATTTCCAGCTTTTCAGCAGATCTTTAAAATTATATTTAAGGGAAACATTCTTCAGCCTGATAAAAGAAGCATCGCCCCAGTTCGCATTCGATAAACGGTAGTTGTTTTGATAAGCGGTGTACGTTGGTTTTCCTGCCGTTGCACTCGCACCTGGAACTGTTGCCGGAATACCTGGTGTAGTCCATCTGTCCAATGCGCTAAGATCTTTATTTCTGAGTGGATAACCGTTGGAATAACTCAGGTAACCGTAGTTTAAACCAGGGCCATCTTGTTTCACGAACTGGAAGAAGAAATCAAAACTGAAGTTTTTATAGGAAAAACTGTTTTGCAGACCACCATAAAACTTAGGCATTGTGTTTCCAATGACCACCAGATCCGCGGGATCTGAAATCACTTTGTCCCCATTCACATCCCTGAATTCAGGTACACCGGTTTGTTCATTTACGCCCAGATAGTCAAATCCCATTACAATTGATAAAGGCTGACCGATTACATATTTTGTGGCATTGCCTGAGTTGATCAGATTTGGATATTCCAGTAATTTATTATTCGCTATAGTTAGATTGAACGAGGTATTCCAGGAGAAATTCTTTCCTGTAATATTCACCGAGCTCAGCTCAAATTCCCAGCCTTTATTCTGTACCAGGGCGGGAAGGTTAGCCTGATAACTGGTAAAGCCCGATTGAGATGATAGTGTGCTTCCGATGAGCTGGTTATTTGAGCGGTTTCTATAGAAATTTGAGGTGAATAATAATCTTTCATTAAAAAAACCCAGGTCAATCCCTGCTTCTATTTTCTTGTTCACTTCCCAGCTATAGTTCGGATTCGGGAAACGACTTGGTGATATACCGCCAATACCTCCATATGGATAGGGTGTAGATGACCAGCTGTCTAAAAACTGATAATCTCCGATCTGGTCGTTACCCACTGTACCGAAACTTCCCCTTAACTTACCAAAGCTTAAGAAAGACAGTTTATCTTTAATAAAGCTTTCATTGCTGAACAACCATGCGGCACCTACGGCACCAAAATTTCCAAACCGGTTATTGGGACCAAATTTAGAGGACCCATCTCTTCGGAAAGTACCATTAATAATGTATTTTTCATCCCAGTTATAGGTGAGTCGTCCAAAAACTGAAGTATAACGGTATTTGGTATAGCTGTATGTTCTGGCAGTAAGAAGTGTCGCTGCTTTAATATTTTCCAATTGTTCATCGCTCGAATAGCCACTCCCGGTCAGGCCTTCTGTTTCTCTGACACTGTGCTGCCAGGTTCCACCTACCAGTGCCGAGAGATTTCCTTTTCCCAGCTTGAGCTGATAATCCAGCTGTGGTTCAACGATGTAGGAATTTAAACTGCCATCACCATAGTTCGCGCTGCTTCCTGTATAGGTCAGCGGATTGAAGCCCAATTTGGGAAGGGTCTGCGTTTGTTTCAGATCCATTCTGTTAAAACCTGCACTCACTTTGGCTTTTAAGCCTTTTATAAATTCATAGCTCAGGGTAGTATTCCCGAATATATTGGCTGTATTACTGATACTGGTCCGCTCAAAATAGGCCATTGGGTTTTGTTCATTTCCTATCCAGTAGTAGTTACCTTGGGCATCATAGATAGGAAAATTCGGAGCCAGATTGAAAAAGCTCGTCACGTCACTTTGTAAGGTATTGTTCTCATCAAGAGTATATTTCAATGAACTGGTAAACTGGAACTTCTTGTCTACCGAACTATGGTTGAGCGACATATTCAGCGCACCTCTTTTATATCCAAGATTTCCTGGCAGTACAATTTTTTCATCGCGGTAAGTTCCGCTGATCAGGTAGTTGGTTTGTTCATCACCGCCGCGTAGTCCCAGCTGAATTTCGGAGAGATTTGCAGATTCGCCAATTAATATATCCTGCCAGTTCTGATCCAGGTTCTGATCCCATATTAAAAGATCAGGAGCTTGGGTCTCAGTAGGGTTAACGGCATCATTTGCATACGCCTCACGCCTCATGGCCAAATATTGAGCACCATTCAGCATGTCAACACGTTTGTTCAGGGAAGAAACGCCGGTATATATGTTTGCGGTGAATTCTGCCTTCCCTGCTTTTCCACGTTTTGTGGTAATTAAAATCACTCCGTTGGCGCCCCGCGATCCGTAAATTGCTGTCGCATCGGCATCTTTTAAAATGTCAATCTGTTCGATATCGGAAGGGTTGATACTTGATAAAGGACTTTGACTACCATTCGCGGCGGAAAACTGGCTTAAGCTTTCTGAAACAAATGGGACACCATCGACTATATATAAAGGTGCATTTCCCGATGAGATCGAATTTTGTCCCCTGAGTCGAACGTTGTAGCCCGATCCTGGATAACCGGTAACCGATGAGATATCCAGTCCGGCAACGCGGCCCTGCAAAGCGGCGAGAGGGTCACCTACGGGTTGGCTGCCAATTTGTTTTGCACTGACAGTAGTGACAGAGCCAGTATTCGTTCTTCTGGTAGTAGTTCCATAACCAATAACGACCACAGCGTCAAGTGTACCCGCTTCAGGCTGCAAGGTAACCCTCATTGCAGCATCATTGGTGATATGTACTTCGACTGGAGAATAGCCTACGTAGCTGAAAACCAACAAATCATTAATAGCCGCTCCGATTTTAAAGCTACCATTGTAATCTGTAATGGCAGAAATAGTTTTTCCCTTTACCTTTACAGATACCCCTGGCATAGGTTTTCCATTTTCATCGATGACAATTCCGGTGATCACCTGCTGCTCTATTTTCTCAGTGGCGGCAGGTACCGGTATTTCTTTAAAAAGGATGATGCTGTTATTGATCTGCTTATAAGAAATGCCAGTGCCCGACAGCAGTTCGTCAAGTGTACGCTGTACGGTGCGTTTTTCTGACTTCAGGCTAATATTTTTTACTGAAGAGAGCAACTCCTTTTTATAGGCAAACCTGAAGTCTGTCTGGCTTTCAATTTGGGATAATGCGGTTTTAAGCGTAACATTTTTGAGGCCAATATTGATATTGACTTCACTGAGTGATTGAGCTTTAGTTTCAGATGCCATGAGTCCACTTGCCGCGGTGAACATGGCTATCAGGATAATTGCGTTAATTTTCATAAAAAATCCGAGTTTTTTAAAATTAAACGTAGCATTCAAAGCCGGTAAATACCGGCTTGCATAACGAGTAGAATTGTGATACATTGCGTTGGTTTTAGGTTGTACATTCAAGAATTTAAGACCGCATTACAAGCCCCAGCGGGAACTGGGGCTTGCTTTTTTTCGGCAAGGGGTTTAATCAGGGAGGATATTTCATATTTTTCATGTTTTTAACAGCCATTGCCGTCTATAATAATTGTGTGATTTTTTAATTGCAGGGTAGCTCCGGTGATATCTCCAAGCACGCTCAGTACCTGGTTAATCCCATTGCTGTTTAAAAATGCGGCGGTAAAACGGCAGTCTTTCACTTTATCGTTTTTAAACTGGACATTCATCCCATATCGTGAGGTAATCATCTTTGCTGCATCCGCCAGGGTGATATCATCCATAATCAGGTCCGATTTTTTCCATTCAATAGCTACGTCGGCATTCACGTTGAGTTTTTTTGCAGACTTGTCGCCGCTCCAGACCAATTGCTGATCGGGCGTTAGTACGGCCAGTGTCTTCTGCTCATCCTCAACCATCACCTTCCCTCTCGTTACGGTGACAGTGACGCCTTTTTTAGCGCTATAGGCACTAATGTTAAAAGCAGTACCGAGTACAGTAGTTTTAATTTTACCAGTATGAATAATAAATGGGTGGGCTGCATCATGTTTAACGTCAAAATAGGCTTCGCCAGTAAGGCTAACCTCTCTGTTTTTTTTGCCTGCAAAACTTTCAGGATAATCAAGATGGCTGTTTGCGTTTAACTGTACCGATGTACCATCAGGCAGCTTTATCCATTTATGGACACTATCTTTTTCTACCGAAGGTGTTTTTTTGGTCTTTGCCAATTCCCGGGCAGGTACAATATTAGGAGATCGGATAAAAAACATTGCTGCTGACACCAGGATAAGAATTGCGGCAGCGTAGGGGAGCCAGGTGTACCTGTTTTTATGGGCTGTTGAGATAGAGGCTGATTTTTGTATCCTTTTTAAAAGCTTGTCTTCTGCTAACAACAGGTCCGGGTTGTTTATCGAAGGTAAGCCTGTCTGCGCCTCTTCCATAGCCTGCAGCCATTCATTCTCGTATCCGCCTTCTTTTAATAGATTTTTTACTTTTTCAATGTCCGCGTTAGAACACCTGTCGTACATAAAATCTATGAATAATTGTTTGATGGGCTTTTCCAATTTTTTTCTGTTTCATGTAATACACATAAAAGAGGCAGTACATTTACTCAGCAGCAGAAAAAAAATTAAAATTTATAAAATAGCAGGGATAATAGTGCTCCATTGCGGAGCATGAAGTTTTTGATGGTCTTCAGGGCTTTGACCATCTGGCTGTTTACCGTACTGTCTTTTATGCCTAATTGTTCGGCAGCCTCTTTATAAGAATAGCCTTGGTTACGGCATAGCTCGTATATCATTCTGCGCTGTGGAGGCAGTAAATCTATTGCAGACTTGATATAGCGGCCTGTTTCTTTACGCTGGGTAAATTGAAGCCCATCTTCTGTACGCGTTTTTGCATTAGATATAATTTCATCAGATATCCATGTTTCACGGGAGGCCCGCCTGATGATATTCAGGGAATGGTTTCTGGCTAGGGTATATAAATAGGCCTGTACAGGTTTATCAATATGAATATCTTGCGCATTTTCCCATAATTTCACAAAAACATCATGTGTAATGTCCTCTGCCAATGCCTGGGATTTTACTATACTCAAAATATAGGCATATATTTTTTTGACATAGCTTTTGTATATTATGGAAAACGCATCTGCATCGTGTCCCCTGAGTTTTTTCAGTAACTCCAATTCTTTATTCACAGACGTCTGCATATATCTTGCGGTATGATTGGTTAATGGCAAATTAATTCTGCATAATGAACTTTTTATTGAAAACTGTTTTTAAAGAATGATCAATAGTTTTAAATGTAGCGGACGTTTGTTCGTTTTTTTTGCAATTTAATCAGTATTGTGGCTTATTCATCAAAATAATTATAAAAAGTAGCTTTTTTTTACTGTTATTGTTGTAACACATGGCTTTATTTGATGAATATCGGTAGGATGTATCGATGGCTGGATTAAATCTGCACCAGTATATACCGAAAGCAATGAGATGCGATTGATTATTTGATATGTAATGATAAGGTCAATGGTTGTGGGATGGCAAACCTGGACTGTATAGCGATCAATCCATGGTTGAACACCTAATTTTACGGAGATCGTTAATGTGGTACAGACTATCAAAAAACATTGAAGGGGGGCAGCCTGTTGCGGCCCCCTGTTGGTTACGCCCAACGCCGGGCGCTACTACTATATCTGTGCTTCTTGCATGGGGTGAGACTGATGCAAATTTAAGCCTTAAAAATTATACTGTTTTCAATATAGCAGCGCGCATAAAAGAAAAAGGTGATTTATGAAAGACCTCTTTAATACCAGAAACAATCTCATTAATGGATTGAAACTATGGAAGGAGATTAGCAGAAACATCTCCTTCTTCAGCTTTATTTCTAATCCCTTTGTATTTGTCTTTAATATAAAAGCTAAAATACTTTCCTTTTGATCCGGCATTTTGTAATGCCTGATAAGCTTCTTCGGGCACCTCCTTGTATATGTAAACTTTTCCTGTACCAAACTTAATTCTCAGTTCGTACGAGTCGTGATCATAACTGTATTCTTCAATAACTACTACTGGCATAATATAGGTCTATAATGGTTCTGTAACTTCCTGTTCGGGAGTCAGTTTTAAAAAATTGCAACTAAAATACCCATTCCTGAGCTTAAAACAGAATTTCAATGGATGTTATCTATTAGTTAGTTTGAGTTGTCTTTTATGTAGATTTTATTATAGCAAATAAATGCGCTGTGTTATGCTGGCTTTTAAATGATGCCCGGCTCATAGTCAATGTACCTTCAATGCGTGTTAAATGCACCTTGGATGCACCTTTTTGCTAAGAAGAAAGCTGCATTCAGGGTGCATTGAGATGGTATTTATGGAGCCTTGAACAGCACTGACGCCTGAGTTTGTAATGGTTATAAATTGCATTTAACTATATTTATTGTTTTTGGTATTTCACAATAAATACATATATTTAATTATAGTAAAAAGGAGGTCTTTATGGCAAGATTAAAAGGTAAATTCATAGTTGGATCGATTGGACCAACAGGAAGGCCGGTTTAGCTGTGGCATCAATATGTGCCGCGGTGATAATGGGGAAAGTGAGCGCTTTGGCGAAGCATATCAGGCAGAACCTTCAAAAGGCAATTGATGGCTGTTATGATGGCAAAATGGTTAACAGGCTGACTACTGAAGTTTCGACAATTATCATGCAGTGCAAAACTGGCAATGCAATAAGCTTTGGCAGATTCAGTTTCTGCGGCTTATCGGGCTTTGATTTCAATATCAATTCACCCATGCGGGAAAGCATAAGTTTTAGTCCCGCAGTTACACAGGCTGACGGCGAATTGATCGTTTCACTTCCTGATATCGTTATACCAGAGTAGCTTCATTTCCCCTCAGGGGCGTCGACTTGTGAGATTAACATTAATATAAGCATGATCAGCCTGAAGGATAATCTCATTGCTCAATAACGTTTTTTAGCCGGCTTCTGGTACTGCTTAATGTGAGCTTCAGGACTCATAGGAAAGATATGAGTGCACATAATGCGGCTATGAGTTTTAATTTAAAGCGTGCTGTGTTTATTGATACCGAACCGAATGTTCTTGATTACAGTAAAATACAAATCAGCAGGGGAGATTTATTCGGTGCTTCCGGCCTGCGCACGGCAATTTTTGAGGAGGGTGTTTTACAGTTGAGCTGAAATGATGACAGCGAAGGTTGGTGCAGCAGTGCCTGTGAAGATAGAGAGCAGGATGGGCTGATAGTGGTATTGGCTTATCGTAATAATATAATAAGGAGGAATTTCAATACTTTGAAAATATGGCAGCGAGAGTGAACCTGTCTTTGTCTCTTGAATTGCCTATAGCACATACAGCATGCTTCACTTGTTCATTGCTGTATCTATTTTGCTTCGGCGGATGGTAAACAAGTATCCCAAAGTCAGTATTGTACTTTTTCAGTATTACCTATTTAGTCCTTGTGATCTGGTGACAGCGGGCTGAAAGGCGGACAATTATGACATTTATCTCATTTTTTAAATTCTTTCCCGGAATGCAGGTTAAAAACTTACCTTTGTAATCCATAAAAATCAGTTGTATTGATTGGGAAATAAATTTTTTAAATTCACTTATAAATCATAGTTGTAGATGATTAACATTACACTTCCTGATGGCTCTGTCCGCCCGTATGAAAAGGGGACTACTGCACATCAAATTGCCCTCTCTATTTCTGAGGGATTAGCGCGCAATGTATTGGCTGCCGAGGTTAACGGACAAGTTTGGGATTCCAGCAGGCCTATTGAAAACGATGCTGCAGTAAAATTACTGACCTGGAACGATCAGGCTGGTAAAGCTACTTTCTGGCATTCTTCGGCACACATTATGGCTGAGGCGCTAGAAGCACTGTACCCAGGTACGAAATTCGGTATCGGTCCTGCTATTGAAACAGGATTTTATTATGATGTAGACTTTGGTGATCATGAATTTTCATCGGATGACTTCAAAGCTATTGAGGCGAAAATCATCGAGCTCGCGAAAAAGAAAGAAGTTTTTGTAAGAGAGAGCGTGTCAAAAGCAGATGCTATAAAATATTTCACCGAAAAGGGTGATGAATATAAGCTGGATCTGATTGATGGCCTGGAAGATGGAAAGATCACCTTTTATGCACAGGGAGACTTTACCGATTTATGCCGCGGTCCACATATCCCGAATACAGGATTTGTGAAAGCAGTAAAATTGATGAATGTTGCCGGCGCTTACTGGAGAGGTGATGAGACTAAAAAACAGCTGACCCGGATTTATGGGGTTACTTTTCCGAAAGCGAGTGAGCTTACTGAGTATCTGCTGATGATTGAGGAGGCGAAAAAGCGCGACCACAGGAAACTGGGAAAAGAGCTTGAGCTGTTTGCTTTTTCTGAAAAAGTAGGTATGGGATTGCCTTTATGGTTACCTAAGGGGGCTGCACTGCGTGAACGTCTGGTAAACTTCCTGACCAAAGCACAGTCGAAGGCTGGCTATGAGCAGGTGATTACTCCACATATCGGACATAAGAACTTATATATTACTTCTGGCCACTGGGAGAAATATGGTAAAGATGCTTTTCAGTCTATCAAAACACCACAGGAAGGTGAAGAGTTCCTTTTAAAACCAATGAACTGTCCGCATCACTGCGAAATATATAAAGTTAAACCACGCTCTTACAAAGATCTTCCCTTGCGTTTCGCAGAGTTCGGTACCGTTTACCGTTACGAACAAAGCGGTGAGCTGCACGGCCTGACCAGGGTACGTGGGTTTACTCAGGATGATGCACATTTATTTTGCAGGCCTGACCAGGTGAAAGAAGAGTTCATGAAAGTAATTGACCTGGTATTGTATGTATTTAAATCTTTAGGATTTAATGATTATACTGCTCAGATTTCATTAAGAGATCCGGAGAACAAGTCAAAATACATTGGTTCTGATGAAAACTGGAAACTTGCAGAGGATGCAATTATTGAAGCTTCCGCAGAGAAAGGACTGCGTACTGTTATAGAGCTTGGTGAAGCAGCATTCTATGGTCCGAAGTTAGACTTCATGGTAAAAGATGCCCTGGGCCGGAAATGGCAGCTAGGGACTATACAAGTAGATTACAATTTACCGGAAAGATTTGAGCTGGAGTATACAGGCAGCGATAATCATAAACACCGTCCGGTAATGATACACCGTGCGCCGTTTGGTTCACTGGAGCGTTTTGTTGCGGTATTGATAGAACATTGTGCGGGCAAGTTCCCATTATGGCTTTCACCGGAACAATTTATTATCCTTCCTATCTCAGAAAAATATGAAGAATATGCTAAAAAAGTTTCAGATGAACTAAATAATTCCGATATTCGCGGTTTGATAGATTTCCGTGACGAGAAGATTGGAAGAAAAATCAGAGATGCAGAGGTTAAGAAGATTCCTTACATGCTGATTATAGGAGAAAAGGAGATGCTGGAAGGCCAGTTATCGGTAAGGAAACACGGTGAGGGAGATTTAGGTGAGATGACGCTGGAAGCGTTTAGTGAATTATTAATTAAAGAAATAACAGTTTAAATAGTATATAAATTTGGCATTAGGCAGACCAGGATTTAATAGGGGACCACGTCCTCCTTTTAAGAAAAAAGAAGCAGAACATAATATTAATCAGTTTATCAGAGCCCAGGAGGTTAGGTTAGCTGGCGATAATGTTGAACCAGGGATTTATCCTCTGGCAAAAGCTTTAGCCCTTGCGGATGAACTGGAACTGGATCTTGTAGAGATATCTCCAAATGCAGTGCCTCCGGTTTGTAGAATAATCGATTATAGCAAGTTTGTTTACGAACAAAAGAAAAAGCAAAAAGAGATTAAGGCAAACGCTAAGCAAACAGTAATCAAAGAGATCCGTTTTGGACCTAATACGAATGATCATGATTTCCAGTTTAAACTGAAACATGCTCAGAGTTTCCTTGAAAATGGAGAAAAAGTAAGGGCCTACGTACACTTTAAAGGTCGCGCAATTGTTTATAAAGAACAGGGTGAGATTCTTTTACTTAAGTTTGCACAAGCTTTGGAAGATATAGGTAAAGTTGAACTGTTACCTAAGTTGGAAGGTAAGCGTATGTTTTTAACGCTGGCTCCAAAAGTTGTGAAAAAATAAATAAATTACATAAATAAAAACAGGTTATGCCAAAAATGAAAACCAATTCCAGTGCTAAAAAGCGCTTCAGGCTTACTGGAACAGGTAAAATCGCAAGAAAAAACGCATACAAAAGTCACATCTTAACAAAGATGTCTACTAAACGTAAGCGTAATTTGGGTCACACCAGTATGGTGTCTGCAGCTGACATGGGCAACGTTAAACGTATGCTTGCAATCGGTAAATAATTAATTTTTAACCAGGTACCCGGTAGTAAGTTTGCTGAAATACGCAACACCGTTTATCAAAAAACAACAACACTATGCCACGTTCGGTAAACGCAGTAGCTTCGAGA
>JAATFQ010000038.1 GCA_015655115.1 Sphingobacteriales bacterium
ATCGCTGCTATTCCAAATGCGGTAAGGTCTCTTACCCCCAGTGTTTTGCTTAAAGATGCGCCATGGTCACCATAACCTTTCTCTGCATCTTCTAATATTTTAGTAATTGACTTTTTTCGGAAAAGATTTTCGAACATGATTGGCAATTGTATTATTTTTCGCTGTAAGTATAAAAATATTTATAGACTAGTCTAGTTTTTCTAGCTCATTTTTTACAAATGAAGCTAATTCTTTGATATAATCACTGCTAAAATCAAATTTTATACCGGCAGTTTCATAAATCTCATTCATTGGTCTCGTATAGCCTAGTGATAATGCGTCAATATATTGCTGTAATGCTTTTTCAGGGTTTTCTTTATAGTTTTTCCAGATTGCAATGGCACCTAATTGGGCAATTGCATATTCTATATAATAAAAAGGTACTTCAAATAGGTGCAATTGTTTTTGCCATAGATTCCCGAATTCATGTTCTTGTCCGTCCCAATTTGCAAATCCTGCACCAAACCTGGTATAGATCTGCTTAAATGCTTCTTCTCTGTCTGCTGCATTATGGGACGGGTTAGTATAAATCCAATGCTGGAACTGGTCGATCACGGCCACCCATGGCAGGGTTTTCAATACATCGTTCAGCTGTTCTTTTTTTGCACGTACTAAATCATCGGGGTTATCGAAAAATATATCCCATTGATCCATAGAGATCAGTTCCATACTCATCGACGCCAGCTCGGCTACTTCCGAAGGGCAGTGTTTAAAGTCGTTCAGCTCCAGGTTTGCAGTAAGAAAAGTATGTACAGCATGTCCGCCTTCATGTACCATTGTCGTCAGGTCTCTCAGCGAGCCTGCAGAATTCATAAAAATAAAAGGGGCACCTGTTTCTGCAAGAGGGTAATTGTAACCTCCCGGGGCCTTTCCTTTGCGGCTTTCTACATCGAACAGGTTATTGGCTTTCATAATATTGAGCATCTGTCCAAGCTTAGGGTCAATCGCAGTAAAAGCTGCTATACTTTTGTCAATCAACTCGGTGCCATTTTTAAAGGGCTTAAGTGCTGATTTTCCCGAAGTGCTTACTTCCATATCCCATGGCTTAAGCTGCTCCAATCCTAATGATTCTGCCCTTTTTTCTGCCTGCTCTTTTAAAATAGGTACTATTTCTTTTTCAATAGCCTCATGGAACTCGTAGCAATCTTTGGCATCGTAATCAAACCTGCCCAAAGCCTGGAACATATAGTCCCTGAAATTCTCAAACCCTGCATTTAAAGCTACCTGATGGCGCATAACAATCAACTCATCGAAAAGAATGTTTAATGCGTCTTTATCTACCAGGCGGCGTTGCTGAATAGTTTCCCAGGCGTGCTGGCGGACTTCCCTGCTCACATCCTTAATGAAAGTTGAAGCTTGTTCCAGCGTATACTCCTGCTCATTGAGCACTACGCTCATTGCTCCGGTAGTAGATTGATATCTTTGCTGCGCAACCTGCAGTTTGGTGAATAATTCTACGTTTTCCTCTCTGTATATTTCAAGTGATTTTTTGATAGCCCGGAGATATACAAAATATTTATCCTGGTCAAGCTCATCAATGAAAGGGCTTGCTACCAACTTCTGATTAAGGAGGTTGGCGACAGGAGAGATCTTAGGCTCAATCTCTGTAGCGAAATACTGAAAGCTTTTCACCAGTTCCTCATTGGCGGTGTCGCAGCTCATTCTGATATATCGCCATGCAAAGTCTTCCTCCAGTGCTGCTTCGACTTCACTTTTATCTTTTAACCAATGTTCCAGCTCCTGTACATTTTGAAGCTCACGACCGAGCAGCTCATCAAGAATAGGAGAGATATTATCCCATTTTATTTCAATATCCTGAGGGAAATAAGTTCTTATCTTTTTTGGTATAGTCAGATTAATCATAGGGGTCTAGAATTTAAAATAAGTACGTAATAGGGTATCTAATAGAAAGCATACCGCAAAAATTACCGAGGCAAAACCATTTGTAGTAGCAAAAGCACGGTTTACCTTACTGATGTCGTTCGGTTTTACCAGCAGGTGCTGATAAATGAGCATCGAGCAGAAAAATGCTACGCCAAAATAATATGCCCAGCTAAAACTGGTAAAGAGAATAGGCAGGATGACACACAGTACTGAAAAGAAATGTAATACTTCTGACAGGCGCAGTGCATTCTTTCTTCCCAGTGCAGAGGGAATAGAGTGTAACTGTTCTCCTTTATCAAATTCTTCATCCTGAAGGGCATAGATAATGTCGAAGCCGCTTACCCAAAATAGTACCGCTAAAGAGTATAGAACTGGTACTATATTAAATGCTCCGGTAACGGCTATGTAAGCACCAATTGGTGCTAAAGAAAGTCCGAGGCCAAGTACAAGATGGCATAGGGCAGTGAACCTTTTGGTATAGCTGTAAAACAAGACTACGAACAGTGCCACCGGCGAAAGGTAAAAGCATAAATTATTGATAAATGCAGTAGCAACAACAAAAAGGATACAGTTAATAATTACAAATATCAGCGCTTCATTTGCTGATACCTTTCCAGCAGGGATATCGCGCATTAATGTACGGGGGTTCTTTGCATCTATCTCCCTGTCGAGATACCTGTTGAAAGCCATGGCGGCATTTCGTGCGAAAACCATACATAATAAGACCAGTACCAGCAGCAGCCAGTTAAATGGATTTGGAGTTGTGGTTACACCTAAAAAAAAACCAATCATGGCAAAGGGAAGAGCAAAGATTGAATGTGCAAACAGCACCAGTGAAAAGTACTTTTTCATCAGTATATATTAATTTTTAAAGGTTATGAAGCTATCATGATTTATATTCATTTTATTCATCTGATTTTATTGTTTTTATTTAATTCATGAGTTCGCAAAAGCTCGCTTCATTATGTGATTTGAAAAATCATGATGGTTCCATCAGAATATAATTGATTTTAATTATTATGAAGCAGTTATGATCCTACTGTTTTATAGGCTATATGACCATGACGGTTTCATTTGATTATATTTGTTATGAAGCTATCAAAACTATGTTAATTATTGTTTTCAACAATAGCAGATGTTAGCTTCATAATCCTACTACCCGCTAATAATCGTCTCTTGGTGTAAGTATAGGCATTGCGAAGTCAAGATTAGTATCTTCGATAAATTGGAGGATTTCATCTTTTCCCGCCCCTTTTTCTGCCGACGTTGCAAAAACAGGAGGTATCTCCTCAAACCATCCGGAAAGCTCTTTTTTGAAGAGCGCAATATTCTGGTTTGTTTTTGCGGGCGACTGCTTATCAGCTTTGGTAAAGGCCAGTACAAAGGGGATCTGGATCTCTCCCATCCAGCAGCAAAATTCAATATCTATCTTTTGTGGCGTCAGCCTGCTGTCAATCAATATAAATACACATTGTAAACTCTCTCTCTTTGTGATATAGTTACGGATAAATTTTTCCCAGCTTTCACGGTTGTTTTTAGATACTTTGGCGTAACCATAACCTGGTAAATCTACGATATACCACTTCTCATTAATTAGGAAATGGTTAATTAACTGTGTTTTTCCGGGTTTTTGCGATGTTTTTGCTAATCCATGCTGGTTTACCAACATATTTATCAAAGAGGATTTTCCTACGTTAGAGCGGCCTATAAAAGCATATTCGGGCATGTTGGCCACTGGCAGCGCAGAAATCTTTGTATTGCTGCAAATAAAAGTTGCTGATTTTATAATCATTTGACAAAGGTAGAAAATTAGTTTTCAACAATACTTATCTTTGCCGCATACCATGAACGAAAAAATAACACCATACCATTCTGAGACCGTAACTAAAAAGGAACAAGTCGCCACTATGTTCAATAACATATCTGGAACTTACGACTTCCTAAACCACTTCCTTTCCCTGGGAATTGACATCATATGGCGTAAAAAAGCCATTAGAGAGCTGTCTGCAATAAAACCACGCATCATGCTCGATGTTGCTACAGGTACAGGCGACTTTGCTTTTGAAGCTATAAAAATATTAAAACCAGAAAAAATTATTGGTGTAGATATTTCTGTAGGAATGCTTGATGTAGCCAGAAAAAAAATTGCTGAGCGCAATATGCAGCATGTATTTTCGGTTCAAACGGGAGATTCTGAAGGATTGCACTTCGAGGATAACTATTTTGATGCGATTACAGTGGCCTTTGGGGTCAGGAATTATGAACACCTGGAAAAAGGGCTTGCCGATATGCTGCGCGTATTGAAACCTGGAGGTAAAATTGTGATCCTTGAATTTTCAAAGCCGACAATGTTTCCTGTAAAACAGTCTTATAATTTTTATTTCAAATACCTATTGCCGGTTTTCGGGAAGTTATTCTCAAAAGATGCCAGAGCTTACACTTATTTAAATGAGTCTGTTCTTGCCTTCCCTGATGGCAAATCATTTACTGCTTTAATGGATAAAGTCGGCTATACAAAAACCAAACACAGATCTTTAACGTTTGGAATAAGTGCCATATATACAGGTATTAAATAAAGCGCGGGGTTGATTTAGCTGATACAGCAACATCGCCAGCCATGAAATTTTTAGGATGAGAATTAAGTTAAGCCTCCTTATTGTTCTTCTTTTTATTTTTGGTTCAGCAAAGTCCCAGAACTGGGGCGGAGGTGTGGATGATGAGAACATACATTTTGGCTTTACATTTCAGTATACTAACTCCTTATATAAGGTTCAGAAAAAAGCTGACTGGAGAGCACCGTTCAGTGATCCGGAGACAGGAGTACAGCTTACCGATTCTTTATCAGCATTGTATCCCAAGTCGTCGCCCGGGTTTGGGATAGGATTTGTGGTGAATGCCAGGATAAGTAACAATGCTGATATCCGTTTAACACCAACGCTTAATTTCAATAACCGTGTGATGGCTTATGAATATCTGCCTACCGGTGCATCTGCTTCGGCACCATCTCCATCGGGTATGCCATTTACTGCTGTTGACCAGAAAGTACAGGCAACAATGGTTGAGTTTCCCCTCGGTATTAAAATAAAATCAAACAGACGGAATAACTTCAGAGCTTACATGCTCTATGGTGTCAAATATTCTTATGATATAACCTCCAAGAAGAAATCTGATGATTCCGGGAACGAATATTTATATAAGCTGCTTAAAAACAGTAAAAACTATTTGTCGTACGAAGCTGGCATAGGCCTGGACCTCTATTTTGAGTATTTTAAAATGTCGCCGGAAATTAAACTTTCCAGTACTTTAAACAATATTCTAGACAACAAATCTGTTAATCCCTATAATACACCAATAGACAAGCTCATGTTGCGTCATGTTACATTCAGTTTATTTTTTGAATGATGACGCAAACTATAAAAATGATAGCTTTGCCGATGTACCTGTTGATTCAGGTGCGTATATCAGGCATCAGATAATTATAAATGAAATTCAAGGTCGTAAGATCATAATATATATCAAATGAAACCATCACGAGCCTGCCGCTCACAAATAATGAAAGATGTCCTTGATAGCTTCATGACCGTTAAAATAAATATATTCAAATGAAAACTGTATTGATTACTGGTGCGACTTCAGGTATTGGCGAAACTTGTGCACATTTATTTGCACAACAGGGATATAGGTTGATCCTTCTTGCGCGAAGAGAACAAATGCTTGACAAGGCTGCTAAGCACCTGGCCGACAAATATGCTATTGAAGTAACTACGCTCGTTGCTGATGTGAGGGACAATGCTGCGGTTACAGAAGTA
The DNA here is from genome assembly GCA_015655115.1 of Sphingobacteriales bacterium. Lineage (GTDB taxonomy): Bacteria > Bacteroidota > Bacteroidia > Sphingobacteriales > Sphingobacteriaceae > Pedobacter. The sequence continues at coordinate 5,733 of JAATFQ010000038.1, forward strand.
TTGGAAGGGTTACCTGCAGACTGGAAAGAAATAGATGTGCTGATTAACAACGCCGGCTTAAGTCAGGGTTTAGATCCGATAGACCAGGGCAACACGAACGACTGGGATACCATGATCGATACCAATGTGAAAGGTTTACTTTATGTAACCAGAATTGTTTCATCATGGATGACTGTAAGGAAGAAAGGGCATATTATCAACATTGGTTCTATAGCGGGTAAAGAAGTATATCCGAATGGAAATGTATATTGTGCTACAAAGCATGCAGTAGATGCACTAAATAAAGGAATGCGTATGGACTTATTGCCGCATGGTATCAAGGTGACTGCAATAAATCCTGGGATGGTTGAAACAGAATTCTCTTTAGTACGTTTTAAAGGAGATGAGGAAAGAGCGAGAAAAGTTTACGATGGTATTGAACCGCTGATGGCTCAGGATATTGCCGATGCAATCTGGTTTGTGGTAAGCAGGCCTGCACATGTAAATATCAATGATATGTTAATAATGCCAACAGCACAGGCATCAGCGACATTAGTACAAAGAAATTAGAAATAGAAATAAAAAGTATATGATATCTACTATTATCGATCAGAAAATAAAAGAAGCCATGCTGGCCAAAGACCCAGCAAAATTAAGAGGTCTTCGTGCAATTAAAGCTGCTTTATTACTGGCAAGAACAGAAAAAGGATCGGAAGAGATTAATGAAGAAGCAGAATTGAAAATTCTTCAGCGCTTAATTAAACAAAGAAAAGAGTCTGCGGATATTTATAAGCAACAGGGCCGTGAAGACTTATCTGTCATTGAAGAAGAAGAGATAGAAGTGATCAGCCAGTTTATGCCAAAGCAACTAGACAGAGAAGAAGTTGCGGCAATGATTGCTAACCTCATCAAAGAATCCGGGGCCACTTCGGTAAAGGATATGGGCAAGGTAATGGGGCTCGCGAATAAAGAACTGGCAGGTAAAGCCGATGGTAAACTTATTGCTGAGCTGGTGAAATCTCAATTGGCATAAATTGTGCTAATTTCATTTTATAAAGCTTTTTTTTAAAATTAACACAATTTATTGTTTTAATTTAAAACAGTCTACTAACTTAGTAGCACATCTTACGGATAATTAATTATGAAATACGAGGTAATAGAAGACGAAGGGTATAATTATATAGAAGCTGGAAAAGGTGAGACCCTGGTATTACTTCATGGTTTAATGGGCGAACTCAGTAACTGGGAGCCCGTAATTGATAGGTTTAAAGATAATTATCACGTTCTGGTACCTATTTTACCTATATATGAATTGCCCATTCTTACACTGGGTGTGAAGAGTTTGGCAAAATATGTTCACAAATTTATAAAGTTTAAAAAATTGGGACAGGTAGTCCTTATTGGTAATTCTTTAGGAGGCCATGTTGGATTGGTAGTTACTTCCCTACATCAGGAGATTGTAAAAGCTCTGGTACTGACCGGAAGTTCAGGGTTATACGAAAATGCTTTTGGCGGTTCATTTCCAAAAAGAGAAAGTTATGATTATATTCGTGAGAAGGTTGCATTTACTTTCTATGATCCCGCAATTGCCACAAAAGAATTGGTAGATGAGGTTTATAAATCTGTGAATGACCGATCGAGAGTAATTCGTATTTTGGCGCTGGCAAAATCTGCTATCCGACATAATATGTCTAAAGACCTGTCGAAAATAACAATTCCTGTTTCTTTGATATGGGGTAAACAAGATAAAGTTACACCACCCGAAGTGGCGGAAGAATTTCATCAGCTGTTGCCTAATTCAGAATTAAATTGGGTTGATAAATGTGGACATGCTCCAATGATGGAGCGTCCTGAAGTTTTTAATGAATATCTGAATACGTTTTTAAATAGAATTTTACTTAAATAAAAATGTTTGCATCTGAACTTATATCTGGCACAATTCCACCACTGCGGACTTCTGATTCTGTTCAGACTGCATTGGATAGGATGGCTGAGTTCAAATTATACCATTTGCCGATAGTTACCGATGCTCAGTTTTTAGGTATTGTTGCCGAGGATGAAATGTTGGAGATCAGAAATCCTGAAGAAATATTGGGCAATCTTTCATTGACTATCCTCAATCCATTTGTTTATCAGGATGTACATGTATATGATGTGATAAGGATCTTTGATCAGCTTAAGCTTTCCATTGTTCCTGTACTGGACTATAACAAAAACTACCTCGGCATTATTTCAGTGCACAATATCCTGGAATTTACATCTGAAATTTATGCTGTGAAAGAACCAGGTGGAATTATTGTGCTTGAGATAAACAACAGAAACAATTCATTGTCACACATGGCGCAGATTGTTGAGGGCGATAATGCACAAATCCTTTCTTCTTATGTACAATCTTTCCCGGATTCTACCAGATTAGAAGTAACTTTAAAAATCAACAAAACAGAGCTCTCAGGTATCATTTCTTCGTTTGAAAGATATAACTATCAGGTCAAAGCGGTTTTCAATAGCACAATTACAGATAACGGTACTGAGGATAGATTTAATTCATTTATGAATTATTTAAACGTATAAAACGAAAAATCTTATTTGCATAACACAGCTCATTACCTATTAAAAACAATATAATACAGAATGAAACCTGCATTAATGCAAGCTTCATTACCTATTAAAAACAATATAATACAGAATGAAACCTGCATTAATGCAAGCTTCATTACCTATTAAAAACAATATAATACAGA
>JAATFQ010000142.1 GCA_015655115.1 Sphingobacteriales bacterium
GATACCGAATTCGTCGATCATAAACTCGTAAGGGAAGCATTCATACAATGAATCGATTTTTATAGGGGACTGCAAAACACTATTATAGATTAATATTGTCCCTTAATCCGTGCTTTAATAGCTATAAACACAAGTTTAGGCATAAAAAAAGCCTTTAGATTCTGACATCTAAAGGCTTTTAACAGTAGAGTTAAGCTTCAATAGGTCTAACTTTTATGATGATTGTGAAGCGGTGGTTAATTTTGAGAAAGTATTAAAGGATAAGGTGGAAGGATATTACCGGAAAAAAAGTGGATTTGAGAAATAGTATATTACTTTTCCTGTGCTCTTAGGCCTTCACTAAATTCTTATTGACTTTACATTAGAGGTAAGTTTATTTACATTAAGGTTTCCCGTATTAAAAGAAGACAAAAATCTTATTAAATTGAGCGCTAAAGAAAGAGGCGCCTCGATGGTCGGTCAAAGTTCAGATTGATGAATTTGGGTGATAATCCGGGCAGAAAATGTCGGCGTAAAGTGTATGTGTGATTTTAAGTATTTTAATGGCTTGTGGAGAAATAGCGAGCTAAAGAAATGTGGGATTAATTACTTTAGCTAAAGTTAACAAACAAATAATTAATCATTTATGTCTTCTTACACTGATTCCATGTGCTATGAAACGTTTATTCGTAGAGCCTTTAAATGTGATTACAACTGGCACAATTCCAAAAATGCTTATTTCCAGAATTTAATAGAAACCGAAAACGGATCTAATTCAACAAAACACCTGGGGTCTTATGATAAACAATTAGTTGCCATCAAAAAGAACATCGATAAAGCAATTGATAAATTCTTAAAATCCAAGCCAACAGCAGAGGAGGCTACAAACTTAAATGATTTTAAAGCAAAATTAGCCCCGGCCTATTATACTGACGAAATCATGGGGCTATTAAATGAAGGGGTACGAAATACTGCAAGATTCAGAGATTTATAAGTCGCCAAATGGAGCAGGATGACGAACTGGACGAATACATTGACTCACTGATCAATGAAGAATTGTCTAAATTAATTCAGGGGGATATCGGACTTTCCACTTGCCAGTTCTTCAAAGAAGACGGCAAAGGAGGGTGACACCGTTTGCCTCGGGCGTAATGGTGGAACTCGGTCCTTCATCTTATATTTTAACGGCCTCACATGTCATTTGAAGACTGGTCAAATGACAATAAGCTATTTATTCCACTGGCAGATGATTATATATCTATCGCTGGTCATGCTTATGGAACAGAAATGGATAAACAGCGCAGGTTTGATATAGCTTACATCAAACTGACTACGCCGCTGGCGACGCTGTTGAGGTATTCTTACAGATTTATACCTGCTCGCCAAATGCTACATCATGATAAATCTTTACTGGAAGCCAATTATTGCATATTCGGCTATCCAGTGATCAACAAAAAACAAGTAGTTGGCAAAACAAAAACGTTTGGTTCAGCTTACTTTCTCGGACCCAGTCAGAACAAGGTTTTTAACTATTATGGACTAGATCCTTTCAGGCATTATGCATTCGAATTTCAGCGAAAAGTGAGAAATATAAAAGATGGGCAGGCTGAGAAGATCAAGACAGAGCACTATGGGCTGAGCGGGTGTGGTGTCTGGTATACAGATATCGAATTTAAAGGGAATAAATTCAGATCTTCTGCCCATTTAATTGGGATAATGATGGAATTTAGAAAAGGTAAATATGAGTGCTTGATCGGTAACCGTTTAGAGATCATACTGGCATTAATCCAAGAAAATGAAGGTGTTAAAATTAAGCGAACGATTTAATAATGCAACGTCAAAATTGAATAATGTAGGGATGTCAGAGTAAAATCGTCAATTTTCTTTGCCACATTGTTAAAACATGGCTACCCCATAAACTCAATATCATATATTTTAAATGCCATATTAATCTTAAATTAGCAATCATAAATATGTATGCTTGATGAAAACTATGCAAACCAAATAAAAGCAGAACTGCTGGATATTATTCAACACAATCCTGTAATTTACAAGTATCTTAGTTTTGAAACCGGGGTACTCGCTATTACCAACTTATCCGTCGGCTTTAAAAGCCCATGGTTATTTAATGACCCATACGATTTTTTTGAGGGACTAATAAACTTTGAGAATGTTCCTGATGGCTACAGAGAATACTTAATTGATAAATATCATCCGGATTTTAGTGAAGCAGAAAAAAAGTCGAAGATGGCTGAGTTCGCTGGTGTATCCGATTCGGTGGCAGTTGAGTATGTGAAAAAGAACGGAATGTTCAATGAGGTAAAGAACCGAGGAGTGAGCTGCTTCAGCCGCAGATATGATCATATGCTTATGTGGTCGCATTATGCACAATCACACAGAGGGATTTGCATTGGATTTAATATGCTGCAACTTTACATAAATGTGGCGAGATATTCTGAAGAAAGAATGATTGCATTGGTAAACTACGTTGAGGAAATGAAACCTATCGATTATTATTATTCCAATGGTGAGGCTATCATCAGATGGATGAAAACTAAAGCGGCTGTTTGGTCTTATGAAGAAGAGATCAGGATTATTTTAAATGGTTTAGATTATAAGGGGCAAGAGAATTTTATTGCAAATCTAGATTTAGATTGCTTCAATTCGATTTACTATGGTTCTATGATCTCAAATGAGAATAGAACTTTGATGGATACAATAATTGCGGAAAAAATGCCCAACGTTGATATATTTCAAATGGAGCGACAATCGAACAGTTTTTTACTAAAAGCTGGTCCTGTCAGGGATTGATATTATAAATAGCTTAGATAAAAAAGGCTAGGAAATTAACCTGACAGTGATTAGCATATAATTATTGCACTATGACAGAATACCAACGTTTTGGAAATAGCTACTATAGTCCGGCTTTCTTCAGGATGAAAATAGACGGCCCCTACGACCTTCATGATTTTAATGAAATTCCCAATGCTGGTCTTGCATTTTACTTACATGAATATATCCATTTTATACAGGATATAAGTACAGTTTATGGTTTAATGAACATTCATAATACTGTTTATTATATTCAGGATACCGCCAGTCGAATTGGCAAACAAAGTGAGACATCCTTTCCCGTACCCTATCTTTTGCCCGACGATAAAGATGATCAAGGTTATTTTAATCACCAAATAATGAGAGAATATCGTGGAAGTCCTATACAACCCTTCAGGAAAAAAATTAATGTTAAGGATGTAGAGGAAATTTATATATCCCATGCAAATCACCGCGTTCCCTTCATTCAAATAACAGCAGAAGATCTCTCAGAAGGTTCAGAATTCAAATTTGTACTTGGGGGCAATCATATTACCGAAGGCATGGCCTTTCTTTCGGAACAATATGTTTATGCAGACCTTTTAGCATTAGAAGGAATCGTTCTCCCTACTTCTGATTACCCGTACAATGTTGTTTCGAAACTTGTTGACCGATTTTATCCTGAAATGTCATTTAACATACCCGCGATTATTGCAACCTGCGATGCCTCGCTCATGACCTATAATCCAGGTTTAAGTTTTTTAAGATGCTTAAAGCATTTGAAGGCTATCAATTTCCTTAATAACGATTTTGTTGCCTCTGCACTTTACACCGAACTAGCGACTTTACTTAGAGAGGGGCATGTGAGCTTAAAGAAAGTTTCTGACACAGCAAGAGATTTATTGTTAAAGAACTTCAAAGTTGAACATTTTGAAGGGAATAATATTTGGATTAATTTAATCTTTGATAGGGCCTTAAAAATTAGAGAGGATTATCCCGATTTTTTAATCGACATACTAAAACCCGGGGATTTAAAGAAAAACAATGATTTTGTCGCTCTTAGAGCCTTTTTAGGGTCTCCTATGGTTATTAATTCGGAATATGAAGGTACTTTTTCTTTGCCCCATAGATTTAACAGTGAAAAACTGCATTTGTCACTTTTCTGGGCAATAAATCAAATCCTGCGAATTTTTACCAATAATAAACCGTTACCATGTGAGATGAAGTCTCATTGTGAGCGAAGCCAGCTTGATGGTGGAGATGTTGTAGTAGATGAGAGATGCGATATCGCACCATGGAGCCGATGTGTTGATGAAAAACTTTGTCCTGTTGGAGCAATGTGGAAGCATTGGTCATTAGGGAAGTTCGAGCCGAATTTGAGAATTACTCAAAAGAACGATGCTAATGAAGATCAATAGAAGTCAATTTAAAGAGTTATATCTAGAGGGCAAGACTACTTATAAAAGTAACTGATTTTCCAAAAATATTTCTGCTTACATGTCAAAAACAGCTTATAATTTCGACGCATTTAAATTTCGTTTTGAAAATCTATAACGAAGATATTATTTAAGTACTTCTCGTTTTTCAGGATCGATTTGCAGCTACTTTCGCTATTTTTCTTGTTTAGTGTCGTTTTCGGCTATTCCGAACTAAGTAGGATTAAAGTGATTCATCTCACTTTTTTTATAGTACTTAATCTATATTTGCATTAAATTAATCTAACTCTCGTGGATGAAAAAATACAATTAAATCTGGAGAATGATCTCCTGATGTTAGAAGAAAATTACTGGGGCAAATACCTCTTGAATAAATTTTTTATTCAAATTAAAACTCGTAAGTTCCGTAATGAAATCCCAAGTTATAGCTTCATAGATTTTACTTTCAGTGATTATGATCAACTTCAATTGCAAAGAGAAAATTTTCCTACGATATACCACGAATACATTCACTACATTCACGAGGTTTCAACCATCGTAGGAATATCAAGCTTTTATTATCAACTATATAATCTTTCAATTTTCACCAAATATGCTATTAATGTGAAAGATAGTAGTGATTACCCTATAATAAGTGTTGAAGATAAAATTATCTATAATAAAATAAAAAGAACCCTATCTAGTTTAGAGGGAGGGAAAGCAAGTACATTAAAAGATTTTCGGATCCTAAAAATTGATGATATAGATATGCAGGATTTTGTTGTAGATCTCCCTAACCTAGAGGCTCCAGTTCAGATTAAAATCCCTGTCATTTCGTTTCAAGCACATAACAGTGTAAAAGATAAATTTTCTACAGAATATTTGTACCTAGGCAAAATTTTCTTGTATGAAGGAATTGCTCATAATCTAGATAAGCTCGTACAGGTGCATCAAAATTTTCAACCTGACGCAAACAGTAAGACCTCTGCAGAATATTTGGTTATGGAGTTGGTTGCGAAGGCTATAATGCCTAATATTGAAATGCGAGATATTCTAGAAGCCGCGTCTCTTAGTTTGTCCTATCTAAATTGTGGTCAAAAATTTATTGAAATTCTTGAAGAAGTTAAAGCAACTGGCAGCGCAAAGGATACTCTTGTCAAAGTTAAAGTCGAAACTAGCAATTATCTAGAACAATATATTGCCAATATTGATGAATCATTAGTTGATATTATAAGCGTTTTTGAAGGTCGCGAACATCTAAAATATGCGACAAGTTATCTAAAAGACATAATGGTTTCCGCTTCAAAAAGGAGAATTGAAAATCCTGTTTTTGAAATTGATATAAGTTATTCCAAAGAATTTACAGACCTTATGGATTATGCTACAATTTGTCCTTATATGTATGAATTTGCAGATGATTTTGATGAATTAATGCGTGACTTTAGTGGTGCAAATGTTAATAAAGAACTTGGAAATAGTCTTATGGTATTATTGGCCCACATTGACTACTACTTGAGTGCCGAACAAAAAAAGGATTATAATCATTGTTGCCCATTTTATACTACATGTAATGAAAGGCTCAGAAAAACTTTCCCCGAACAGTGTCGAACAAAGCCGCGTCTTTCATATGACGAAATGATTAAAAATCCTAATAGTTCAGTCTGCGCCTATTCCGCGGGAGTGGCCTATACAAAACATAGCGCTTAAATAAATGCCTTGCGATTAGATGCAATTTTAAGTGATTTTTTTGATTTATATTTCTCTCATTTCCTAATAAAATAACCTTTCAGCAAGATTTATCTTACTTGGAATTTTGTGTTACCGGGCTTTATTTTGAAAACGTGGAATGGATGCCTGCATACTTTAGTAGAAGTGGATCCCTGTTTCGTGTCAAATTGGCTGCCATCTAATTACCGGGTGATAGTATACATTATTCCTTATTCCGCTGATATTGGTGGTGGTCGAAAATAGTAATGGAGGGTTTTTAACTACTATAATTGATCATTTCCTTTTAATTTTTGGGAAAGAGATTTAATGATTGTAACTTGCCTAGTGTGGTTCACTTTAACGCTTTTAGTCTAACTTTATGTCGCTGGTCTTTAATAATATTCAGAATTCACCGCAGACCCACGTATTTATTGTGGGTGTCGGAAAATATGATTGCCTGAAAGACGGGATAAATGCAATTGAGCAACAGTTTGGCTTTTTAAACCAACTTGGACAACTGAGCTCTCCAGGTAAATCGGCAGCCGCTTTTTATGGCGCGGTAATTGAATTTCATGAAAAGAACTGCTGGCTGGCCCCCCTGGGAAGTATTGAACTTTTGATGGATGAGGATTCCGCACCATCTGCATGTGATGTACCTAAAAGGGATAATTTTGAAAAGGCATACTGGGAATGGCGAGAACGTTGTGAGCTTAATGCTGGTAATGTAGCTATCTTCTATTTTTCTGGGCATGGATTTACAAAGATCGACAAGCAATATCTAGCTCTGGGCGACTTTGGAGAAAATCCAAGGAATCCCTGGAAAGGCTGTGTTTCGATTACCGATACCAGAACGGCTTTTCATGGCTGCAAAGCTAGTAAGCAAATTTTTTTGATAGATGCTTGCCGCAACGTCCCACCGGAAACTTTATTGAACAGTTTCGATTGCGGCAGTGTGGATACCATCTCTCACATGCAGACCACCTGCAAGCATGATCTTACATTATATGCCGCTGCTCCCAATGAGAGTGCTTTTGGCCGCAAGGGAGAAGTTTCCTATTTCACTACCGCCATACTGAACGGTCTTACTGGACTTGCAGCATCGAATGATGCAGAAGTCGATGGTGATCAATGGTTGGTCAATACTGGCAATCTTTCCACAGGGATTAATAAATGGATGGCCAAGCTCACCAATACAGAGGTTGGGAAATCTAGGTGTGATTCTAGGATCAATATCCCTTTTGATATGCTGGCACTGGCTGAGCCTCCACTTGTTGATCTGCTCGTAGATTGTGATCCGGCGCCCGCTCTTGCTCATGCTGAGCTTGAATGTTCCAATGAATACGATCGACACACCAGGGATCCAAAGGAGGAGCCATGGGCTGTAATAGTCAAGGCAGGCCTTTACAGGATCAGCGCTTCATTCCCGGGTGAACAATATAAGCCTGCATTTTTGATCAGATCAGTGAGGCCACCGAATTCATCCTTCAAATTAACGGTATAGTTATGGAAGATCAACGCATATTTTCTATCAGTGGACGGTCCTATGCGTCTTTGACGGATGCTGTCAGTCCAAAACGCATCCGCTTATTGGACGCCTCTTTCAAGGCCGTGCGCTCTTTTTGGATTCAGGATGATACATTTACGATTGACGGATTGCCGCCAGGTCTATATGAGCTATGGGTAAGAAAGACAACCGGTGAAGAGAGCTTTATGACGATAGATCTTAGTGAGGGATCACAAAGTAATCTTGTCATCGGAAAACCGCAATCGACATCGGACCAATTTTATATTTCCAAGGAATTTCCTCTTGCCAGGAAATCATTTGGTAGTGAGAAACATATGAGCTACTTCAACCACCTGAATCCCGCTCCCATTCGCCACAGCTCAGTGGAATTGGGGATAATTGTTCATGAACGGGGCAAATGGACCTTCGTAAAATTACCTTTGGTGACCAAAGCTCAGATAAATGGCCACAATTTTGAATACTAGTTCAGATCAGGGTATCAAAATTCCTTTTTATCCGTTAGATCAAAAAGCTCGCCCAGAAAACTGATCTGTCTACCGCATGGGGCCAATATTAATTTACGTTTTAAGAAGAGGTTTTATGTGACCAGTGATTCCGGCCGTTCTATCGATGTCATGGTCAGCACCGATTATCAGCGGGCAGAAGCATTACTGGATATGCTTAATACGGGAGCAATGCTGGAGGCAAAGTCCTTCGTCAACGCACAATTGGCAGAGGATCTGCTGCAAAGTAAAATCAATAATGCATGGGCAGCAGCAATTGGCGGATATTATTTGCTGAAGGTAAAAGACAATGAGCGTCTTCACGATTGGGCAAATAATTTGGCCAATTGGTTTGAATGGTTTCCCGATGGGGCGATTATACACGCCTGGCAGATGATTGCCGAAAATAATGGCGAAGACAATCGAAAACTTTTACGAATAAAAAGAAGGCTCTTGGATGGACAGAAAAGAGGATTGCCATTGTTTACTGAAGGCTTAAGGTTGCTTTTGGATGGACTGTCCCAACTCTCGACTATATATAAAAAGGATGACAAAGAAGTCGAGCGTGCGCTTGATGCTGTCAAATCGTATGCTGCTTTTGTTGATTGGGACTGCAAATATTTAACCGTCAATAATCTGGGCAAAGAACTCAATGGCTGGGCTGTGCCTGATGCTATTTTCTTTGCTGGGCATGATGAAAATTCAGATAATAACCAATTTCAACTAGATGAAGATTTTTAATATTGAATTGCTTCCAGCAACCTATGGTGATTGTATTCTGATTGAATATGGGCAGATCGACCAGTTGAAAAGGATATTGATTGACGGTGGCACTGGCGGGACAAGACATGCGATCAGTTCGCGGTTTGCTGTTCTTGAGGAACATAACAGAAATTTAGAACTTATGGTAATTACCCATATAGATCGTGACCATATCGAGGGGACTCTACGGATACTCGAACAGGAAACTCTTAGTTTCGGCATACGTGATGTCTGGTTCAATGGCTGGAAACACCTGCAAGAGCAGTTTGACTCTGACGAAGCATTCGGTGCGGAGCAGGGAGAACATGTCTCTGCCGCTATACTCAAACATGGACTGGAATGGAACAATGATTTTGAAGGGCATGCAGTGGTTATTAAATCAGATGGCCACCTGCCAACAATTATGCTTCCAGGTGGCATGAGGCTGACTCTTCTGTCCCCTTCTGCGAAAAGCCTCAGGGATCTAAGCCCTGTATGGATCAAAGATCTAAAAAAAGAAGGCCTTATTCCCGGCTTTGGTGAGGTTGTAAATGAGGTGATCGCCGAGGACGAAGATGAGGCCTTTGGTAGCGAGAGCCCTGATGTTGACCAGCTGAACCAGCTTCCCTTTGATGAAGATCATTCCGAAGCAAATGCGTCAAGCATCGCTTTTATCGCCGAATATGGTGGCAGGCGGGTACTGTTCTTGGGCGATGCACAGCCCGGCCAAATCTATGACTCACTAAAAAAGATCCAGCCACAAGGCAAGATTAAAATAGATCTCTGTAAGATTTCCCACCATGCGAGCAGGGGAAATACCAGCCCTTCACTCTTAGAGCTGCTGGACTGTAGGCATTTTGCCATATCGACGAACGGATCAAACTATTATCACCCGCACCAGGAAACCATAGCAAGGATCATTAAAAGATCAAGTCCAGGCGTCACGTTATATTTTAACTATCGTACAGAACATAACTCGATGTGGGATAACCAGGCACTTAAACATATTCATAACTATACTACCGTATATGGTACCCAGGGGATAAAAATCGAGCTTTAAATTGGCAAAAGGAGATACAACTATGATTCGGATAGTGCTACCCTGATCTCAAAAAAGCTGGCTTTTTCGCCAAGTATGTCCTTCAGGGCGAGCACATCTCTTCCATGAGCTGTGATTTCGGCTCGGATCGCCAAAAGTAGCTTTTGTTCGACCAGTTCCTGTGCGAGAATTTCCTTTGCTGCCACCAGTTCGATCAAATGGCCTTGGATTGAGGTAGCAGACATATTCCTTAATTTGGCGATTGAATCAACGGAATAGCCGATCCGAAAAAGTTCCAGGCTCTGGACCGAACTTTTGCTAATGCCTTTTTTCTTTTTCTCAGTAGCCTCCACTGATTCCACGATAGGGAGTGGTATCCTTTCTTCAACGATTTTTTTTAACTGTTCCAAGAATACCTTTAGGTCATCTGCTTGTGGAAGGAACTTTTTTAGCTTTTCTATCTTTTTACAATAGATGAACACCTGATGTAGGTACGGTAGGATTTCATCTGCTTGTTTTTTGCCTTTTGCTGAGTTTTGGGATAGATTGGTGAAGTCTGCTTTCCAGTCTGAGGTGCTCTGGTTAACTTGGTTTTCGAGATAGCTACAGCCAAGCCCCATCCTCTCTTTTATTTTTTCCAAATCTGGAATTTCTGCCTTAAGAAACAGGCTTGAAAGCTGAGCATGGAACTTCTCGACCGTTACGCTAATTTCCTCTAGTATATCCATAAGCTTTTCGCTTTTTAGTGCCAGTGGTAGGCCATTTAGAATAGCAATTAAGGGTGTTGGAGACAGGATTTTACAGATCATATCTACAATATACATCCTCATCCCTTCCTCCAATTCCCGTTTTAGATCATCAAGGGAAAAAGGATTAAGATAAGATTCAACCTGTGAATCCCGACTCAATGTATCGGAGCTAATGGGCGATATTAGTGATATCCCCTCCAGCGTTCTGACCCTGCTCAGTGCAACGTATACCTGTCCTGGGGAAAATGAATTTCCTGCATCGATCAATGCACGGTCGAATGTTAGTCCCTGACTTTTATGTATGGTCACTGCCCATGCGAGCCTGAGCGGATATTGGGTGAACTTTCCTATCTCTGTTCGTTCAACCCGCCCTGTTTCCGGGTTGTATTGATAGTCATAATAGTTCCATACCGTTTTTTCAATAAGAAGAGTCTCCTCCCCCGGAAATGAAACAGATATGCCCTTGCTGGTGATTTCGCTTATTGTGCCGATCTTGCCGTTGAAAAATCTTCTGTCCTGTCCAGAATCATTCCTGATCAATATTACCCTGGCTCCTTTTTTAACCCGGAGTGTTGGTTCCGTCGGGAATGCGGTCTCCTTTACAGTACCTTCTACTACATGATTGAAAACATGCTCGGCTCCAGGCAATCGATCAAGCATTTGGCCGTTGATCTCAGCTGCCTTGGTATTGTGGGAGACGATTGCGATTGGCGAATCTATTTCCGGATCCTCAACGAAAGACCCCAATCTGCGGTTTAAGAGTTCAATTCCGTTATCGCCCAACTTGCCCGAACGAATTTGGTTCAATAAATCAATGAAAACCTGCTGCTGTTGGCGAAATACTTTTTGCAGCTCAATCTGAACAAAGGGATATTTCCTGATAACCTCGGCACTGAAAAAAAATGGACTGCCGTAATATTTGGCATAATTTACCTGGTCGCTATTTGTCAGCACAGGAGGTAACTGGAAAAGATCTCCGAGCAAAAGAACCTGTATCCCACCAAAAGGACGCTTATCATTTCTTACTTTTTTTAGGATCTGATCTATGATGTCGATCTGATCTGCCCTAAGCATTGAAGCCTCATCGATTATAAGAAGTTCAAGGGATTGAATAAGGTTTCTTTTTTCCAATGAATAATTTATCCGGGATAGAATTTCCTGCATTCCCATAAACCCTTCATGGGCGCTACAACCATGGCCAACTGGGGTGTAGTATGCAGGCGCAAGCTGGAAAAATGAATTTAAGGTAATTCCTGATGCATTGGATGCCGCTATCCCGGTCGGTGCAATAGTTACCTGCCGCTTTATGCCCTGATCCTGGATGCTCCTTAAAAAGGTTGTCTTTCCAGTCCCAGCCTTTCCGGTCAGGAAAACGTTTTTATTTGTATAGGCAATAAATTTCCCCGCCATTTCCAAGAATACGTTATCTTCATTGCCTGATATCATAAGCCAAATTTATCCTTAAATTTTCATATCTGTCGAAAGTTGTGAAATATTACGCTTATATACCAGATTATACGGGATGGTATCTACTACTTTAAATTTGTTGTAACCTCTATGCATTATATATATTAGAAACTATGATAGATTACCTTCCCATATTGGAGAAAATTGCGCAGAATGATCCTGCGGGACTTCGCCTGCTATATGATGCATATGGAAGCAAGTTCTATACCTATGCATTTAGAAGATGGAATTTGAGCGAGGACGATGCCTGGGATGTAGTCTATAGAACACTGGAAGTACTAGTGTTGAAGCTTTCTGGTTATCATTTTGAATCGCAGAGCAAGTTCGAAGGCTTTATGTATACTGTGCTATTGAATTTTGTGAGACAACATTACCGTTCAAAGAGGACAAAAGAACAGAAGGATATACAGTTTATAGGTATCGATGATGAAATTGGGAGTTATGATGTGGGGAAACAGATCAATCAGGCTGCTTTTGATGAATATTACAGTAGTGAGATGACCGAGAGTGCAGCCATGGTTCATTTTAAGGACTGTCTTCAAAAGCTTGATGAGTCAGAGAGGGATCTATTGTTACTTAGAGCACAGAACTACAGTTATGATGAAATTGCGATCCTTCTCAAAATAGAAAATAAACAGCTAAAGGTCAAATACCATAGGGCCAAGAAAAAACTAATAGAAATTCTGGAGAAATCCAGCACAAACACCGCAAACGATGAATAATATTGATATCACAGAGGAGGCTCTTAGGATAGTTTTTCTGGAGCGTTCCGCTACCCTAGAAGAAGGGGTAGTCAATCGGGAAATGGAATATATTCTGTATAGTGGGACAACCGTAGAAATGGCTGAAGACAGGAAAAGTCAATTGTTGTCAAGATTGGGAGATATTGCTTTTTCCATGTCCTTTGGGCAGATTTTGGACAAGAATATTCGTGATCTTGAGATAAGCTTGGAACATCTGGCACAAGAGACAAAGCTTCCGGTTAACATTATCGACGAGTTAATTGGGGATAGGATCTACACGAATAATGTTCCGATAGTTATGATCAAGAATCTTTTGACAAAACTTAGGATAGGTTTTTCAACTGCAGAAAAGGGCATAAAGAAAACTTTTGAGATGTTGCAGAATAGTATTACCGATCAAGCAATAGCCACGCATGAAATACCGGCGTTCAGGAAGGGAATTTACCTTCCTAAAGATATTGCTTCTGGAACGCAGTTGAGGAATGATGGCAGGGAACTTTACGAAAATAAGGAATCCCTGGACAAATATATTGGAAGGCTTGAACAGTTATTAAAATAATTAGAACAAATGTCTGAAATCGTTAAATGGTCTTATTCTTCTGTAAATACACTACGTCAGTGTAACAGGAGATACTATTATGCCAATATTTTGGCTACTCATGGTAGAAAAGACCCTTTGAGAAGAAAGGCATACGAACTTAAGGCGATGCAGACCTTACAGATGTGGCGAGGGAGTGTTGTTGATAAATTCTTGGAACTTGTGCTCATTCCGATGATTACCACCAAAGGTGTGCTGGACTTTGCTCAACTTTCTGATCGGGCGGTCGAAATGGCCAAAACCCAGTTTCGGTATTCCAAGAATAAAGGCTATACAGACCCCCAGCAGAAAAAGGGTGATGATTTTTGCATACTTAATATACATGAGATCGGCACCCCTTACCAACAAAGCGACATAGAGGAATGCTACGGGATGATAAAAGCGGCCATAGTAAACTTTCCAAATATCTCTATGCCAGATGGGGAGAGGCTACTGGATTACCTATATAGATGTAACGGCTTAACCCCAAACGTCAACAACTATGTAGTAGAGCTAGGGAATGCCCGTCTTATGCCACAGATAGATCTTGTCGCCATATGTGATTGGAAGCCGGTCGTTATGGATTGGAAGCTTTCGGCAAGTTATACATCAGACTATTCTAGGCAACTAATCATATGTGGATTAACTATCTACTTAAGACGGCTTCAAAAGACCGATAAGGCGCCTTATCAATATTCTGATATTAAACTCTATGAGGTAAACCTTTTCAAGGGTACAGTGAAGGAGCATGTATTCAGTAAGGATGCTGTTACTGATCTTTATGACCGGATCGCATTAACGACAAGGGATATTCAGCTATTAAAAGAGGGGATTGCTGGTGAAGCTGAAATCGAAAACTATGAAATAACGGATGATGAAGGTTTATGTTCAACCTGTAATTTCCAGACATTATGTTCCTATTTATTCACCAATAAAAATCAATACGATGAGAAATCATATCTTGAATTTGTTCAGCATTCAGAATTTAACTGACCTGAATTTTTCATATCGTTTGGCAGAGTTTGATTTGCCGATCGTTCCAGGGCAGGAGGATAAGCTAAACAAACAGCTGCAAAAGATAGCACTGAAGGTTGCTTCGCTATCTGGCGGTCCAACGGCAATTATTCAACGGGAAGGCAAATTTTATGTTGCCATTCCACAGGACAGGTCGTTTCCAGAAAGTATTGTAAACGTAGCGCCTATGAACGTTAAGGTGCGGTTATTAGAGGAACTGCATCATTTGCGTTATGATATGATCGATGATGATAATATTGAGATAGTTCAGAAATTCCTCGACTTTGAAATTAGAAGACAGCTGGGGTCGAGCCTACTATTGTGGAAACTAAATTCTTCGCAATTTTTCCTTAAAACGCCGAAAGCAGGAAGGGATGATTCATCGATAGGTATCTATGAGGGTTTTAGCTATAAGCTTATCCAGACAGCTGACCGGTCATTTGCTGTCTGCCTGGACTTGAGTACTAAATATATTGATAAGCAGCCCCTTTCTAAATACGTTAATACCAGGAATTCGGATGCCATTGGCATGCGTTATAAGGGAAGAAGATGCCTGTACCTCAATGGGGATAATTGGTATGCAGTAGAAATAGCAGGATTTGGAGAGTCGGTTTCAAACCATGAGTTTGTGTACGAAGGCAAAGAAAGGCATGTATATGAGTACATACTGGAAAGTGCAAGAAGCAAGAGCGCGGATGTTAAGCGTGTACTGAAAGAAACCGATATTACCCTTTTATATAAATATCC
Source organism: Sphingobacteriales bacterium (assembly GCA_015655115.1). Lineage (GTDB taxonomy): Bacteria > Bacteroidota > Bacteroidia > Sphingobacteriales > Sphingobacteriaceae > Pedobacter. The sequence continues at coordinate 14,997 of JAATFQ010000142.1, forward strand.
GGGAAGGTCTATGGAACCACATTGCGGTGCATCTTCGCTCGCTAGGATTTTATATAATACCCACGATAGGGAAGTGCAATCTTTGCACAGGCTTTCTATCAAACAGCCTGGTGTACGTTTTGATGCTATTCAAGGCTATATTTCCCAATTCTTTTCAGATCTTGACTTCAATGGAACAGCGATCAAGGTTTCGATGACCCCAGTGGAAGAGCGTATTCGTAATTTTTCTTTTCCCGAGCTTCGGTTCAATAACGGAAATGTATTGAAGGTTGGCACCGGGCAGGCTTCGGGACAGATAAAGCTCAGGGATTTTGCAGCAGAGCGCAAGAAACTAATCGAACAGAACGGCGTGCTGACCAAGACCATATTTGATGAACAATTTTTGGTCGTGCCAGATTATATGGACAGAAAGCTTGTGGAAGCCTTCAAAAGAAATGCCGAAGCGCAGATCAAGAAACTTGCGCCTATGTTTGATAGCTTCCGTTTATTACGCTATAAGGTTCAGCGAAACTTTTCTACAAGTCAGCAGATGCAGGAAATAAAACAAGTACTTTCAAAACATAATGCGCTGGATGGCTTTGCTCTATTTATTCTTCCCGACGAGGGCTATGAAACTCAGGGACAGGTCAAGAACTTTCATGACTTTGTTAAAAACGAGTTCTATCCACATCTCAAGGTGCAATGTGCTTCTCTGCATATGATCAAGGGATTTTTCCGTCCTTTTCCAATAGTTGGGGATTTGACTGGCGCAGTGGAATACCGTGTTCCGGAGCAGGATCGGGGAAAGTTCCGATCATACCTGTTCAATCTTGTTCTAAAACACCTTATTGTTAATAGGAAATGGCCATTTTCGCTGAACAGAAACTTGAATTGTGACATTTACATTGGAATCGACGTTCATGACCGTTTTGCAGGCTTTACTTTCTTCTTTAAAAATGGGGAGAAAATATTCTTTTTCCCAGAAGCAGTGCCCCAAAAGAACCGGTCACAACGTGCGGAAAAGCTGAAGGCACAATTATTGTTCAAGATGATTTATGAGCAACTAAGTGCCTATATACCAGAATATGCCCCTAACCCAAATGGGATTATTATAATAAGGGATGGAAGGAGCTTCGGCGAAGAAGAAATTGCCCTCACCCAAGTGATAGAAAAACTTAATGGTGACGGCCTTTTGGATGCTGCGAAGCTAGAATGGGGTGTTGTAGATCTTCACAAGCAAAGCGCTGTTCCACTCCGTATTGCCTCGGAAACAAACAGTTACGAGCCAATAGAAAATCCAATGGCAGGCGCATATAAGCTCATGAACAAGACAGAAGGATTTTTGTACAATACAGGATATCCATTCAAGATCCGTGGATCGGCAAAGCCCCTACATCTTTCGTTAAAAGCAGGTAATGTTGGTTTTTTAAAAGTCATGGAGGATGTATTCTGTCAAAGTATTCTAGCCTATTCAGCGCCGGATAAGAGCAGTTCATTACCAATTTCGATCAAACTTATTGATACGTTACTAGAACCTCTTGCAACATCATTCGAAGAATCCGTTGAAGAAGATGAAGACTTTGAGGATTCGATTATTGAAGAAATTTAAACAGAACAGTTATGAGTGAAATAAGCGTTTTATCTAACCAGTACGACAAACTGGTGGTAACTTCAGATAAGATAAATGATTCTGTAATCATTTTAAAGAAAATAAGCTTGCTAAAAGACAAGCAGCATGGCACCAAATATCCTAAGCTCACGGTCAGCAAAGAGGAGCTTTTTGGCGCGAAGGAAAATTTGCTGCCGTTCCTTGAAAGTATAAATAATATATTAGAAGATACCGACAACGGTTCTGAGTTTATACCTGACCTGATCCTAGAGGACTATAAGCAAAGGCTTTCCACTTTTCCTTTCATTGAGGAAGAGATTGCCAACCTGACCAAAAAGTTAAATCAGGATGTGGCGATCGGAATTGAGGATATTAAGATCCTTGATGAGATACTGAAAGTTCTAGATACAGAAAGAAGTACACTTTTTAGAAAACTGAGAACTGCAAGAGGATGATTCCATTCATTAAGGGGATATTTTTTGATCAGCAGATTCGGTGCAGTAAAATGATAACCGGTCTGACCGCTGACGATATCAACAAGGATATTGACTCAGCTTTTTTGGAGAAAACAATCGAGATGCTCACAAAGCTCAGGGCGGATATCCAAAATCTGATTGATTCTGGCGATCTGGACATCGATCAGTTGGCAGTCAATAATTTTATCCGTTACAATACCTTTCACGAAGCGCTCCAGACCATCGAGCTTTTTAGGTACCTTGTCATTATCAACTATGGAGAACCAGAGGTGTATTTCAAGAGAAAGATCGATAGGATCTACAAAGAGATCGACTGTCTGCAAAAACAGCCTATCATTACAACGATCAGCAATTCTGATGACTATTATTGGGCCTTGCCTAACTACGATATTATAGCTGTTCCTAGTGGTGAAGAAAGAAGTCTGCTTAATCTCCCTGATTTGTTCCATGAAATGGGACATCTTATCTTCAAGCAATACGACCGCTTTCTGAAAGGGGATATAGAAAAGGACATCAGCAATTTCTATGATAAGGAATACCAGCGGATCATCTATGAACAAAGGTCAGGAGCACTCATAGACTTTTACCAGAGCAAGAGATCCAGTTGGGTTACAAGCTGGATCATGGAATTTGTTTGCGACCTTATTGCGACCTATCTTGTCGGACCTTCCTTTGCATGGACAAATCTGAAAATAACTGCCCTCAGCAGTGGTAAGAGCAAGATCTTTATGGAAACCAAGAGCCATCCCTCCGATGAGTCAAGAATGAGAGCGATCATGCACATGCTGAAGATCATGGGACACGAGCAAGAATTATCCCAAATAAGTGAAAGTTGGAACAAGTTTCTAACTGCGACCAGTAATCCGGTGCCCCAAAATTACAAGTATACTTTTCCTGATGAAATACTTCAGGCGCTAGCAAGTTATGTACTTCAGGGCTGCGCTGACATTGGCCTAAAGGTTTATGCCGACCAACTGAAGGAGGTTGAAAACCCCATATCCAAGATTTTGAACGATGCTTGGAATTGTATGTTGACTACTCCCGAGGATTATGCGGAATGGGAGAAAATTCAGATAGAGCAGATCAAGCATAGCATTGATGCTACCCGGTAGTTGTCAGAATTTATCTTGCCGTAAAAATACCATCTTCGAGATCAGCATCATCGATTGGTTCCTTTTTATGCCTACTTACAAAATGTTTTTCCGTTTTATACCTGACCGATTTTACATGGTGGACATAGATATTCTCCAGATCAACTTTTAATGTGTCTTGCCTGAGATCATCTGAAGGTATGGGCATATGTTTACGGATGTAACCGTACAGGTCATGGTAATACATGTCATCCGCGCCCCCCTTTGTCTTGGGCTTTTCGGGGAGTATTTCTGAGACGTTATATGAGTCATACTCACCATCTTCCTCATAGACCTTCGAGCTGGCCACAACATTGGTTCCTTCTACAAGCTTTACCTTTCTGATCTTTGCGGCCTTATGAAAAAGCACAACATTTATAGAATTTTCTCCTTCGGTCTGTACCGATGGAAATATGATGCCGTCAAATTCGGGGTTTTGGTTTGATGCTAGAAAATCCGCTACTACTTGGGTAGCAAGATATTCGAAGTTTTCGTGATCTGGCATAACCGCCATCACTAGTCGGTCGCTTAAGCTCCGCAGAAAACTTGTTTTTTCTTGTCTTTCGGCAAATGTCGGATCAAAGATACTTCCATGGGCCCATACATTACTAAGAGCCTTCAGGTCAATGAGTTTTAATTTTCGTAGGATTTCAAACCTGCCGACAACGACCCTGCTTCCAACCGGTGGCCGTACCTCAGAAAGCGCAACATTCTGTCGTGTTGCGCCATAAAAAACAGCAATGCCAGCAGCATTCATTCTTCCGGCTGTTGCAAAGGACTGCGGTGGGGTACCTAGGAAATTGTCAGGGTGGCACAACGTCTCTAGTAATCTATCCTCCTGCTGAAAGACTCTAGCCCGGAAGAGTGAATTTAGTTTCGTTCCAGGTCCAGCCTCAACGATTACGGGTTGACGGCTGAGGCTTTTAAGATCTTCTACGTCTTCGAATATAGAACTAAGGTATGTGGATGCTTGCTGATTAAAATATCTTGACTCACTTTTTACGATTTTCTCGAAATTTTGCCATTCCTTTTGCCAACGCTCACCTATAAATCCTTTCGGGTCGTACTGACTCTCAGAATCAAACTCAGTTTCATAAAATGCTCCTGAATCAAAATCCGAATGCCTATTAGCTAATTCTTCATGCAAGTCTTTTGCTGCTTTTGGATTAATACCCAATTCATTTATTAAAATATCTTCAACACTTTGCCCTTCCCGGTACCAATTATAGCTTGATTCTTTTTCATGATGCAGGCGGTACTCCAGATCGGATGGTTCAGGATCGGTACGTTCATAATGTTCCGAAAAAGCTGTCTCAATGCGGTTGGCTATTTCGGTCAAAGAATAGGTTTTTGACGTTCTAGTACAATAACTGCACTTCCGCCGTTTACCTTTGATCTTAATCTCTGCGCTTATATACTCTTCGTCAATGCAATTATAACAGATGTGTTCTAGCTCATCATCTTCATCTATTTTCATTTGGTCTGTCTTGGTTTTTAACGTAATGGTTAGATCATCTCGGTGACTTATCAAATATAGCATTGATTAAATAGAAATTTGATGTCTTTAGGTTACAATTGAAAATTATTGACAAGATAAGAAAGTGTGTTCTTTAACATGATTTCGATAAAGCCAATTAGGTTTTATAAACGAATCTGAGTAGTTCCTAGGGGAGGTGAAAGGGTTCTATAACTAACATTTTTTTGCACCATATAATTGTTTATGCGTTAGATATCTAAAAACAAATGTTCCAACATTATGAAATCAGCTTATCTATATGTGCGTGTAAGTACAGACGAACAAAAAAGAAAGGGTTACTCACTGCCTGAGCAGGAAGATCGATTAATCAAGTATTGTGAATCCAACAATATCTATGTAAAGAGGGTCTACCGAGAATACTTCTCTGCAAAAGACTTCAATCGACCGGAATGGAAGAAGTTAGTGTCGGAATTGAAAAATATCCTGGCGAAAGAAGAAAACGACATCCTTTTTATCAGATGGGACAGGTTCAGCCGGAATATCCAGTATGCATACGAGATGCTGGGCATCCTCAGAAAGCTCAATGTGTCGGCAATGGCCATCGATCAGCAGATAGACCTTTCAGTTCCCGAGAGCTCTGTGATGTTGGCCATCTACCTCTCAGTCCCAGAGGCGGAAAACACGAGGCGTGCCATGAACACGATGAATGGTATCAGAAAGGCGAAGGAGATGGGCAGGTATCCGAATAAGGCACCTGTGGGATATGTGAACATGGCGTCATTGGATGGACGTAAGATCATAGTGCCCAAACAGCCCGAAGCAAATATCATCAGGTGGGCATTTCAGCAGCTTGCGAAAAACATATACAGGATCGGCGAGGTAAATGAAATGGCGGTACACAAGGGACTTGGATGTTCGAGCTCAAATTTTTTTAAGCTGATCCGTAACCCAGCATACTGTGGCCTTATACTGTTGAAGCGTGGTGATGGGGAGACAATGATGGTCAAGGGCATACACGAGCCTCTGATACCAGAAGCCCTTTTCTACGAGGTGCAGGATGTCATTAATACCAAAAGAAAGGTAAACGCCATAAGGGTTGATCTCAGCCCAGCTTTTTTCCTTACTGGCTTCCTGATCTGTCCGCTATGTTGCAGAAGGCTTACTGGAAGTTTTTCCAAGGGTTCAACACGGAAGTACCCCTATTACCAATGTCGGAAGGGGTGTAGGGTAAGGGTCAGGGCAGATAAGCTAAACGACAGCTATAGGGAACAACTCCAGAAATTGGAACTGTCGGGAATGGCAAGTGATCTGTTCGGTACCATTCTTGCAGACTGGAATGTGGATACACAGAAGGTAAAATTCCTTTACGAAAGGCAGGCGCTTCGGCGTCAGTTAGGCGAGCAGGAGACAATACTCTCCAGGGCGAGAAAACTGTACGTAGAGAACATATTGAAATTTGACGACTATAGCGAGATGAAAAGTGAATTTCGGAGGATTACTGACGGTATAAGGAAGGAACTTTGTAACGTTGCTACCAAGCTACGGGCCATCGAAGAACAGAGGAAGCTTGACCTAAGATCCTCAATCGATATATTTGGGGCCTTTGAAAGTCTCGATACGGCAGATAAAAAGCAGTTGGTCAGCTTTTTTCCTCCAGTAGACATAGACATAAAGAAAAGCGCGGTCTCTATTGGGCATAATGTTACGCTTTCGAAGATATTGGTTTGTAAATAGGATAATAGGAAAAGCAAATGGATTTTATAGATAGGAAGGTTTCCAGTGGGAAGGCAATTGGGTTGCTTGCCAGAAACGGCATAGAGGTTAATGACGAAGAGGCCGCGGTAATACTGAATTTTTTATATCTCATGGCCAAAATTCATAATAGAAAAATGTCTTTGAAAGATGTTGATATCCTTAAGGAAAAGTCGAACAAGCCAAATAATTGTTTGGCGTAACCTTAATAGGTTTTTTTAGACCCAAACTCGTTTTGGTATACGTTAACTGGTTGGAAAATGTCGAACCGGTAATGGGAGGGGTACAACTAATTGTTGTATAGGGTTTTATGGGTATAAAAAAAGGAAACAACAAATATATGCTGTTTCCTTAAGTAGCGGGGAGCAGGATCGAACTGCCGACCTCAGGGTTATGAATCCTGCGCTCTAACCATCTGAGCTACCCCGCCGGGCAAGGTTCTTTTTTAAAGAGTTGCAAATATAGAATAAAATACTTTTCTTTAGAAAAATTAAAAAAAATAATTTACAAACAACAAGATATAAGCGGTTTA
>JAATFQ010000267.1 GCA_015655115.1 Sphingobacteriales bacterium
CTGATAATGTAAGGGCTATTGGTACCTGGATTGCCATCGGTAAAAGTGACGACCTGCTGATTAAAAGGCTCAGTGCATCAGTAAATATTAAAAAGGAAGGATATGCCCTCAGCACTGTAGCCGGAGGGAACCATGTTGTAGCCGGTAAAGATGAATCAGGCGTGTTATACGGCTGTCTCGAGCTGGTAGATGAAATTAAAAAAGCCGGGAAGCTTCCTGAGAAGCTGAACTTCTCTGATCAGCCGGAGATGGTGCTGCGCGGAACGGCTATAGGCCTGCAAAAACCAGACTACTTACCAGGAAGGGATGTTTATGAATACCCTTATACTGAAGAGACCTTCCCCTGGTTTTATGATAAGCAATTGTGGATAGAGTACCTTGATATGATGGTGAGTAACCGTTATAATTCGCTTTACCTATGGAACGGACACCCTTTTTCTTCCCTGGTGAAGCTTAAAGATTATCCCTATGCCCTGGAGGTCGATGAGGCTACATTCAAGAAAAATGAAGAGATCTTCCGCTTCCTGACACAGGAAGCAGACAAAAGAGGCATCTGGGTGATCCAGATGTTCTATAATATTATCATACCTAAGCCTTTTGCAGAAAAGCATCACCTGAAAACACAGGACAGAAACCGCCCTATTATTCCGCTGATAGCAGATTACACACGTAAATCTATTGCCGCATTTGTTGAGAAATACCCGAATGTAGGACTGCTGATCACGCTTGGCGAGGCTATGGAAGGTGCAGGACAGGATGATGTGGATTGGTTTACGAAGACGATCATCCCAGGCGTGCAGGATGGATTAAAGGCCTCTGGCACATTAACTGAGCCGCCTATTGTATTGCGCGCGCATGATACAGATGCACCAAGGGTAATGAAGGACGCTTTACCTCTGTATAAGAATTTATATACCATGGCCAAATATAACGGGGAAGCATTGACTACTTATACCCCCCGTGGCAGCTGGGCAGAACTGCACCGCAAATTAAGCAGCATCGGTACTGTACATATCGAAAATGTACATATCCTCGCTAACCTGGAACCTTTCCGTTACGGATCAGCCGATTTTATTCAGAAATCAGTGCTGGCTATGCATAATGTTTATCATGCCAACGGTTTGCATCTGTATCCTCAAGCTTCGTTCTGGGACTGGCCTTATACGGCCGACCGCCCTGTCGCTGCTGATCAATCTATTGATAATACTAAAACTGCTAATAGTACTAAAGCTGCAGACAGCACAAAAACAGTAAGTGCAACTGGTAGTATTACTGGAACTGGTAGTATTACTGGAACTGGTAGTACTACGGGAACAACTACTACTGATAAAACAAAAGGCCGGTTACTACAGGTAGAGCGCGACTGGATCTGGTATAAAGCATGGGCACGTTATGCCTGGAAGGCCGACCGTAAGCGTGATGGTGAAATCAATTATTGGGGAACGCAGTTGGGCGTCAAATATGGTATGCCTGAACAGCATGGCGAGGAAATATTAAAAGCATATGAAGAATCTGGTGAGATCTCCCCGAAATTACTGAGGAGATATGGTATTACCGACGGTAACAGGCAAACATTAACCCTGGGAATGCTGATGACACAGCTGATCAACCCTTTCCGCTATGGTTTATTTACTATGCTATATGAATCCGAAGCACCTGAAGGTGAAATGATCATTGAGTATGCGGAGAAGGACTGGAAACACCAGAAACATATTGGCGAAACTCCTGTACAAATAGCAGACGAGGTAGTAGCACATGGCGAAAAAGCAGTGCAGGCAATTGAAAAAGCTGCCCCTTTCGTTACAAAGGACAAGGAAGAGTTCGGAAGATTGCAGAACGATATGTACTGCTACAAAGAAATGGCAGCCTTTTATGCCGAAAAGGTAAGAGCTGCCCTGTGGATACTGAGATATAAGTATTCCGGTTCACTCGAAGATCTGGATAAAGCAGTTCCCCTGCTGCAGAACAGTATAGACCACTATGCCAAGCTGGTGACCTTAACTAAAGATAGTTACCTGTATGCGAATAGTATGCAGACTAAACAGCGTAAAATCCCAATGCGCGGCGTGGATAAAACCTTCATCGAATGGAAAGAAATGCTGCCTGTTTATCAAAAGGAAATGGTCAATTTTAAAAGAAGTATTGACTCTCTCAGAGCAAATGTCGCTGTCGTGAAGGAGAAAGTTAAGCCTTTTAAAAATGCAGATGTAAAGCTGATCACTAAAACAGCAGGATTTTACAAAATAGCAGCAGGCGCAAAGGTATTTACTGATACGGCCTCTGCGGTAAGTGCCTACGCAGAAGAATTAAGCGGACTGAAGGGTATCGCTTTCTCTAAAGCTGATCAGGTTAAAAACGGTACTTCACTGGAATTTAAAACTTCTAAACCTGTGAAGGTATTGGTTGGCTATTTTAATCAGAAAGGAATGCCTTATGCTCCCGCACCGGAGCTTGAAATTGATGCGTCTGCCAACAACTACGGTCAGGCTGAAGCAAAATTGTCTAATGCACTGATTGTAAAAGGATATCCGATCATGAATATCCATGCTTATTCCTTTGCTGAAGGTACACATACGCTCACCCTGGCTAAAGGTGCATGTATGATCTTAGGCTTTATCGACGATAAGGAACCTATCCGCATTTATAATGCAGGGCTCGATGGCAAGAGTAAAGATATTGACTGGTTATTTGAATAAAATATTATAATATATAAAAGATTTAATATGAGTATGATGCGATTGAATATAGATATGGCGGGTTTGAAAAATAAGCTGGTAAATAATGGTCTGAAAAACATAGCTTGTTTGATTGGCCTGGCAGTATATACTTCGGTATGCACTACAGGAGCCATGGCACAGAAAACTGGTCCCCAGGTGCTCCATCCGGAAATGATGAAAAAGGATATCGCCTATTTCAACTCCCTGGATACTACAGAAGATGTAAAGAATTTTGTGAGCAACGCAGATACCTACCAATGGCTGTCGGCCAATGTGCCGCTTTTCGAATGTCCCGATTCTGCTATCCAGAAAATCTATTATTACAGATGGTGGACGCTTCGTAAACACTTGAAACAGACCCCTGAGGGATATGTTTTTACAGAGTTTATCACGCCCATGAAACATGGCAGTAAGTACAATGCAATCAGCAGCGCGCTAGGCCATCAGATTTATGAATCGCGCTGGTTGCACAATACAGAATTTGCCGAGAAATACATTACTTACTGGCTGGAGGTGGATAAGGCAACGCCTAAGCCTCACTTTCACAACTTCAGCAGCTGGGTAGATGATGCTGTTTATCAGCTTTACCTGGTCAATGGTGATAAAGATTTTTTACGTAAAAGTGTTCCGGCATTAACGGCCGACTACCAGCTGTGGGAAAAAGAGCGCCAGTTGCCTAACCAATTATTCTGGCAGTTCGACGTAAAAGACGCTATGGAAGAATCCATCAGTGGCTCCCGCAAAGAAAAAAATATCAGGCCTACAATAAATAGCTATATGTATGGCAATGCAGCGGCATTGGCTAACATTGGTGTTGCTATTGGTGCCGACAGTCTTGTACAGAAATATCAGGGCAAAGCCAATACACTGAAAAAGCTGGTAGTTGAGCAACTGTGGGATGAGCAAGCTTCATTTTTTAAAGTTCAAAAAGAAAAAGGTGGCTTTGCTGACGTGCGCGAGGCGATAGGATTAATTCCCTGGTATTTCAATCTTCCGCCAGATAAAGCCGGCTATGCTAAAGCCTGGGATCAGCTGATTGATACCGCTGGTTTCTCTGCCCCATGGGGATTAACAACCGCCGAAAGAAGGCACCCTTTATTCCGTACCCATGGCTCTGGCCACGGCTGCGAATGGGATGGGCCCATCTGGCCTTATGCCACTACACAGGATCTTAAAGCATTATCCAACCTCCTGAATAATTACAAATCTCATGGCAGTATGAACAGTACTGTGTTTTATAAAGAATTCCGTAAGTATGCCCTTTCTCATGTCATGAATGGAAAAACTTATATCGGCGAATACCAGGATGAAAAAAATGGAGAATGGCTGAAAGGTGATAACCCAAGAAGCCGTTTTTACAACCACTCGGGTTTTACAGATCTAGTGATCAGTGACCTTGTCGGCTTAAAACCTGGAAAAGATAATATACTGGAGATTCGCCCGCTGATCCCTGAACAAACATGGGATTGGTTTTGCCTTGATAATGTTGCTTACCATGGGCATGCGATCACTGTGCTGTGGGATAAAGACGGTAAGAAATATGGTAAAGGACAAGGATTGCATGTTTATGCTGATGGCGTTGAAATTGGCCATGCTAAAAAGCTTAAACCTTTGAAAACAAAATTAAAATAACCCAGCCGTATTATTAAGCAAACAGCTGTATCATTAAAATAAACAGCCTTAATCATTAAAAAATCAATTATACTGATGAAACTCACTAATCTGTCAAAGTCTGTAAATAGCTGCCTATTCTTTTTATTTTTATTTGTCTGTCCCGTTTTAAATGTTTCTGCACAGGATTATTTTAATGTGTTAAAATATGGCGTAAAGAACGACAGCAGTAAAATTGCTACAGTGGCGATAGCTAAAGCTATTGATGCTGCGGCAAAAACCGGGGGAGGTACAGTTTACTTTCCGGCAGGAAAATACCTCACAGGGCCAATACATCTTAAAAGTAACATCACCATTATGATTGATGCGGGTGCTGAAATCCACTTCAGTGATAACTTTGACGATTATATGCCGATGGTGTCCAGCCGCTGGGAAGGTACTGACGTCATGAATTTTTCACCTCTTTTTTATGGTGAGGACCTGAAGAACATTACCATCACTGGCAGGGGAATCATAGATGGCCACGGCAAAAAATGGTGGGCATACTCTGAAGTATATGTCAAAACCTCGCCGGGTTCAAAATGGCAGGATGAGTTTAAACGCCTTAATAAAAATGTGCTGGCTCCTGATCTTCCGGGATGGATAGAAAGAGGTTTCCTGCGTCCGCCGTTTATACAGTTTATGAACTGTAATAATGTATTGATTGAAGGGATAACCATTCGTAATTCTCCATTCTGGACGGTTAACCCTGAGTTTTGTGAGAATGTAACCATTAAAGGAATCACTATTAATAACCCTCCATCGCCCAATACCGATGGCATAAATCCTGAGTCATGCAAGTATGTGCATATCTCTGATTGCCATATCACTGTAGGTGATGATTGTATTACTATTAAATCCGGCAAAGACAGGGCCGGCAGAAAAATGAACGTGCCGGCAGAGAATCACACGATCACCAATTGTACTATGCTCTCCGGTCACGGTGGCGTGGTGATAGGCAGTGAAATGTCTGGCGGCGTAAAGAAAATTGCGATCTCTAACTGTATTTTTGATGGCACAGACCGCGGCATCAGGATTAAAACTGCCAGAGGCCGTGGCGGCATAGTGGAAGATATCAGGGTAGATAATATCATCATGAAAAATATCAGGGACCAGGCGATAGTGCTGGATATGCAATATGCAAAAACCGGGGCTGAAGCAGTTACTGAACGGACTCCATTATTCAGGAATATACATTTCAGCAATATTACCGGACAGGTAAAACAAGCTGGTTATTTAAATGGCCTGGAAGAAATGCCTATAGAAAATGTCACATTCAATAACATAAACCTTGATGCACAGACAGGTTTTATCATTAAGGAAGCCAATAAGATCGAGTTTAATAATGTACAGCTAAATACTGTAACAGGGTCCGCTGTTACTGCTGAAAATGTGAAGCAGCTTAAGGTTAACGGATTGCAGGATTATACACCGCTATCGGGCGTACCTGTTTTACGCTTCACAAATGTTGAAGACGTATTCGTGACGAATGCTTCTCCCTTTGTGGCAACTGATATTTTCTTAAGTCTGGAAGGTAAAAACACAAAAAATATAACAGTTCAGGGCAATAACTTCGGGAAGGTAAATACGCCTGTTGCTCAGAAAGAGGATGTCGCTGCTGCACAGGTCTTGTTATTCGGTAATTTTGTAAAAGCTAAACGCTAATGTTTATAGGCAGGATTTTAGGTATCGGTTTGTTGTTGATCAATCAAATGTTCTTTCCTGTAAATGCACAGGAGAAAAGCAAGCCTCATCCAAAGCAAAAATCACTGAAATCCGCGCAGCAGAAAAATAAGAAATATCAGCAAAAGGCATCATTTAATGAGCAGGTACAGCAGGATGATCGCCTTTGGTATACCCAGCCAGCGCTGAAATGGACTGATGCCCTTCCAATAGGTAATGGGCGTCTGGGTGCTATGGTGTTTGGCGGAATAAGCAATGACAGGATCCAGTTCAACGAAGAAACTTTGTGGACCGGGGAGCCGCGGAATTATGACCATCCTGGTGCCGCAGCATACCTGCCTGAAATTCGCAGGCTGCTTTCAGAGGGTAAACAGGCCGAGGCGGAGAAACTCGGCGACGAGAAGTTCATGGGACTGCAAAGTCTGCCTGGCAATAAAAAGGAATGGTTCGATGCCATGCGTGCGCTCAAGGGCATGACAGGGAATCCTGCTTTAGCTAATTATGACGACAGTAAATGGAAAACTATACAAGTACCTGCTTATGAAGGATGGGAAACTGCAGGACTCGAAGGTATGGATGGAGCTGTATGGCTCAGGACAAGCTTCAATTTGCCGGCCGACTTCGATAAGCAGAAGGTTAGCCATGGGGACCAGGATTTTATGCTGGATCTCAACAGGATCAGGGATCAGGATTTTACCTATATCAATGGCACGCTTATCGGTACTACGGAGGGAACGGGCACCCGCAAATACCTGATACCGGCTAAATTATTGAAAGCAGGTAAAAATGTGTTGTCTGTACAGGTGCTGAATTATTTCGATAAAGGGGGGATTGCCGGTTATAAGGATACTACCAAACATATCTCCATTTATCCTGTAAAAGAAGGCGGCATTAAAGCTATTTCCTTAAATGGACTCTGGAAGTACAAGATACAAGACGATGAACCGCCTGCGGTGCCACATTTTCAGGCTGACTATCAGCCCTTCGGCGACCTGCGTCTAAACTTTGGAGATACTGGCGGTGCTATCGATGACAGCCATGCTGCTAATTTTGATGATAGCCAGGCTGCTGGTTATAAACGTGATCTTGCACTTAATACCGCTATTTCCACAACGAGCTATACGCTGAACGGTGTACATTATACCAGAGAATACTTCGTGAGTCAGCCCAACCAGGTCATCGTCATTCATTTGAAGGCAGACAAGCCGGGGAGCATTAACTTTTCTGCCGCCCTAAGCAGTCCTCATAAAAATGCATCCTTCAGCACCATCGACAGCCATACCATCGGCATGTCGGTCAAAGTAAGAAATGGGGCATTAAGGGGCGAGAGCTTTTTAAATGCCGTAGTCACCAAAGGAAAGCTAATACTTAAAAACGGACAGATGCAAGTCCGCCATGCCGATGAGGTTACACTCTACCTTGCCGCAGCAACCAATTATATCAACTATAAAAATGTCTCCGGAAATCCTGGTTTAAGCTGTCGTCAAACGGTAGCTCAGTTGCAGCATAAATCCTATGTTCAACTGCGCAAAGAACACATTCTGGAGTACCAGAAATATTATAACACCTTCTCTATCCGTCTCGGAAACAAGAGCGCTATAGAAAACCCGGTTGTCAGCAAGCCTACAAACCTCAGGCTGGAAAGCTTCAATAAAGGCAATGATCCTTCATTTGCTGCTTTATATCTGCAATATGGCAGGTACCTGCTGATTTCCAGCTCCCGGCCGGGCACTCAGCCGCCTAACTTACAAGGTTTGTGGAATGACCAGCTTTCACCTTCTTGGGGCAGTAAGTATACCACTAACATCAACCTGGAAATGAATTACTGGCCGGCAGAGTTGCTGAACCTTTCGCCCATGCACGAGCCATTGTTCAACATGATCGATGAGCTGGCAGAAAGCGGAAAGAAGACAGCCATGACACATTATAATGCTTCGGGCTGGGTATTGCATCACAATACTGACATCTGGCGGGCCACAGCACCGATCAACTCGGCCACACACGGGATATGGGTAACCGGGGCAGCATGGTTAACCATGGATTTATGGGAGCACTATCTCTTCAGTCAGGATAAACAGTTTTTAGCCAGCAGGGCTTACCCGCAGATGAAGTCAGCGGCACAGTTTTTTGTAGATTTCCTGACTAAAGACCCTAAAACTGGCTGGTTACTGAGTACACCCTCTAACTCGCCTGAAAATGGCGGTATGGTAGCAGGGCCATCAATGGACCATCAGATTATCCGTACCCTCTTTAGAAACTGTATAGCGGCAGCAGCGATCCTGCATACCGATACGGCATTCAGCATAGTACTGCAAGAGAAATATAAACAGATTGCACCAAGCCAGATCGGTAAATACGGACAGCTGCAGGAATGGCTCGAAGATAAAGACGATCCGGAAAATAAACATCGCCATGTGTCGCATCTCTGGGGTGTACATCCCGGTAATGATATTACCTGGGAAAACCCGGCGCTGATGAAAGCCGCAAAGCAATCCCTAATTTTTAGGGGCGACGAGGGTACAGGATGGAGCCTGGCCTGGAAAATCAACTTCTGGGCACGTTTCAAAGAAGGTAACCATGCAATGAAAATGATAAAGATGCTTGTCAGCCCTGTAGAACTGGGTGGAGGCGCTTATCTCAATCTCTTTGATGCGCACCCCCCATTCCAGATTGACGGGAATTTTGGTGGTGCTGCGGGAATTGCAGAGATGCTGCTGCAAAGCCATACCCGCTATATTGATCTTTTACCGGCGCTGCCGGATGACCTTTCTTCCGGAGAGGTACATGGAATCTGTGCAAGGGGCGGTTTTGTGCTCAACATGAAATGGGATAATAACCAGCTGCAAAGTGTACAGGTATTTTCTAAAGCCGGGAATAATTGCCTGCTGCGGTACAATGGAAAAGAGATCAATATGCCTACTGAGGCAGGTAAAGTTTACACTTTTAACGGCGGACTAAAGTTTTATGAATAATAAGAATTTTGTGTATAAAATGAACTTTGTGTGTAAAAAGCAGTCGGCGTTAGTGATATTTCTAACGCTGCTGCTTTTAAATGTTACCGCTGTATCTGCGCAAAAGGCGGAAGAAGTTGCAACGCAAAAGAAAGAAAATCCAGCGCAGAATACAGGACGGAACGCAGCACAGTCAATGCTGATCGATGCAATAGCTGAAACCAGCACAACGTCTTCCAGGACTGTCATCAGCCTCAATAACAACTGGAAAAGTATTGCGGAAGACAGTCTCGCATCAGGTCCAAAAGGCTTTGAAAATAAAAATTTTGACGATCATCAATGGAAACAGGTTACTATTCCCCATACCTGGGACAAGTACGAAGGATACCGCAGGCTGCTTGCCGGCAACCGTCATGGTTATGCATGGTACCGCAGGGTATTTAAAATAGCAGCAAAGAAAAAAGACCGGCATTATTTCCTTTTTTTTGAAGGTGTAGGCTCTTATGCTACTGTTTACCTCAATGGTATCAAAGTAGGCGAACATGCGGGCGGCAGAACGACATTTACCCTCGATATAACTAAATCAGTTTTACTGAACAACCAGCAGAATATATTAAGCGTCAGAGCCGATCATCCCAGGAACATCCAGGACCTTCCATGGGTAGATGGTGGCAGTTCCACTGAACGTGGTTTTTCTGAAGGATCACAGCCAATGGGGATTTTCAGGCCTGTAAGCCTTATTATTACCAATAGCGTTAGGGTAGAACCTTTTGGGGTCCATATCTGGAATGACAATAAAATCTCAAAGGAATCTGCAGCACTAAAATTCACTACGGAACTTAAAAACTACAGTCAGAAGATAAGACAGGTAACTATTAGCAATCAGCTGCTGGATAGTTCCGGACACATCTTAAAGTCTGTTAACAGCAAGGCCACCCTTTTAGGGGGGCAGACGAAAAATATTTTGCAGGACCTGAAAGTTTTGCAGCCGCAGCTCTGGTCCCTGGAGTCGCCTTATTTATATACCCTGCATACGCAGATCATAGAAAATAATAAGTGCATTGACGCTACAAAAACGCCATATGGCATTCGCTGGATCAGCTGGCCTATAGGCGATGCTGTTAATAAAAAGCAGTTTTTGCTGAATGGTAAACCCGTATTCATCAATGGAATTGCCGAGTATGAGCATATAATTGGCAATAGTCATGCCTTTAGTGCCGGGCAGATCAGATCGCGCGTGATGCAGATCAAAGCTGCTGGCTTCAATGCTTTTCGCGATGCACATCAGCCGCATAACCTCAGGTATCAGGAATATTGGGATCGCCTGGGCGTCTTAAGCTGGACGCAACTGGCAGCACATATTTGGTATGATACACCGGAATTTAGAAAGAACTTCAAAAATAACCTGCGCGAATGGGTAAAAGAACGCAGAAATAGTCCCTCTATAGTTTTATGGGGATTAGAGAATGAGAGTACCCTGCCCGAAGATTTCGCGCGGGAATGTACCGCTATCATCAGGGAGATGGACCCTACCGCCTCTTCACAGCGCAAAGTAACTACCTGCAATGGTGGGAAAGGGACCGACTGGGACGTGCCGCAGAACTGGACAGGAACTTATGGGGGCGATCCGCTGGATTATGCCAAAGATATAGAGCGGCAGGTGCTGGTAGGAGAGTATGGTGCCTGGAGAACAATAGACCTTCATACCGAAGGCCCGTTTAATCAGTCGGCACCCAACAGTGAAAACAAGATGGCACAGCTCATGGAGACCAAGATCAGGCTAGGTGAACAGGCGAAAGACAAAACTGCAGGGCATTTTTTCTGGCTGTTCAACTCGCATGATAATCCCGGCCGCGTGCAGGGAGGGGAAGGGTTCAGAGAACTCGACCGGGTAGGTCCTGTAAATTACAAGGGGCTGCTTACCCCATGGGAAGAACCGCTGGATGTATATTATTTGTTCCGCGCCAACTATGCTCCGAAAAATACCTCACCAATGGTCTACATCGTTTCCCATACCTGGCCTGAAAGATGGCTGCATGCGGGAATTAAAGACAGTATCTCCGTGTACTCCAATTGCGACGAGGTTGAACTTTTTAATGATGTTAATTCCCTTTCCCTGGGTAGAAAAAAGAGAAATGGCATTGGTACCCATTTCCAATGGGACAAAGCGAAGATAGATTATAACGTACTTTATGCTGTAGGCTATGTGAACGGGAAAGCAGTGGCGAAAGACTATATCATACTGAATTACCTTCCTTCATCACCAAACTTTAGAGACTTTAATCAGGATGCAGTACCATTAAAGGCTGAGGCAGGATACAAATACCTGTATCGTGTAAATGCAGGTGGTCCCGATTATACGGATACGATGGGCAATTTATGGACGGGCGACAGGCAGCGTACGGATAAAGATAGCTGGGGTTCTACTTCATGGGCCGCTTCTTTTCCGGGGATACCTGCTTATTTCGCCAGTCAGCGCCGCACATTCGATCCTGTTAAAGGAACGGCCGACTGGAAGCTCTTTCAGACTTTTCGTTATGGGAGAGACCAGCTCAAATTTGAATTTCCTGTTCCTGACGGGGATTATCTTGTTGAGCTTTATTTTATAGAACCCTGGTTAGGTACTGGGGGTGGGGCCGATTGTACGGGATGGCGTTTATTTGATGTGGCGGTCAATAATCAGGTAGTGCTTAAAGATCTCGATATCTGGAAAGAAGCCGGCCATGATGGTGCCTTAAAGAAAACTGTAAAAGTAAAAGTAAGCGGCGGTCAGCTTTGTATATCTTTCCCTGAAGTAAAGGCCGGGCAGGCACTTATTTCGGCCATAGCAATAGCAAGTACGGATATTAGCATTAAACCTGCTCCCGCATCGCCGGGAATAACAGCGCAGCTGCAGCTGAATAATAATATTTCAGGTTCAGGATATCTGAAAGCATGGATGGATCTGGGGGAAGACTTCAGTGCCCTGCCAGCAGAATTATTTGGCGCAGAATGGTTCCATACCAATGCAGCGGAATCTGTACAGCACATATCGTTTACTCTGACACAAGATGCTGTTGTATATGTTGCACCAGAAATGCAGCAAACTGAGACTATCCCAGGTTGGTTAACTGGTTATGAAGATACACACACCTCTCTCAGCAATTCAAAAGGAGTGCACTTTAGACTCTATAAAAAGAGATATTTAAAAGGAGATCCTGTGCAACTACAACTATCCGGTCAAAGCAATCCAGACTTACCGCTCACCGTAGCGATTACTTCTTCAAGTAACCTCGCTCCGGCATACGATTTGAAAACGGCAACCAACTATACCGCCATAAAAGCATTTCCTGAATCAAAAGGCGTAACGAAACAAATGCTGATGGACAAAGAAAGGCTCAGCTTTAAGCAAAATGCAGGTAGCGAAATTGTATTCAAAATTCATGTTGGCGTAGCCGACACCTATTCGCTTACGTTGAAATACCACAACCCCTTTGATCGGGAAAACACTGCCACCATTGAAGTGCTTGCGCTCGACGGAACAGTGATGAAGAAGCCAGAAACGATCGCCCTTATGCCAACTAAAGCTGGGAAATGGAACTATGTAAACACCACTACAGGCACAATGATCAATGCAGGAACCTATATTGTTCGTTTAAAAGCTATAGATGCAGTGAATGTCAGTATTGACGGATTGGAAGTCCAATAATCAGATTTGACAATACACTGATACAGTATTTAAAAAGTAGTTCTACATTTGTTTAACGCTGTTAGATTATTTACACAGTAATATATTCGCCATGGGCAGTAAAGAAAGAATTATCAGAATTAAAGAAGAAACAAGGGTCAACATCCTCGATGCAGCTTTACAAATTGTAAACGAAGACGGATGGCAGGCGTTGAGTATGCGGAAAATTGCCGATAAGATCGAATATACAGCACCGATAATTTATGAATATTTTGAGAACAAAGAAGGTATCCTTGTAGAGCTTACGCGTAAAGGGAATGGGTTGCTGCTGAATAAATTCAGAGAAGCAAAAGCTGCACATGAACTGCCGGAAAAACAGCTGGAAGCGATGTGGACAGCCTACTGGGATTTTGCATTTGCAAACAAGCCATTGTACAAATTGATGTATGGCGTAGATACGAGTTGTTGTGAAATGACAAAAACACTTCCTGAAGCCGCAGCAGCAGCTATGTTAGTGCGTGATGTTATTGCAGACATTATGATCGACAAAAATCCATCTGAAGAAATCGTGTGCAGGAAATACTTTACTTTCTGGTCTATTATTCACGGACTGATTTCAATTAACCTGGTACAAAAAGGTACCAACGACGAGATGAACCAGCATATCCTTAAAGATGCTATTCACGGAATTATTAAATCTATTAACGACTAATCTCTTTTTTTTATGGAGTACTTAACACTGTTAAATTATCTATACTCAATTACTTACACTTACAGGACGAAAGTTATACGTGCCGTAAAGAAGCCCGCGTTTTTTTTGCCTAATCATCTAACGCTGTTAGATAAAATATTACCTGTTAAACACCACATCACTGTACACTAATTATCCTATTTTTTTATCCTGACACTTAACAGTGTTAAACAATTAATTGACGTTATGAAATCATCACTATTACTCATCGCCATATTTTTCGCTGCTTGTTCCAGCGATAAAATTCCAAATCAAGCTCCTGTAGTCCAGTCCCTTCCGGTGATTACACTGACTAGTGGCGCTGAAACTACATTTATTGAATATCCTGCTTCCATACAGGGTGCGGTCGACCTGGAGATCCGCCCGCAGGTTTCCGGAGCGCTGGATCGGATATTTGTAACTGAAGGTGCCCTGGTTCAAAAGAACCAGCCTTTATTTAAAATCAACGACCTCCCTTTCAGGGAAGCATTGAACAACGCTAAAGCTGCACTGCATTCTGCACAGGCAGCAGTACTCAATGCAAAGCTGGAAGTAGATAAACTGACGCCACTGGTGCAGAACAAGGTGGTATCTGACTTTCAGCTGAAAAGTGCCAAAGCGGCCTACCAGGCTGCAGAAGCAAATGCAGAACAGGCAAAGGCAGCGGTAGCTTCGGCCAACATTAACCTTGGCTATACAGTTATCAAAGCACCTGTAAGCGGATATGTAGGCCGACTTCCTAAAAAACAGGGAAGCCTGGTAGCTCCGGGAGATGTGAGTCCGCTTACTCAGCTTTCGGATACACATGAAGTACATGTATACTTCTCCCTTGGTGAAGATGACTTCATCAATTTTAATGCTAAATATCCCGGTAAGACCGTTGCAGAGCGACTACAGCATTTGCCTAAGGTCGATCTGGTACTTGCAGATTATACTATCTATGCCCAGAAAGGGAAAATAGACATGGTTGACGGACAGTTTGACAAACAAACAGGAGCGATCACACTCAGGGCTACTTTTCCTAATCAGGCCGGACTACTGAGATCTGGTAACACTGGTAAGATCAGGCTAAGCCTGGAACACGACAATACGATTTTAATCCCTCAGTCGTCTACTGTAGAAGTACAGGACAAAACATTCGTCTTCACTGTGAATGTAGCAAATAAGGTAAGCAAACAGCCTATCATCATTGCCGGTACCAGCGGTGCAAACTACCTCATCAAAGAAGGATTAAAAGCAGGAGACAGGATCGTGTTCGATGGTATTGATAAACTGAAAGATGGCGATACCATTCAGCCTGAGAAATTAAAAGAGGAACCTATAAAAACAGCATCAAGGTAATCTAAGAGGATCAAAATAATCTGAGAGGATCAAGCTAAGGAATGAGCATCGGGATAAAGAATCATCGGGCTAAAGAATCAGCATCAGGATCATCAAAGACCATTAAGATAATCGGACAGTATCAAGATAATATCAAGATAATTTAAGAAATCATGTTTAAGAAATTTATTGACAGACCAGTTCTGGCGACGGTTATTTCCATCCTATTGGTGATACTCGGCGTACTCGGACTAACAAGGCTGCCCTTGCAGCAATTTCCTGATATCGCTCCGCCCGCGGTACAGGTAACCGCCCTTTACCCGGGAGCAAATGCCGAGACCGTGCTCCGGTCGGTAGCTCCCTCTCTGGAAGAAGCCATCAACGGAGTAGAAAATATGAGCTACATGAGCTCAACAGCGAGTAATGATGGTTCACTGGTCATTACTGTATATTTCAAGTTGGGAACAGACCCCGATCAGGCTGCCGTTAACGTGCAGAACAGGGTGTCGCAGGCCACAAGCCAGCTTCCTGCAGAAGTAATACAGGCAGGTGTAACTACAGCCAAACAGCAGAACAGTCTGATCATGGTAGTTAACATGTATACTGATGATCCTAAAAGTTACGATCAGACCTTCATGGCCAACTATGCGGCTATCAATATCGTTCCCGAGATCAAAAGGATTCCCGGTGTTGGTCAGGCGATCATCTTCGGAAGTAACAAAGATTACTCTATGCGTGTATGGTTAAACCCTGCACAGATGGCTACCTATAACCTGACACCTAATGATGTCATCGCCAAAATTAAAGATAAAAACCTCGAAGCAGCGCCCGGAAAATTCGGCGAAAGCAGCAATAATGCGTTTGAATATGTGATTAAATATAAGGGCAAGCTCAACAAGGCTACCGAATATGAAGATATTATAATCCGTTCCAATGCAGATGGTTCATTCCTGCGTCTGAAAGATGTGGCAAGAGTTGAATTTGGTGCTTATACCTATACTAGTGAAACCCGCTTAAATGGTAAGATGGGCTTAAACGTGGCTGTGCAGCAGATCAGTGGCTCTAATGCAAACGATATTCAGATTGCTGTTGAGAAGTTCATGAAAAAAGCAGAGAAAGAATTCCCTAAGGGAGTGAAATACACTGTTTTATATAGTACAAAAGTTTCGCTGGATCAGTCGATCGAGCAGGTTATCCATACCCTGGTAGAAGCATTTATCCTTGTGTTTATCGTGGTATTTATTTTCCTGCAGGACTTCCGTTCTACACTAATTCCGGCAATTGCAGTTCCTGTGGCTATTTTGGGAACGTTTTTCTTCATGCAGCTATTCGGCTTCTCCATTAACCTGCTTACCTTATTTGCTTTGATACTCGCCATAGGTATTGTGGTCGATGATGCAATTGTTGTGGTCGAGGCGGTACATGCCAAGATGGAGCATCAGAATATAGGGCCTAAACCTGCAACAGCAGCAGCAATGCACGAGATTACAGGCGCCATTATTTCTATTACGCTGGTCATGAGTGCTGTGTTCCTTCCGGTAGGTTTTATGGAAGGATCTACAGGGGTATTTTACCGTCAGTTTGCCTTTACACTAGCTATAGCTATCGTGATTTCGGCCGTAAATGCGCTTACACTGAGTCCGGCTTTATGTGCTTTATTCTTAAAGCAGATCGATCATGACCATGCAGGTAATATAGTGAAGAAAACTTTCAAACAACGCTTTTTCACTGGCTTCAATAAAAGTTTTGATTCTATGACACGCAGGTATGTAGGTACCTTAAAATACCTGATCCGTGTGAAATGGGTCGGACTTACAGGTCTGGCCATCGTGATCCTGGCTACAGTATGGATGGTGAAGAAAACACCAACAGGCTTTATTCCTTCGGAAGATCAGGGCTTCATTGCCATTTCTATGTCTATGCCTGCAGGTGCCTCATTGGAAAGAAGTAAAGCAGCCATACATGAAGCGCAGGAAAAATTGCAAAAGGCCCCTTTCACTAAATTGTTTATGGCGCTTTCCGGCTTTAATGTGCTTACTCAATCTACCAGTCCTTCGTCGGGTACAGCATTTATCCTGCTGAAACCTACAGAAGAGCGTGGAGAAGAAAAAGATATCAATAAGATTATCGGTATGGTCAACGCACAACTGTCAACCATTAAAGGCGCTAACTTCTTTGTCTTTACTTTCCCTACCGTTCCGGGTTTCAGTAATGTAGACGGACTTGACTTTGTATTGCAGGATAAAACTGGCGGCAAACTGGATAAGTTTAGCGGTATAGCCAATAATTTTATTGGGGAGCTGATGAAACGTCCCGAGATTGCTGTAGCCTTTACTTCCTTCAAGGCAGATTATCCGCAACTGGAAATGAAAATCGATGAAGCTAAAGCTGAGCAGCTGGGCGTATCTACCAAAGATATCCTGCAATCCATGCAGGCTTATTTCGGAAGTTCACAGGCTTCAGACTTTAACCGCTTCGGTAAGTACTACAGGGTGATGGTACAGGCAGATATTGCCGACCGTGCCGACCCGTCGGCCATGGATGGGATTTATGTAAAAAACAATGTAGGGGAGATGGTACCCGTAAGTACACTGGTGAAGTTAAACCGTGTATTTGGTCCGGAAACTGCTTCGAGATACAACCTGTTTACCTCTATCGGGGTCAATGCAATGGCGAAACCCGGATATAGTTCAGGTGATGCGATTAAAGCGGTCGAAGAAGTTGCTGCACAGCAGCTCCCTGCAGGTTATTCTTACGAATTTTCGGGGATTACGAAAGAGGAAATCACTTCCGGCGGACAGTCGGTCATCATTTTCAGCCTTTGTCTGGCCTTTGTTTACTTCCTTTTATCGGCACAGTATGAAAGCTATATCCTGCCGCTTGCCGTTATCTTATCCATTCCTACTGGTGTGTTCGGTGTTTTCGCCGCCATAGGCTTAACAGGAATTGAGAATAATATCTATGTGCAGGTAGCACTGGTCATGCTCATCGGCCTCCTCGCTAAAAATGCGATCCTGATCGTAGAGTTTGCCGTACAGCGCCGCAGAGCGGGCAAGTCGCTGGTTTCCTCTGCTTTGGAAGCCGCCAGGCTACGTTTACGCCCTATCATCATGACTTCCCTTGCCTTTGTAGTGGGACTGATTCCGATGATGCGTGCCGTAGGTCCTTCGGCCCTGGGAAACCACTCTATCAGTATTGGTGCGGCAGGAGGAATGATCAGCGGGGTTATCCTCGGATTATTTATTATCCCAGTGCTCTTTGTCATCTTCCAGTACCTGCAGGAGAAAATTACAGGCAGGCCACAACCAGAAACCCAACCTATACACACTAACAGTATCCCTCATTATGAAACCGTATAATCACCTTTATATAGCTCTTTTATTACTACTGGTTGCCAGTGGGTGTAAAGTTGCAAAAGATATACCCAAGCCCCTTGATGCGGCTCCTGAACAATTCAGGGGCAGTATCAACAGGGGTACTGATTCCAGTATTGCTACACTTCCATATAAGGATTTCTTCAGGGAAGAAGCTATCCGGAATCTGATAGACTCTGCTATCCTTAGAAATTATGATATGCAGATCGCCTTAAAAAATATGGAGGCAGCGTCTCTTGTATTTAAACAGGCAAAACTGGGCAACGTGCCGGAGTTGAATCTGAAAATCACGGCCAACTCCAGCCGCCCGTCGGATAACAGTTTAAACGGATTGACAATCAGTCAGTTTGCTGATAGTAAGCATATCGAAGACTATACCGTATCCGGCGGACTCAGCTGGGAAGCGGATATCTGGCGCAAAATCGCCAGTCAGCGAAATGCTGCCGGGGCGGCCTACCTGCAATCTGCCGAAGCCAGAAAAGCGATACAAACCAGGCTGGTGGCTAATGTAGCACAAAGCTTCTACAGGCTGATCATGCTTGATACTCAGCTGGATATTGCTAAAAAGAACCTTGCTTTGAACGACAGCACGCTCAATATCATCAAAATGCAGTTCGATGCAGGTCAGGTAACCTCACTGGCTATCCAGCAGGCTGAAGCACAGCAGCTAGTTGCAGCGGGATTAGTGCCCCAACTGGAGCAGAATATTACCATTGAAGAAAATGCACTCAGTATTCTTACCGGTGCTTTTCCTCAGACAATTGCGAGGATCGGCAAGCTGAATACACTGGTTGTACAGGAACAACTGGGCACGGGTATCCCTGCCGGAATGGTCAGCCTGAGGCCTGATGTGAAAATGGCAGAACTGGAGCTGGTGAAGGCCAATGCGAAAACCGGGATTGCAAAAGCAAATATGTACCCTTCGTTGGTGATCACGGCTTCCGGGGGACTAAATTCATTTAAAACGAGTAACTGGTTCAATATTCCTGCTTCTCTTTTTGGAGTAGTTGCGGGAGGCATTACACAACCCATTTTTCAGCGTAAGCAGCTGAGGACACAGTACGATGTTGCTATGGTAGACCGCGAGAAATCTGTTCTTCAGTTCAGGTCCAGCGTTCTGTCGGCCCTGGGAGAAGTAGCAGATGAGCTGGTGAAAATTGAGAAGCTGAAACAGCAATATGTGATAGCCGATAAAAGAGTGAAAGTCGTACAAAGTGGAATGCAGAATGCCAGTCTCTTATTTA
Organism: Sphingobacteriales bacterium; assembly: GCA_015655115.1. Lineage (GTDB taxonomy): Bacteria > Bacteroidota > Bacteroidia > Sphingobacteriales > Sphingobacteriaceae > Pedobacter. The sequence goes on from JAATFQ010000267.1 coordinate 19,337, forward strand.
AAAGCGGAATGGCCAACTATCTGGAAGTCATCAATGCCCAACAAAATGCACTGCAAAGTGAACTTGACCTTGCAGCAATTAAAACAGCACAGCTAAGTGCCAACGTTGAACTTTATAAAGCCCTTGGAGGAGGCTGGAAATAATGAACACACAATCTACACTCAACCCGACATTCTGGTCGGAAGTAATCAATTATATCGGGTTTTCTGCATATCATGCAGAAAACCTGAGGCCGATGATGGTGGACACCGTAAAAGCTGGAGAAAGCAGCGTAGTGCTGGTCTTCAGCACTTCACTGGAGGGAAAGGAAAGCCTTGAACAGATCAGGAAACCGCTGAACAAGCTTCTTGGCAAAGGTAAATGGACTGTCGACCTTGATGATGAAGATAAAGTACTGAGAGTGGTCTGTCAGCCCGAGCGGCAGCCGGAAATTACCGCTCTTTTTAGCCATCATGGTTTTGCTGCTGCGCTGATGCCTTATTAGGTATCAGCACAGATCAGGAAAGCATTAGCAAAGCATCAGGAAGCAAATCAATAAAACCCCTCTTAGCAAGGCTTCAAATCCTTAAGGGCCAAAATATTTAAGGCCTCAAATCAGTAAAACATCGAATCTGGGGGATTCAAAATCTGGAAGACCCCCACCGCATCGCGCCCCTGGGTAAACAAATTCTAACATCACAGATGGGACATTTGTCTGCGCAATTGCTTAATTTAGCAAGCGACAATGAGAATTCTTCATACGGCAGACTGGCACCTTGGTAAAAAGCTCGAGCAGAGTGAGCGGACAGATGAGCATCAGGCATTTCTGAACTGGCTGATACAAACATTACAGACAGAAAAAATCGATGTACTCATCGTTGCGGGCGATATTTTCGATACCGGCAGTCCCTCGAATACCGCTTTCGAACAATACTACAGGTTTCTGCGGCAGGTAAAAGACACCTGTTGCAGGGAGGTCATCATTATAGGTGGCAATCATGATTCTATCAGCACCCTCAATGCGCCACAGGCACTGTTGAAATATTTTAACGTCCACATTATTGGTGGCGTACCCGAAGACTTTGCCGATCAGATTATCGAGATCTGCGATGCTGACGGCATGCTTGCGCTGGTAGTCTGTGCTGTTCCCTTTTTGCGGGACAGGGATATCAGGCTTTCCATAGCAGGAGAAACTGCTGAAGAACGTGAAAGCCGGATTAAACAAGGTATTACCGATCATTACGAGCAGTTTGTGCCCCTCATCAGTACCTATAAATTTAACAATGTTCCTGTAATCGCTACTGGTCACCTTTTTGCTGCCGGTGCAAGTACATCCGACAGCGAAAAAGAGATCCATGTAGGCAACCTGGGCCAGGTTGGGGGCGACCAGTTTCCGGCAGTGTTCAACTATGTAGCTCTGGGGCATATCCACAGGCCGCAGCGCATCAACCAGATGGACCACATCCGTTATTCGGGCTCGCCTATACCCTTAAGCTTCTCCGAAACAGACGATAAAAAACAAGTTATAGTATTGGAATTCCGTGGATCACAGATCCATAGCCTTACAGAAGTGGAAGTGCCCTGTACCCGTAAATTAATCAGGATCAAAGGCGACCTTGAAAAGGTGAAAGCAAAGCTTTCCCTGCTCGATGACCCACATACCCTGTACCCGGCATGGGTAGAAGTACAGGTAGAAACAGCAGTAAATATCTTCGACCTCGAAGAGCAGCTGAATATATTAATTGCCGATAAACCCTTTATAGAGCGTCTTTTTCCGCGTCAGCTGAAGATCAGGCCCTCACAAAACCTGGATGAACAGACTGAAGAAGCGATGGCCTTAACAGACCTGGATCCTAAAACTGTCTTTTTAAAGCGCTGCAGCTCAGCGTACCCTGGTGAAGATCCAGGTGAATTGCTTTTTACCTTTAATGAAGTCATGGAAGCTATGGCACAAAACGAAGAAGGCGCATGAAGATCATCAGCATCAGTTTTTTAAACCTCAACTCTTTAAAAGGTAAACACGAAATCCATTTCGATAAGCCTCCATTTACTGAAAGCGGCCTTTTTGCCATTACAGGGCCAACAGGAGCAGGCAAAACTACTATATTGGATGCTATTACGGTAGCCCTTTATGGTAAAGTACACAGGCACAATAAAGATGTGTTCGAGATCATGACCAGGCATACGGGAGAATCCTATGCAGAAGTAGAATTCGAAGTTAAAGATAAACTTTACCGTTCCCGGTGGTCATTAAGGCGCAGTCGCGGTAAGGCAGACGGGCAGCTGCAAACACCCAGGATGGAACTTTCTGATGCGCTGACGGGTGCTATCATCATTGAACATCCGTTAAACGAAGTAAGGGAGGCTATCGTTGCACTCTGCGGACTGGATTACAATCAGTTTTTACGTTCAGTGATGTTGTCGCAGGGCGATTTTACCCGCTTTCTGAAGGCCGATGAGAATGAGCGTAGCGAGTTGCTGGAGAAAATTACTGATACCGGTATTTATTCGGAAATATCTATGGCAGCCTATGAGAAAGCAAGGATGGAGCGTACACAATTAGAGCTGCTAAGTGCAAAGCTGAATGATGTGCCACTGCTTACTGCAGAAGAGCGGCTGGCGTATACACAAGAACTGGCAGGATTGCTGACCACAGAAACGGTGATCCGGAAACAGGAGGTAGAGCTGCGGCTGAAGCTGGAATGGTTAAGTAACCTCGACAGGCTGGAACAGCGAAAACAGGAACTGCTGGAGCA
>JAATFQ010000168.1 GCA_015655115.1 Sphingobacteriales bacterium
GCAGTAATCGTCTGGTCTATCGGGAATGAGACTCCCTTGAGTGAGCCGCGGCATCAGTTTATGGGCAACCTGGCTACCGTAGCCCGCGGACTGGATGATACCAGGCTGGTAGCAGCAGCATTGGAAGTACACCGCAACGGGAAAACCATTATCCTCAATGATCCTCTGGGAGAAAAAATTGACCTGGTCAGCTTCAATGAATATGCAGGCTGGTATTGGGGCGGCAAGCCGAAAGAAATTACTGCCTATAAGTTCGACATCAAGTACCAAAAGCCAGTAGTCATTACCGAGTTTGGGGGCGATGCATTGGGTGGTTTCCATGGTGATGAAGATACACGGTGGACCGAAGAGTATCAGGAAGCGCTGTATAAAAACCAGTTCATCCTTCTGGGCAGGATCGCGGGACTGCGGGGCATGACACCATGGATCCTGGCAGACTTCCGCTCGCCGCGCCGGCAGCATCCAATATACCAGAAGTTCTGGAACCGTAAAGGACTCATCTCCGAAACGGGCAAAAAGAAACTGGCATTTTATGCTTTAAGGGATTTTTATCTGCAAATGCAGGAAAAGTATAAATAGCCGATATGAGAATACCTTTTAAACTAACAATTATCTTATTGATCGCGCTGCTGACTGTAAATATGGATGGCAGCGCATCATCCGCAACTATAAACACCAAATATAGCTTTATGAAACCTAATCTATTCGCCTATGCATTTGCCGCATGCCAGCTCTTTTCGGGATGTGCAAAAACGGGGTTCATCAGTATAGTCCCCGAAGTAACGGTTCCTACAGTGACCCCCGGAAACGAAGGAGCACTGAGGACAAGCCTGCCATTCCCAGTTGGGGCAGCGGTAAATGTAAATTTGCTGAAAAGCAATAGTAAATACCGGGCACTGGTAATCAAAGAATTTAACAGTGTCACAGCAGAGAATGCGATGAAATTTGCTTCCCTGCACCCTTCAGCAAATACCTATGATTGGGCTGAGGCGGACTATTTAGTGAATTTTGCCGTTGAAAACGGCATGAGAATCCATGGGCATACTTTAAACTGGTACAAATCATTGCCGGCATGGGTAACCAATTATCAGGGGACTACAGCCCAATGGGAAAACCTGCTTAAAACCCATATCCAGACCGTGGTAGGTCATTTCAAAGGAAAAGTAGCATCATGGGATGTGGTCAATGAAGCTATTGCCGATGATGGCACCTACAGGAGCAGCATCTGGACAGATAAACTGGGCACAGGATATATTGCCCGTGCGTTCCAATATGCGCACGAAGCCGACCCTGATGCCTTATTATTTTATAATGATTATGGCCATGAATATGGGCCGACAAAAAGAACAGCTATTTTAAAACTGGTCAATGATCTGAAGGCTAGTGGCGTCCCTATTCACGGTATAGGCATGCAGATGCATACCCGCGTCACCCAGTCGGACCTGAACCTGCAAAATGCGATCAGCACCGCTGCGGCTACAGGGTTAAAGGTCCATATCTCCGAACTCGACATTGCCTTAAATCCAGACAACAATATGTCCATGACTTATACCGCAGCTCTTGCCGATGCACAGGCGAAGAAATATGCGGTGCTTGTCAAAGCTTTTAATGCCATACCTAAAACGCAGCAATTTGGTATCACTACCTGGAATGTGACAGATGGCGATAGCTGGATCCCCGGAAATTATAACAGGCCGGACTGGCCATTGCCTTTTAATGCACAGTATGAACGTAAAGTTGCCTATCAGGGAATCCTTGACGGACTGAAATAGAGGTGCATATAATAAGGAGAGTTAAACCACCTTAACTGGTCATTAACTTTCCCTCAACTTGATGAAGCTGTATTGACTTCAACTTCATAGCTTAGTAAAAATAAATATATGATGAAGAACCCATTAATTATTTGCTGTTGCCTCCTGTGGTTATGCGCACCCGTGTATGCACAAAAAAGTATATACCATAAAGGTTGGATAGACTTTAATAAGAACGGTAAAATGGATGTGTATGAAGATCCCGCTGCACCGTTAGAAAAAAGGGTGGCCGACCTGCTGTCGCAGATGACCCTGGAAGAAAAAACAAACCAGACGGCTACGCTATATGGCTTCGGACGGGTGCTTAAAGACGAGCTCCCTACAGCAGGGTGGAAAAATGAGATCTGGAAGGATGGCATCGCTAATATCGATGAACACCTGAACGGATTGGCCAATCATCCTACAGCGAAAACAGCCTATTCTTTTCCATATAGCAAGCATACCCAGGCTATAAATGATATACAGCAATGGTTTATCGGGCAGACAAGGCTGGGAATACCGGTAGATTTCAGCAATGAAGGGATTCATGGATTAAACCACGACAGGGCAACATCATTACCCGCACCAATAAATATCGGCAGCACCTGGAATAAAAAGATGGTGCGGCAGGCAGGAAATATAGTGGGGCGCGAGGCCAGAGCCCTGGGCTATACCAATGTATATGCGCCAATCCTGGATGTGGCCAGAGACCAGCGCTGGGGCAGGGTAGTGGAATGCTATGGCGAAGATCCCTATCTGATCGCGCAGATGGGTACACAAATGGTTCTGGGTATCCAGGAGAACGGCATCGCTTCAACACTGAAACATTATGCAGTATATAGCATGCCCAAGGGCGGCAGGGATGGTTATGCTCGTACCGACCCACATGTGGCACCCCGCGAAATGCATCAGCTGTATTTGTATCCTTTCCAGCATGTAATTAAAAATGCAGCCCCTATGGGCGTAATGAGCAGCTATAACGACTGGGATGGCGTGCCTGTTACCAGCAGCCATTATTTCCTGACCGAGCTGCTGCGTGAAAAATTCGGGTTCAATGGATATGTTATTTCCGACAGTGAGGCTGTGGAATATGTTTATAGCAAACACCATGTGGCAAAAGATTATAAGGAAGCTGTAAAACAAGTCATAGAGGCCGGACTGAATGTGCGTACTAATTTCACACCTCCGGCAGATTTTATCCTGCCCTTGCGTGAGCTGGTGAAAGAAGGCAGCGTGTCTATGGATGTCCTTGATTCCAGGGTCGCTGATGTATTGCGTGTTAAATTCAGGATGGGTTTATTTGATAATCCTATCAGGGATGTCAAACAGGCCGATAAACTGGTACACACTGCTGCCGATGAAGCTTTTTCACTGGAGCTGAACAGACAATCAATGGTACTGCTGAAAAATGAAGGCCAGCTGCTGCCGCTTGATAAAAATAAGTACAAAAATATCCTCGTAACAGGTCCGCTGGCAGCAGAAAAGAACTACGCCACCAGCAGGTACGGGCCTTCGAATAACCCGGTAACCTCTGTATTGGAAGGTATAAAAGGCTATGTGGGAATTGCGGGAAAGGTGAATTATGTTAAAGGATGTGAAGTGGTTGATGCCACATGGCCGGAAAGCGAAATCATCTATACCCCATTGACTGCGGAAGAGCAGAAAGATATTGATGCTGCGGTAGAAGCTGCAAAGCAATCGGATCTTGTAATTGCTGTAGTCGGCGAAGATTATAAAAGAGTGGGAGAAAGCCTATCCCGTACAGGATTAAATCTGCCTGGGCGACAGTTACAGCTGCTGGAAGCTTTACATGCTACAGGCAAGCCTATTGTGATGGTGATGATTAACGGGCAGCCGCTAACCATTAACTGGGAAAACAAATACCTGCCTGCAATTCTCGAAGCAGGCTTTCCTGGTCCGCAGGCAGGCGTGGTAGTTGCAGAAACATTGTTCGGCGACAATAATCCGGGTGGCAAGCTGACGGTTACCTTCCCGAAAACGATGGGGCAGATAGAACTGAACTTTCCTTTTAAGCCAGGGTCACATGCCGGACAGCCGGGTGATGGACCAAACGGATATGGGAAAACGGCTGTTGTTGGGGCCTTATATCCTTTTGGATATGGTCTAAGTTATACTACTTTTGCCTATAATAATTTAAAAGTAGATCCGCTGCAAGGTAAGCAGGGCAGCACCATTAATGTTTCGGTAACTGTAAAAAATACAGGCAGCAGAAAAGGAGATGAGATTGTGCAGCTGTACCTTAAAGATCTCGTGAGCAGTGTTACTGTTTATGAATCTGTATTAAGAGGTTTTGAAAGAATAAGCTTAAATCCCGGAGAGGAGAAGACCATTTCCTTCCAGCTGCAGCCAGATGACCTGGCTATTCTGGATAAAAATATGAACTGGA
>JAATFQ010000050.1 GCA_015655115.1 Sphingobacteriales bacterium
ATTGGCAGAGAGCAGCTTTTCTTCCCCATACCTGCCATACCTGGGTTTTTTAATCACTATATTTTCTGCATTGCGCCTGGCAAAGTTCAATATAGATACACGACAGACAGAAGATTTTATAGGATTGAATACGCCGATGAACACTTTGTTTATTGTGTCGCTTCCTTTTATTCAAAAGGATTACCCAGGAATGATCAATTCATCCATGTTATTAATTGCGATCATAGTAATCATGAGCCTGTTACTGGTAAGTGAAATAAAAATATTCTCTTTAAAATTCGGGTCTCTGGACTGGTCAGGGAATAAGATCAAGTATATCTTTTTATTGATCTCAGCGGTACTTATTGCCTTTTTGAAATTTACCGCCATTCCTTTTGTGCTGGTCATTTATATCTGCGCCTCGTTCCTGCACTTTGGTAGCCTACAGCAAAATAAACCTAAGCCATAAAAAGATTATAGCCTAAAATTATTTTAAGCTATAATCTCTTATAATCTTTTTTCTAATTCGGCTTTTGCCTCGTCAAGCTGTCTGTAGAGAATAACAACAAAATCTGTTAGCTCTTTCATAGCCTGTGGCATATGAGAAAGTGATTTCGACTCTCTTGCATCATTTTCTATAGTCTGCAGCAGCGCACGTGCATCTTCCCTCCCTACATAAGAAAGTGTAGGCTTTATTTTATGGGCAAAACCAGCCGCTTTCTCCCAATCTTCAACTAAAACAGACTGTTCCAGATCAGCAATATATAGCGGGGTTTGCTGCTTAAACATATCAATCATTTCAATCATGAATTCCACGCTGTCACCAGACATATCTCTAAGATAAGAGAGATCCAGCGGACTGTTGTTTTTTTCTAAATCAATCATAAGTACAAACGTAATAAAATTATCAGATTTTCGATACCGTTAAATCGTCATTCAATTCTTTAAACAGCTCAAATATAGTTTTTTTAAAAGTGGGGTGTATCACATCAGGAGCAATTTCTGTCATAGGCTGTAACACAAATTTCCTCTTGTGCATCTCGGGATGGGGAAGGATCAGTTTTTCCATAAGATTAACTATTTCATCTTCATATAAAATAACGTCAATATCGATCAGCCTCGCGCCCCATTTCTCATGCCTTACCCGACCTAACTCCTCTTCAATGCTCAATGCACTTTCTAATACTTGCATAGGACTCAGCAAGGTTTGCACACCAAGGGCAATATTTAAAAAGTCAGGCTGATCTTCCTTGCCCCAGGCAGCAGTTTCATAAAAAGAAGATTTAATAAATACTGTGCCTATCTGCTCCCCGACCTTAACTATAGCCGCATTCAAAACCGACAGTCTGTCCCCTAAATTGTTCCCCAGTAACAAATACACCACTTTGCTGTCCAATTCCATATAAAGCCTGATCTTATTATTTATATTTACAAAATTAAATATTAAACATCCACATGAGAGAATTTTTCAAATATGTTTTTGCTACTATTATCGGGGTAATCGTCTCCTGGGTCCTCATTTTCATCGTATGTATTGCTATCATTGCTGCAGCTGTTTCCTCTGTCGACGAGGATAAGACAACAGATATTGCTGAAAATACGGTGCTCTACCTCAACCTTGACCAGACGATCAAAGAACGTACACCAGATCAGCGGTTTGAAAATCTCCCGATCGTAGGATCTGGCGGAACTAAAAGCATTGGCTTTTATGATTTTATCAAAGCTTTGAAAAAGGCTAAAACAGATGATAATATTAAATGTATTTATATTAATGTGAGCTCTCCAAATGCTGGAAAAGCGACATTGAAAGAATTGAGGGATGCGCTGATCGACTTCAAAACAAGTAAAAAGAAAATCCTCGCTTACAGTGAAGTGTATACACAGGATGCTTATTATCTCGCTTCTGTTGCAGATAAAGTATATCTCAATCCACAGGGCGCGCTGGAATTTAAAGGTTTCAGCTCTCAACTCACCTTTTTCAAAGGGGCAATGGAAAAAATTGGCATCGAAGCCCAAATCATCAGGGTGGGTAACTATAAAAGTGCCGTTGAGCCTTTTATCAATGAGAAGATGAGCGACTATAATCGTCAGCAGGTTACTGCTTATGTCGGCGGATTATATGATACTTTTCTGGACGGAATCTCTGCTTCAAGAAAGATAGCAAAAGACAGCTTGTTCGCTATTGCCAATCAATACAAGATCCAGGAGCCCAAAGATGCAATAACCTACCACATGGTCGACGGATTGAAGTACAAGGACGAAATACTGGATGAACTGAAATCATGGACACATAAGGATAAAAAGGAAAACCTGGCAACGATCAGTATCAACGATTATGCCTCGAACATTAAGAATGAAAATAGCGACAGCAAGAACAAAATTGCTGTTATCTATGCCAATGGAGATATCACCGGGGGCGAAGGTACAGACGAATCGATAGGTTCTGAGCGTATTTCACGGGCAATAAGAAAAGCCAGAATGGACGATAAAATTAAGGCAATTGTGCTGCGTGTAAATTCTGGCGGGGGCAGTGCCCTGGCATCTGATGTGATTTGGCGCGAAATTATTTTAAGCAGAAAGGTGAAACCGGTAATTGCTTCTTTTGGTGATGTTGCCGCCTCAGGAGGTTATTATATCGCCTGTGCTGCAGATTCGATCTTCGTACAGCCTAATACCATTACAGGGTCTATCGGCGTATTCGGGATTATCCCTAATTTCCAGAACCTTTTCAATAACAAACTGGGAATAACATTCGATGGTGTAAAAACCGGTCAGTATGCAGATATTATGAGCGTTAACCGCCCGCTTACCCCAGGTGAAAGATTGATTATCCAAACTGATGTCAACCATATTTATGATAGCTTCATCAGCCGTGTAGCGGATGGCCGTAAGAAATCAAAAAAATATATCGACTCAATAGGCGGGGGACATGTATGGATAGGTACAGACGCTGTTAAAATCGGACTGGCCGACAGGTTAGGCAATTTCAACGATGCTATTGCAGCAGCCGGCAAAAAAGCCAAATTAAAAGATTATAAAGTGGTAGAGTATCCGGAGAAAATCAGTCCATTAAAGGCCCTGATGAATGATGCTACGGATAATGTAAGGGTGTATTATGCGAAGAAGGAGTTTGGTGAAAACTTCCTTTTATATGATCAAATGAAGAAAGCGATTATGAATGCAGGTGTGCAGGCACGCATGCCCTTCGAGATTAAAACACAGTAATTCATTCCTTATATCTGCTATGGGCCGTATCTACATTCGAAAGATACGGCCCATAGCATTGATGGCATTCTGATGAACAAACAGCCCGCATAGCGGAGATATCCGTTGATTATGTTAAGAAATTCGTATTGCATTGAAAAAGTAATAATAGGAATGAATCCGGGTTATTGCATTACAGCCTTCCAGCCCGGATACATGCTTAAATAAGTACCTTGTACTGATTTATTTTTGGGATGGACAATAATTCTGCTGCAGAGTCCATTTTCAATGTCAAATGCGATACCCGCAGATATGTCATCGAAAATCTTCAAAGTATCCTTACTCTTTTCATCCACATAGACAGCTGACAGCTTTAGCCCTGGCCAGGTATCAATTAGCTGTGACAGTTTAACACCTGTATGAATATGATCTGCTGTTGAATAGGCCGATGAACCAACAGCAATCTGCTTTGCAGCTTTAATAACCATATTGCTATCCCGGTAAGAAGAAAATACACTGATCGAATCTTTCTTCCATATCGCAAGGGCACTGCCCATTGCTGCGTCACCATCATTGGCATTACCCAGAGCTGCAAATACCTCTTTCATATCCTGTCCTAAATAAAGGGCTCCGACCTGCTTGCCGGGAATAATTAGTTTATCCTTCGGAACTTCTTTGACTTTCTTGCTTACCACCGCATTTTCTACATCTGCTTTACCCGTATTTTGTTTATTAGCAGAGTTACATGCTACGGCCAAACTTAGCAGTAGTATACCAAAATAGTTAATTGTCTTCATGAGGTACATATATTTTATTTCAATGCTGATAAATTTCTCACCGGCAACACACACCTTAAAAAAACTATGCCAGAATACATAATTCGCAAAAAACGCATCTTTTTATTTATTTTAGCGCCAAATGGAAAACAAGACCATCGCACGTAGCCTGCGCCTCCTTTCTCAGTTGATGGAGCTGCATAATGAAAATTCTTTCAAAATAAAATCTGTGTCAAATGCCGCTTTTAAGGTAGATAAGCTCCCTTATCCCATCAGCAGCAAAACGATTGAAGAAATAGAGAAAATTGATGGGCTCGGAAAAAGTATTTCGGCCAAAGTGTGGGAATTACTAGAAAGTGGCACCATGGCCGACCTCCAGGCTATCTTAGCTGATACACCTGAGGGGATTGTGGAAATGCTTGGAATAAAAGGAATCGGCCCTAAGAAAATCGTTGTCATCTGGAAAGACCTGGGCATTAAGACTATTGGAGAATTATATTACGCATGTAATGAAAACCGGCTGATCGAAGCAAAGGGCTTCGGACTGAAAACACAGGAAGAGATCAAAAAAGTAATTGAGTTTAAAATGGCCGCAGAAGGAAAATTCCTCTACGCCCATGCAGAACACTTAGCCAACACTTTATCTGCTGAATTACTGCTATGGCTCAGCAATACCGAAAAAGCTCCATTGCTGACCATTGCAGGAGATTACCGCCGCTATTGCGAGATAATTGAAGAGCTGGATTTTGTGGTTGGTGCCGAAAACATCACGACAGTGACTTCCCGTATTCAAGAATTTACAACCCTGGAATTTCTGCAGGAAACGGAAAACCTTTTTATAGCCAAAAGTGCTTTTGGCTTAAAAATACAACTGCACCTTTTCCCTAAAGCGGATTTCTATTTACAGCTTTTTAAGCTTACCGGAAATACAGCACATGTAGAGAAAGTCCTAGAGTTGGCTGGCAACGGCCCTTTTGCTGATGAACAGGACTTGTATCAGCAAGCTGGATTAAACTATATTGAACCTGAGCTCAGGGAAGGATTGGATGAAATTGAACTAGCCAGGACGCATCAGCTGCCAGTGCTTATTACCCATGATGACCTGAAAGGCAGTTTGCACAATCATTCTACCTGGAGCGATGGGGTGCATACCCTTGAACAAATGGCCGTATTCTGCAAAGAAGAACTCGGATTGGAATACCTGGGCATATGCGACCATTCTAAGTCGGCCTTCTACGCAAATGGTTTGAATGAGCAGCGCATCTATGCACAGCATAAAGAAATAGATATACTCAATGAAAAGCTTGCCCCTTTCAAAATCTTCAAAGGCATAGAAAGTGATATTCTCAATGATGGTTCTTTAGATTATAGTGATGATATATTGCGGACTTTTGATTTTGTGGTGGCCTCTGTACATAGTAATTTGAGGATGGCCGAAGAAAAAGCAACAGCACGCTTAATCAAAGCCATCGAAAACCCATATACAACGATCCTTGGCCATCCTACTGGCCGCTTATTATTAAGCAGAAAAGGATACCCGATTGACTATGCAAAAGTAATCGATGCCTGTGCAGCAAATCATGTGGTGATAGAAATTAATGCCAATCCTTTACGTTTAGACCTCGACTGGAGATGGCACCGTTATGCCCTTGACAAGGGTGTCCTCTTATCTGTTAATCCGGATGCACACCGTATGGAAGGTTTCAAGGATATGCACTATGGGATATATATTGGTAGAAAAGGCGGACTGCAGGCAAATCAATGCCTGAATACATTTACACTTGCCGAAATAACGGGCTATTTCAACTCAGTAAAACCAGTGAAATAATTATTGTAATCCCTTTATACCTATATTTGAAAATTAATACGCCAGCATGCTTGCAGAAAAATTAAACAATGCACACCGTACCCAGCCGAAGCCAAATATACTTGTAATAGGCGATTTAATGCTGGACCATTATATCTTCGGCAGTGCCACCAGGCTTTCGCCTGAAGCTCCGGTACCCATTGTGAATGTTAAAAAAGAAAACAAAATAGTAGGTGGTGCGGCAAATGTTGCCAGCAACCTGATCGACTTAGGGGCTATAGTATACCTTGCCGGGATCACTGGCAATGATAGTTTTGGCGAAGAAATCAAGTCTATCTTACAGACTAAAAATATTGACACCCATCTTATCCTGAAAGATGAGTCGCGCACTACCACCGTTAAAACCAGGGTAATCGCCGGCAACCATCAGATAGTCAGGATAGACCAGGAAGATACCCACGATATTTCCAGCACACTGGAGGATCTTTTTTTCGAAGCGCTCTTCCCCTGTATCGCTTCAAGTGATATAGTAATCCTTTCCGACTACAACAAGGGGCTGCTTACGAAAAATCTTTCCTTAAGAATCATCGAAAGCTGCAATCAATTACAAAAGAAAATTATTGTAGACCCTAAAGGACTGGATTACACTAAATATGAGGGCTCATTTATTATAAAACCCAATCGCAAGGAACTGGCTGAAGCCGCGAAAACAGAAAAAATAGCTACAGAAGCCGACCTGATAAAAGCCGCCGGAGTAATTTTCAGCCATACTAAAGCCACCTGGTTAATCGTTACATTATCCGAAGGTGGGATTGCTATTATCAACCCTGACAGCTGTAAAATCATACCTGTGGTGGCTACTGAAGTTTATGATGTTACCGGTGCCGGCGATACGGTTATTGCTACATTGTCCTACTGTATAGCCCTAGGATTTTCAATAGAAGACGCCAGCATCATTTCAAACTATGCAGCCTCAATCGTCATCAAACATATTGGCAGTGCTACAACAACTATCGAGGAAATTATAACTGCTTTAAACAATTAAAACCAATGGTATCAGAAGAACTTCACCATCACCAACAAGTTATCCATCAGGTTATTGCTACACTTATACCCGATATAGAAAGCGGATGTAAGCTCGTTACCGAGGTATTGCTGGCGGGAGGAAAAATATTGATTGCCGGTAATGGCGGAAGTGCTGCGGATGCGCAACATATTGCGGCCGAACTTACTGGGAGGTATGTGAAAGACCGCAAAGCTTTACCTGCTATTGCCTTAACAGTAGATACATCAGCCTTAACTGCCATCAGCAATGACTACGGTTTTGAAAGGGTCTTTGCCCGGCAGCTGGCAGCACTGGCCAGACCAGACGACTTGTTCATAGCTATTTCTACAAGCGGAAACAGCGCAAATATTATTCAGGCCCTGCATACTGCAAGGGAATTGGGCTGCAAAACCCTTGGGCTTTCTGGCCGTGACGGCGGAGAAATGAACCACCTATGCGACCTCAATATCATTATCAATGATGATGCAACTGCCCGCATTCAGGAAATGCATATCCTTATTGGTCATATCTTTTGCAAATCTGTAGATTTAATATTTTAATGCTACCCTCCATGAATGTAAAACAAACAGCCGCAAAAAAAATACTGTCTGCAGCGGAGCTGGCACTTGAAGTAAATAACTGGAAAGCTGCAGGTAAAAAAATTGTATTTACTAACGGATGTTTCGATCTGTTGCATGCAGGACATGTTTCCTATCTGTCGGAAGCGGCAAGTCTGGGCGATATACTTGTCATCGGCCTCAATAGTGATGATTCTGTTAAAAGACTGAAAGGACCTGAACGGCCTATTAATGATGAGGCCACGCGTGCCCTGCTCCTTGCCTCCATGTTTTTTATTGACGCGGTAGTGTTATTTAATGAAGATACGCCAGCAGAGCTGATTAAAACCATACTGCCGGCAGTATTGGTTAAAGGAGGAGATTATGAAATTGAGACTATTGTCGGGGCCAGCGAAACCATAGCCAATGGAGGCAAGGTTGAAGTGCTCACTTTTCTTCCGGGCTATTCATCTACAGCGATTATAGAAAAAATAAAAACACTGAAACAGGATTGTTAACCAAAACAGGCATTGAAACAACCACAAAAAATATTGGTGATCAGATTTAGTTCAATGGGTGATATTATTTATACCACGCCGGTTGTCCGATGCCTGAAACAACAAATCCCAAATTGCGAAGTTCATTTCCTGACAAAGGAACAATTTAAATATATCTATCAGCAAAATCCGTATTTAACGAAACTCCACATCCTGAAGCCCAGCCTGTCGGATACCATAAAGGATATTAAAGCCGAGAAATTTGATCTGATCATCGACCTGCACAACAATCTGCGTACGTCAATTATTAAATTCCGTACACAAATCCCTTCTTCTACTTATAAAAAAGACCGGATAAATAAATGGCTGGCGCTGAAATTTAAATGGTCAAAGCTTTTTTCTAAAGACCACCTGGTAGACAGATACCTGGAAACAGTAAAATTTATTGGGGTAAAGAACGACAATAAGCCTATAGATTATTATGTAGCTAAACCTTATCAGCTGGAAGAATTTCTGCCGCCTTCCCACCAGGGTAAATTCATTGCCTTCATTATTGGTGCAACACACTTCACTAAAAGGATGCCCAACAAAAAGATTATTGAAATCTGTAAAGGCATTGATCTTCCGATAGTACTGCTGGGCGGTAATGACGTAAAAAGTAATGCTGAACAGATCTGCGCTGCCGTGGGCTCCAGGGTGTACTCAACCTGCGGACTAACTAATCTGGATCAATCGGTATTTATTGTTTCTAAAGCACATAAGGTAATTGGCTTCGATACTGGCTTAACACATATCGCCGAAGCTTTCAATATGCCAATCGCTTCAGTATGGGGTGGTACAACGCCAGACTTACTGGGTGTTTTTCCTTATAAGGTTAAAGATTCACTCGTGGTAGGCATAGATTTATCATGCCGGCCATGCTCTAAATTCGGACTGGAAAAATGTCCGCTGGGACATTTTAAATGTATGAAAAACATTCCTGAGGAGATAATTGTTGATTTCTCAAACGGATAATCTAAATACCAGCATATGGGTAAGCGCATTGTATTGATAAGGCATGGCAAATCTGATTGGGCAGATAGCAGTATGACAGATTTTGAAAGGCCTTTGAACCATCGGGGCCATAAGAATGCATTGGAAATGGCTGAGCGGCTGACTAAAAAAGAACTGATCCCCGAGTTAATTGTGAGTAGTCCGGCAAAAAGGGCCATCACCACTGCACAACACTTTTCGGATATCTGGTACATCTCTAAGAATGATATCCAGCAAGAATCAACAATTTATGAAGCCAATTCTACAGCCTTACTGCATGTAGTCAACAGTCTGGATGACCGCTTTAGCTTCGTTTCACTATTTGGGCATAACCCAGGACTAACGGACTTTACCAATTTCCTGGCTGATGCGCATATTTATAATATACCCACAGCAGGAACAGTAGTGATAGATTTCCCATTTGACAGCTGGGCGATGGTAAGTTACCACACAGGAGAAATGGTATCTTTTGATTTCCCCAAAAACGCAGATGCATAATAGCAAACGGGTATTTGTAATTTCAAAAAAAGAAACGTACCTGTAAACAGAGATCACATCTACTAAACATTCATTTATTTTAAACGTGCATCTAAAAATGCAGATGTTTAACAGTCAGACCATTATTGATCAGCTGTTTCAAAGAATCAATACCAATTCTTAAATGTGTTTCTACGTAATTAGTAGTCACACTACTATCACTTTCTGCGGTTTTAACGCCTTCAGGGATCATTGGCTGATCTGAAACCAGTAACAAGGCACCAGTAGGGATCTTATTGGCAAAGCCTGTGGTAAAAATCGTAGCTGTTTCCATATCCACAGCCATGGCTCGTAGAGTTTTAAGATATTTCTTAAATTCTTTATCATGCTCCCAAACTCTGCGGTTTGTGGTATAACAAGTCCCGGTCCAGTAATCACGTGAATGGTCACGTATGGTTGTAGATATTGCTTTCTGCAGCGCAAAGGCAGGTAGTGCAGGAACCTCAGCAGGCATATAATCATTTGAAGTACCTTCTCCCCTGATTGCCGCAATAGGTAAAATCAGGTCACCCAACTGATTTTTCTTTTTCAATCCACCGCATTTCCCTAAAAATAAGACTGCTTTAGGCATAATTGCACTCAGCAAATCCATCATCGTAGCCGCAAGCGGGCTGCCCATGCCGAAATTGATAATAGTAATACCATTTGCGGTAACACTCTGCATTGGCTTATCAATCCCCATGATCGGCGCATTATCATGCCATTCTGAAAACATCTGCACATACTTACTGAAATTTGTCAGCAAAATATATTGTCCGAACTCTTCCAGCGGGCGACCGGTATATCTTGGCAGCCAGTTCTTCACAATTTCGCCCTTAGTTTTTAATCCAGATTTGACAGGAGATTCTACTTCCTTAACTTTCTTCACTTTTGGTGCTGTCTCTTCGTCTTTTTTCACTTCTTTTTCTTCATTCATATATTTATTTTTTAAATTTTTACTTTTGTTTATTCGATATCCTCTTTGAAATATCAAATCATATAGCAGCCTACCGAAAAACCTTTTTTTACCGCCTAAGAATCAGTTAATGGTGTTGCATCCAGAATTACCATGATAATGCACATTCTGCCTATACCGGCGATCATCAATTGAAATGTTGCTTTTACATTTCCGGATCCTCCGTCTTATAGTACAATGCTAAATAGATTTTTCTATGTAAAATAACAAGATAAAAAAAAATCCCCGTTAAACGGGGATTTTTTTTTAAGCGGCCTTTAGCTTTTTAAAATCGGCCTTTTCAAATTTTTCTACCGCGTAATCGAGCGAGATAACCAGTTCCTTTACAGTTGGGTCTGACGGGATATCAAACATGGCGTCGAGCATAATGGCCTCGCAAATGGAGCGTAGCCCCCTGGCACCTAATTTATATTCCATTGCTTTATCCACAATAAAATCTAAAACATCATCCTCAAAAACCAGTTTCACCCCTTCAAATTCAAACAACTTCACATATTGACGGAACAAAGAGTTTTTAGGTTCCGTTAATATATTCCGCAAGGCTTGTTTATCCAAAGGATTAAGGTGGGTTAATACCGGCACACGTCCTATCAGTTCAGGAATCAAACCAAATGATTTCAAATCCTGAGGAGTGATATATTTGTATAAGTTTTCCAGATCAAGTTCTGTATCATCCTTTTTAACCTTATATCCTACCGCCTGCGTACGCAAACGGTTAGCAATTTTACGTTCGATACCATCAAAGGCACCCCCACATATAAAGAGGATATTATTGGTATTTACAGGAATCATCTTCTGATCAGGATGCTTACGCCCGCCCTGAGGAGGAACATTCACTACGGTACCTTCCAGAATCTTCAGCAGGGCCTGCTGTACGCCTTCTCCTGATACATCTCTGGTAATAGATGGGTTATCACTCTTACGTGCTACCTTATCCACCTCATCGATATATACGATTCCGCGTTCAGCAGAAGCGACGTCATAATCCGCAGCCTGAAGCAAACGCGTCAGGATACTTTCCACATCTTCCCCAACATATCCGGCTTCAGTTAATACTGTAGCATCACAAATACAAAAAGGAACATGCAATATCTTAGCAATAGTCTTAGCCAGTAAAGTTTTACCTGTACCAGTTTCACCTACCAGCATGATATTCGATTTTTCAATCTCCACTTCATCTGCCTGGTCAACCTTTTGTCCCAATCTTTTATAATGATTGTATACCGCTACAGAAAGTACCTTTTTAGCATCGTCCTGGCCTATAACATATTGGTCAATATGAGCTTTAATTTCCATTGGCTTCAAAAGCGTCACTGAAGCATCCAGCGGTTTCGAATGTTTGCTACCGAATTCCTGAAGCACCAGTTGATTAGCCTGAGTCACACATTTTTCACAAATGAATGCATCAAGCCCTTCAATAAGCATTAAAGTATCCTGCTTACTTGAACCGCAAAATGAGCAACGGGACTCTTTAGTTTGTTTAGCCATTATCTATTTTTTTGTGTTCGTACCTAAAACTTCATCAATCATGCCAAAGCTTTTTGCTTCATCAGCTTTCATCCAGTAGTCACGATCTGAAGCTTTCTCCACCCACTCATAAGATTGTCCCGAGTGCTGAGAAATGATATCATATAATTCTTTTTTCAATTTAAGCATTTCCCTTAAATTAATCTCCATGTCTGAAGCAACCCCCTGAGAACCACCAGAAGGCTGGTGAATCATCACACGTGAGTGAGGTAAAGCAGCGCGTTTACCGTTTGCACCTGCAACAAGTAATACGGCGCCCATAGATGCTGCCATACCTGTACAGATCGTTGCTACATCAGGAGTAATATACTGCATCGTATCATAAATACCTAAGCCTGCATAAACAGAACCACCCGGTGAATTGATATAAATCTGTATATCTCTGTTGTTATCTGTTGATTGCAGAAATAATAACTGAGCCTGGATGATATTGGCATTGCCATCATGGATAGCATCACCTAAAAATATAATCCTGTCCATCATTAAACGGGAGAATACATCCATCTGAGCAACGTTTAACTGGCGCTCTTCAATGATATAAGGAGTCATGCTTTTTGGATTATTATTAGTTTGTCCAATAAAGCGGTCTACGTTTAAACCGTTGATACGGTGATGCTTAACTGCGTATTTTCTAAATTCGTCTTTATCTATATTCATGAGTACTGTTTTTTATTATTTTATATTGCTTGGGTACCAAAGTAATCAAACTAAGTTGACATTTTATGTGGCTACTGTAAATTTTAAATAGCTGTATATAAACAAGGCGACTTTGATAAAGCCGCCTTATAAGTTTGAATATTTAGTTAAAATACTGCTGTACCTACAGCTTATTTCATCTCTATAAATTCATTATAAGCTAAATCTTTTTGGTCTAAAGTAGCAACCGACTGAATATATTCAAACACTTTAAGCGCTTTCACTTCTTCAAAAATACGGTTACCATTATCCTTCTCTTTCAGGAAAGTAGTAGTATATTCTGCTAACTGATCTTCAGGCATCGGAGCAGGACTGTACATTCTGAACTGTGCATCTAAACGTTGTTTAGCAGTTTCAAACACGTCCTGATATTTAATTTCGATCTTGTTGTCTTTAATGATCTTATTTTCGATTAAAGTCCATTTCAGGTTTTTTGCAAAATCATCATAACCTTCAGCAAGTTCAACATCCGTCAATTTCTCGTTAGTAGCTTTAAGCCATTTACGCAAAAACTCATCCGGAAGATCAATATTTACACTTTCAGTAAGTTGTGTGTACATATCATTCTGCAATTTTCGATCTGCATCCTGCTTAAACATTCCTTCAACTTCTTCCGTGATCTTTGCAATAAAACCAGCTTCGTCAGTTACTACACCTTCACCAAATATTTTATCAAAGAACTCCTGATTCAAATCTGCTTCCTCTAAACGGTTTACGTTTTTCACCGTTCCCCTAAAGTTAGATTTCAAATCTTTTGCTTCTTCTTCAGCAATGTTCAACAATTTAGCGATTACCGTTTCATTGTTGTCAAAAGCTTTCTGAACATCTATTTCAAATACATCGTCTTTCTTCAGGCCTGTTAAAGATTTAAGGATAGTCTCATCTTTAATTAAATCCAAACGGATAGATCCTGTACTGGTAATGCCACCTTCAAAAACTGAACCATCAGGCGAAAGTTGTGCTAATTCGGCATAAAGTACATCATCACCTGCCGAAACTTCTGGATTTGTCATTTTGCCATAGCTGCGGCGGATGTTTTTAATACGTGAAGCTAAAGTTTCTTCGTCAGCTTTCAAATTAAATTGGGTGAATTTGTCTTTCGCAGAAATGTTCAGTTCAATAGCAGGTGCCAAACCTAATTCATAATCAAATTCGAACTCGTCTGTGCCATCCCATTTAAAAGCTTTAACATCATTCTGCATTGGCAATGGCTGTCCAAGTACTTCAACTTTATTGTCAGTAAGATATTTGCTCAGCGATTCGCTCAGCAGGTTATTTATTTCTTCTACTAAAATACTCCTGCCGTACGTTCTTTTAATATGCGAAGCAGGTACCATTCCTTTACGGAAACCAGGAACCGTAGCTTTTTTAGCTTGTTCTCTTATAATTTTATCGACCTTCTCAGTATAATCTTCAGGCGAAATCTTGATTTTTACAACTGCGTTTAAGTCGTTAATTTTTTCCTGTGTAATATTCATCTTTCTGAATCAATTTTAATGTCTTTATCAAAAGGTAAATCCTTCCATGCTGCCCTCATCAATAGAGGTGCCAAAAGTATTATTTTTTCCTGAAATAGACAAAATGTGTTTGTAACAGCGGATATAAAAGCTGCATTATCTGCGGCCTGCCAAAATAGCTGTCCTTAACACAGCCATAATGTTTAGTTAAAACCTTGCTCATGATAGCTTAATACATTTGCCGCTTATCTAAACAACAACATATGAAATACACTTAACTATTTGCTTTCCTGATCTTAAGCCTCACAAGCCGTAAAAAAACGCAGATAATGTTGCTGAATAAGAGTTTTTCGTCAATGAAAATCCTTCAACGTTCGCTGAAATCGCTTCTATTTCAGGCGATGGCGTAATTAAAGTTTATACGCCAAAGACAATATCATAATGACCATAGTACTATGCTAAATTTAATTCCATCTGGATATTGCAACGTTCATATGGAGAAGGTATACCAGTAATTTTTTTGAATCCCAGTTTATTGTATAAATTAATTGCTGGTTTCAGTATAGTATTACTTTCGAGGTATAAACGCTTTGCCCCCACATCCTTAGCCTTAGCTATTGCTGCATTGCCTAATAACCAGCCAATGCCTTTTCCTTTCGCCTTTGGCGACACCGCCATTTTTGCCAGTTCATAAGTATTTCCTTCCATTTTAATCAGCGCACAGGTGCCCAAAGGCTCATTATTATAAGTAGCGATAAGAATAAAACCACCTTTATCGAGGATGTATTCTTCAGGGTGGTCGAGCGATTTATGATCTGATTCTTCCATTTTAAACCAGGTTGTAATCCACTCTTCGTTTAGCTGCTTAAAGGATTCCTTGTGTTCAGGCGCGTACATGATGATTTTCACATCAGCACTTTCACGCAGCTTCTTCTCCTCCTGCACTCTTTTAAACAAGCTCTTTTGTTCCAGCAAGTATTCCCATTCTTCAATGGCTTTCCAGAGATTATACTGCGACTCGTTAATTGCGTTCTCTATAGCACTGTTTACATCAGCATATTGCGCCTGTATACGCTCGTTGACAATACGTGCTTTACCAGTCAGTCCGATATAATTTTTTCTTCCGTCACTTTTGTCTGGCTTTTCTTCTGCAAAACCCTGGCTTACCATTTCTTTCACAATAGTACTCACCGAAGGATGAGAATGGCCAATCTCCTGCGCAATTTGAGTGATAGACTTATTCTCTCCTGCAGCCAATGAATAAAATACGGGGAACCATTTGGGCTGAAGGGTTACGTCATACAGAGAATAAACTTCTGCCGCCTGATCTGTTATCAATTCACTAAGCCTCCGCAGCCTGCTGCCTAGTGCCATTTTTCCAACCTTGTTATAAAATTCCATTAAAAAATACTAGTTACGTAATCAATTACGTAAATATAGAAATATCTTTTTATTTGCTGCTTTAATCAGTGGCGATAATTAAATTATGACTGAAAACTGATACCAGTTGCATTGACTCGAAATGTATTTAAGTAGAGATTGACAAGGGTCAATAGACCTTTGGCAGGTTAGGATGGATCCATGACTACTGACGGATCCAAGAATATCTTAAAACAAAAAAACAGCCCTTTTGGGACTGTTTTCAATGTTAGTGCGGATGAAGGGACTCGAACCCCCACGCCGTGAAGCGCCAGATCCTAAGTCTGGTGCGGCTACCAATTACGCCACATCCGCGTTTTTTTTAATTCCTTAGGACTGCAAAGATAGGGATAGTTATTACATCTCAAAACCCTTTTAGGTTTATTTTACTTAAAAAACCCTAAGCCATTCATCTTAAGGCTTTTTATTTTAATTCTTTCTGTAACTGAAATAAATATTGGACCGCTTTAACCAGCCGGCTGCCATACCAGGAGAACATTTCTCCATCTATCAGTATAATTTTTGCCTCTGGAATGGCGTCTTGAACCTCTTTTATATGCTTTTCACTGAACGGATAGGGTTCTGAAGATAAAAAAATAAGCTCAGGTTTCAATTCTGCAAGGGCCTGCAGCGTTATCTCGGGATACCTGCTTTCTGGCATTACATTAGTCAGCCCATTTTTAGTAAGTATATCATCGATAAAAGTACCTTTTCCAGCAAGCATATACGGCTTTCTCCAGATCAGATAAGCAACCCTCTTATCTATCCCCTGCTGCAGTGCCAAAGTTTGTAAATCTGCAAAGCCAGCCTCGATCAGAAAATTGAGATACGCCGCTTCTGGCTGCCTGTCCACCAACTCAGCAATCTGCGTAATAGTAACCATAGCATCTTCCAGCGTTGACACATCGCTCATCCATACAGGGAACTCTTCCTTCAATAGTTCAATATCTTTTTTTGTATTCTCTTCCTTATTACCAATAATTAAATCCGGCTTCAGGCTCCTTATCAATTCGATATCCAGCTTCTTCGTGCCCCCGATTTTTGTTTTCACTTTAAACTGCACTGCAGGATGCAGGCAAAATTTAGTGATCCCCACAATTTCATCATTTAAACCAAGCTCAAACAACAATTCTGTTTGCGAAGGCACAAGAGAGATGATCCGTTTTGGCGGATAGTTGAAAGTAACCACCTGGGCCAACTGATCGGTAAACTGACGTAACATGCTGCAAAGGTAATTTTATTAGCGCAAATCTCTAAATTAACCTGTATACCTACAGGGGGGGTGAACTCCCCCTGTGGTAAGCAACCTTTTTCTTTCAGAGAATCGTTAATCTTAATCGGGTAACGAAGTCATTATTCTGCCAGGCATGAGCTACCCTCCATGAAGGTCTTAATGCAGCATTCATATAAATTAAGATTACAAGACAACCTGCAAATACTCCTTGATCACCCCATCCAGCAAATGCAATATTCTGGTACCATAAGCAGCATTTACTTCAGAATGCGTAACCTGGATGATAGTAATATTTTCTTCCTCATTCAGTTTTTTGAACAGCTCCATGATTTGTAATGCCTGTGCAGACTGCAGATTGCCTGTCGGTTCATCTGCCAGGATAATTGAGGGCTGTGCAACCAATGCACGGGCAATACCCACTAGCTGCTGCTGTCCGCCCGAAAGCTGATTAGGGAACAGGTCTTTTTTAGCCACCATATTAAAACGGTCAAGTACATCTGCCACACGGCTTTTACGCTCTGCTCCTGCTATCTTTTTATAAAGTAAGGGCGCCTCAATGTTTTCCGCTACTGTCATCTCATCAATTAAATGATAAGCCTGAAAAACGAACCCAATATGGTTACGGTAAAGTTCTATCCGCTTACGCTCGTTCAGTGAAGTAATATTTTCTCCCATAAACTCATATGTACCATAAGTGGGTTCTTCGAGCATACCCAAAATATTTAGCAGGGTAGATTTCCCCGCACCTGAAGGCCCCATGATGGATACGAATTCGCCCTGCTGAATGGTGGTGCTCACATGCCTGAGGATATAACTTTTCAAGCCCTTGTTCGCGTAGTATTTTTCTATATTTTCTAATTTTATCATTTTAGTTTTTTATTAAAATTTAATTATTTGATCAATATTAAATCTGCCTATAGCGTATTCATAAGTGCATACATCTTATTCCTATCTACTGCTCCTTATTCATTCCTGCCTTGTAGCTTATTCATTCTGAATTGCATCTTATTCATATTTAAGAGCATCAATAGGATTCGTTTGAGCCGCTTTATAAGAACGGAAACTCACGGTAACTAGTGTAATTCCCATAGAGATCAGCATTGCCAGAGCAAAAGGCCAGATGCTAAGGTCTATCCTGTACGCGAATCCACTTAACCAGCCCCGAATAAACAGGTATGCTAAAGGCCACGCCGCAATATTTGACAGAAATACCATGAGCAGGAATGAGCCGTTTAACATTTTAACCAATTCAAAGTTAGAAGCACCAAGCACTTTTCTGATGGCTACTTCACGGGTGCGCTGCGAAGCAACAAAAGAAATCAACCCAAATAGACCAATAAAAGAGATGAAGATAATCACACACGAAAATACCTTGAACAGGGTCCCCATTACAATCTCTGTAGCATAATACTGATCCAGGTCTTCATTGATAAATTGCCCGCTATAAACATCATCTGGAAAAGTAGTATTCCACAATTGCTCTACATCTTTGATCACATTTAACATTTGTTTACTATCCATCTTTACAGCTACGTTATAGTAGTTGGTTTTATTGGACGAGATCACTATAGGCGATATCTCTTCATGCAACGACTTATCATTAAAATCTTTAACCACTCCTACCACACGTGCTTTTGCACCATCAACTTTCAATAGTTTCCCCAAAGCAGCCTGGGGATCTGGAATGCTCATTCTCCGTAAAAACGCTTCATTAACAACATAACCATTGGTAGTGTCGCTTTTCGTCAATAGTTTGCCTGCAATCAATTTTATGCCGAAAGTGTTAAAATACTGCACGTCAGCATGCATCGTACGTACCTGGAAGTCTTTAATATCCTTACCATTGACAGAAAAGTCTGTTTCGGATACATCATTTGAAGATGGCGGCGTATCAAAATAACTCACATCATTAACTCCGGGCATATTTACCAAACGCGCTTTAAAATTATCATATTTGATTTTGCTCAAACTATCCTCGGGCATGGCTACTACAGCTACAGCGTCAGGGTTGAAGCCCAATGGCTTTTGGCGCATGTAATTCATCTGCTTCAGGATGATCAGCGTTGATATAATAAGGATAATGGTAATGGCAAACTGTACCACTACCAGCACCTGCCTTAAGCCTAAGCCCCCACTGTGAACGATTACCTTGTTCTTAATGGCGAGAGCGGGACTAAAGCCGGACATAATCATTGCCGGATAAAAACCCGCAAGGAAGCTGACTACCAATACCAGCGAGACGAGGAATAAAAAGATGACAGGGTGTTCCAGCAGGCTAAAGGAAATCTCTTCTTTAAAAAGATTTTGCATATAGGGCAAGGCTACTTCGGTAAGTGCACAGGCAATTAACACGGCAATGAGAGTAATGGTCATTGTCTCCCCCAGGAACTGCATGATCAGCTGCTTGCGCCCACTTCCCATCACCTTGCGTACACCCACTTCTTTAGATCGGTTTACCGCCTGTGCTGTAGCCAGATTGATGAAATTGATACAGGCAGTGAGCAATAAAAAAGCACCGATAATGGCTAATCCATAGAGCTCTTTTTTCTCCATCATTTTACCTGAAAAATTTCCGTACCGGCTATTGTAATGTATGTCATTCAGAGCTTGAAAACTATGGTACTGCACTTCTCCTTTGTTACTGTTTTTGTATACGGTGGACTGGAATTTCGTAAATGCATTATCAAGGTCACTGATATGCAGCCCTTTTTTCAGCAAGAGATAACATTCGGAATTGGAAGAAACCCACGACCAGCTTTTAGTGTTTGCACGGTCGTACGATACATAACTAATCACAACCTGCAATGGGACACTGCAATTTTCGGGCATATCTTTGAAAACACCTGTTACCTTTAACGGTTGCCCCTTCTTAAAAGTAAGCGTCTGCCCCATAGCCTTATGCCAGTCGCCAAAATATTTAATTGCCTTTTCCTCGGATAGTGCCACAGTATTGGGTTTACTTAATGCGCCATGTGGTTCTCCTGCCAGCCAGGTAAAATTAAAAATATCGAAAAAGTCTGGCTCTGCATAATATGCCCGTTCTTTTTCCTTAAAAGTCACCTTTCCAGACTGATCACTGACCATGATTATCCCTCTGCTGGCACGAATAGCCGCGGCTTTTTCAAATTGTGGGAAATTTGTGCGCATAGCTTCGGCAAAGGGGATTGGCACTCCCTGCGTAGCATCGACATTTCCATTCGCGGATTTCCAGTCGGTCACACCACGGTAAATGCGGTCTTTGTTTTCGAACTGCTGATCAAAACTTAGCTGGTAGCGGACAAAGATGAAAATCAGGATACAGCTGGCCATACCAATCGAAAGACCAGCGATATTTATAAAAGTATATCCTTTGTTTTTCCAAAGGTTCCGCAGCGCGATCTTAAAATTTAGTCTGAACATGGCTTTTGTTTATAAAATTGTTTAATGGTATATTAATTTAATGGTATGATGATTTATCAATTCTGATAATTTAAGAGGTCTGTAAATTATACATAATGGTATTTATTCATATTTTAAACTGTCTACCGGATTCGAATTTGCAGCTTTATAAGATTGCAGGCTCACAATGGTAATAGTGAGCAAAAGCGTGAATAATCCTGACAGTACAAAAGGTAAAAGAGAAAGCTCAATCCTGAAGGCAAAGCCACTAAGCCAATAGTTCAGTACCAGGTAGGCTATTGGCCAGGCAATCAGATTTGACATGAGTACCAGAACCACGAACTTCCTGTTAAGCAATTTTAAAATATCCATCATTGATGCACCAAGGACTTTCCTGATGCTGATTTCCTTGCTGCGCCGCTGGGTATTGAATGCTGCAATAGCGAACAGCCCCATTAAGGCGAGTACAATGGTCACGATGGACAGCAACCCGATAATACTTCGTAGTTGCTGCTGACTTTGCAATAGCTGCGCAAATGTCTGATCCAGAAAAGTATATTTTATCGGGAACTGTGGTTCTAATTTTGTCCATGCCTGTTCAATCTTAGCTACTGTTTCAGCAGAATTCCCCGATCCTATATTGACCAGCACATAGCGCAATGAATTGCCTTGCATAAACTGGAATACGAGAGGCTGAATGGCTTTCTCCGGACTATAGTGATTGAAATCTTTTACCAGTCCGATAACCTTGTGATCTGTTCCCTGTGAACGTATATTCTTTCCGACAGGGTTAACGAGATTAAAGCTTTTGGCAGCTGTTTCTGTGATGATTATAGACTGCACAGTGTCGGTTACAATATTAGGACTGTACTCTCTTCCTTCTATCAACTTCATTCCCATCGTTGCAAAATAACCGGCATCGACAGTAATGAAATTACAAGAGCGGATCTTGCCATTCACTGTATAGCTACTCCCACCCAGGTCTTCACCTGGCAGATGGTCGGCCCGCGAAATGCTATTCACCCCCGGAATGTCTTTAAGGGTGTTCTTTACCTGGTGAAAATGGAGGTCGCTGCCATCCTGCATCATAGTAATTGCCAATACCTGCTGCGGCTTATAGCCAAGATCTTTGTTTTGCATAAAATCCAGCTGACTATTAATAATCCAGATACCCGAAATGAACAGAACAGCAATGGAGAATTGCAGAACGATCAGCACATTCCGCAACAGCGTGCCGCTGCGGCCCGATCCGAAATTGCCTTTCAGCACTTTAGCCGGGATGATATTGCTGATCATCAGTGCCGGATAAAGTCCCACAAGAAAAGTCAATACTACCAGTACTATTGCGATCTGAACCATGATTTGTTGATAGTCTTTCCACTGATCCAATACAATTGTACTACCCAGCATCTGGTTAAAGGCAGGCAGCAGCAGCTCCACTGCTATCAGGGCAACGATAAAGCTCAACAAACATTGTAAGGCCGTCTCCAGGATAAACTGAATACCAATCTGCATTTTATGTGCCCCCAATACTTTCCTTACTCCTGTTTCCTTAGCTCTTCTGGTTGCCATGGTAACCGACAAATTGGTGAAATTCACCGCCGCAATGATGAGCACAAGAACAGCGACAATCAGCATCATATACATATAAAGACCAATTCCATTGCCGCCAAAGTCATACTCTACATTAGATTTGGTCAAATGGATATCTTTTACTGGCTGGAGATACAAGTGATCGCTTTTTATAAAATCAGCGAAGTCGCCCTGCTCATCTAGTGGAAGCTTTTTGAGCACAGCATTCAATACCTCTGTGCGTGTCTGATTAAAAACCGCTTCCGTTTGCTTAATATCGGATCCGGCATGCAGCTTCACATAAGTATAATAATTATTGCTGTAATAATCGTCCGACGCACTTTTCCTAAACCTGCGGATTATATCAAATTTGAAATGGGAAGGGTATCTGGCTATATCAATTACAGCATCGACCAGGTAGCCTTCCTTGTTATTCAACGTTATAGTTTCGCCAACTGGGTTAACTCCTCTCCCGAAGATAACCTCGCTGGTTTCTTTGCTAAGTACTACCGACTGCGGAGAGTTTAAGGCTTGCTGCACATTGCCATAGAGTGCAGGGTAGTCAAACACTTTAAAAAAATTACTGTCCGCCATCAGGATATCCTTAAAGTATAAACTTTTGGCTTTAGTTTTCACCAGCATGTCGCCCCACCAATAATCCTGTATCCTTGTGGCAGATGCTACCGAAGCTATTTTTTCTTTGCTATAACTAGCCATATTTCCAGGGCTCAGCGCTACATTTTCATCTGCATTAAAGTAGTTTACCCGGTAAATATTTGTATAATCCTTATTCCAGACATCAAAACTGCGCTGATAATTGGCATATAAAGCAGCAAGGATAAAAATTGTAAGCGCAACAGCAAGGCCTGCAATACTGATAAAGGCGTATACTTTGTTCTTCCACAGGTTACGAAGGGCGATTTTCAGGTTCAGTTTAAACATTTCAATAAGTTAATGGTATAAAATATTCTTGCTATTGACAGTTCTTTTATTTCGGGTCTTTTTATAGTTTTATATCTGCTATTCATATTTCAATGCATCTGCAGGATTAGAGGTGGCAACTTTCAGCGATTGCAGTGTTACTGTTAAAACGGCTACAGAAAGAGAGTATTTTTAAAAAATCCGGATCAGCATAAACCGCGGCTGTCCTGAAGCTATTCTGACGATACCCTATCACATGGTTTTGCGGGTATGTAGAATGAGAAACATATGCCACGCCCGGCATTTTTTCTTTGATGTTCTCTGCCAATACTCCCGGAGTCCAGTCTGTACTGGTCATGCCTGTACTGCTTTTTGAATTATGATAAACGATATAGGTATTTTTGTAATTAGTGAACTGCTTGTCATACCCCCACTCATAGGCTACATACAGCAATAAGATCATACAGCAAACCAACCCAATCGCCAGTCCCCCGGCGTTGATTAAAGTAAAAACTTTGTATTTCCAAAGGTTCCTGACGGCGATTTTAAAGTTTAACCTGAACATATAAAATGGTTTTTAACAGCTTACAAGTATTTATTCAATTGGCGATATCTTATTTAATGTTAAGCCGATATCATTATGCTTATGATCAGTAAAAAGTATTTTCATTCATATTTTAGGGCGTCCACAGGATTTGCTTTGGCCACTTTAAAAGCCTGGATACTGACGGTGATTACTGCTATCAATAAGGAAATAAATAAAGCAACGGCAAAAGGCAATATCGATACAGCAACCCTGAAAGTAAAAGTGGATAGCCATTTATTGATTATAATATAGGCTACAGGTAGGGCAATTACATTCGCAGCAATCACCAGCCTTACAAAATCCTTATTGAGCATAGTCAGGATATTCACATTACTTGCCCCTAGAACTTTACGGATACTGATCTCCTTTTTGCGTTGTTCCGCCATATACAAGACCAGTCCGAGCAATCCTAATCCGGTAATAAAAATGGCAAAACCACCAAACCAATTGGCTATAGTACCAAGTAACCGTTCATTCTGAAACTTCTCCTCAAAGCTGTCGTCCACGAAATTCATCGTCACCGGGAAAGCGGGATTCAGCCGTTTAGTAATTTCTTTAATCTGCACCACAGCAGCTGAAACAGATCCTGAAGTATTTAGGCGTGCTACCATCACTTCTACAAAATTCATGTCATAATCAACAATCAGGGGCTGTACCTGCTCATAAGGAGAATCCATCACGAAATCTTTCATTACCCCAATAATGGTTACTGGCCTGTCCCATAAAGTGACGACTGTACCCACAGCATTTTTTAATCCCATAGCCTTCATAGCAGCTTCATTAATCAATACATTGGCAGTATCTGTATACTGAGACGAAAAATCCCTGCCACCTTGCATTACTGCGCCCATTGTCTTTGCAAAATTATCACCAGCACTTCTGGCAAGAAAAACAACGGTTTGACTTTCATTCTTACCGGGCCATGTTATGCCGTCTGTATCTCCCCCGCCCTCAGTCACACTTCTTCCGAAAAAGGACACATCAGTTACTGCGCCTGACTGCAGCAGTTGATTTCTCCACAATTCGAGTTTCGCCTTGTTGCCTAAAAGCGGCTTTTTAACATCTATTTCTACCAGGTTCTTTTGATCAAACCCTATAGGTTTATTTTTAATATAAAATAGCTGCTGATAAATTACGATAGTACAAATGATCAGGCAAACAGCAAATACGAATTGTAGTACTACCATCGCCTGCCTGAAAGATAAGGAGGAACCAGCCGCAACTTTATTTCCTTTCAATACCTGAAGCGGCGAAAATGAGGATAGATAGAACGCGGGGTAGCTGCCTGCAATTAGGCCAGTAAACAGAGTAAGCCCGAGAAAGGTGATCCACAATCTCCAATCACTGTAATTAATCTTTAAGGAGATATCCAATAAACCATTAAAGTATGGAAGGCTGATTTCCATCAAAAAAAATGCAGACACCATTCCCAGAGCAGCGAGCAAAAGAGACTCCAACAGGAACTGGCCAATAAGCGCTTTTCTGGAAGATCCGATTGTTTTACGCACACCCACTTCTTTTGCCCGTTTTTCCGATCTGGCAGTAGAAAGGTTCATGAAGTTTACACAGGCTATTAACAAAATGGATACTGCAAGTACAAAAAATATTCTTACCTGCTCAATCTGTCCTCCAACAGATTTCCCATTTTCGAACTTACTGTATAAATGCCATTTTGATAAGGGATGAAGTGAATAGCCCGAAAAATCATCTTTATAATGATTATGGAATACCGCATTAACCGCTGCATTTGCTTTCAGGTAATCCCAGCCGCTTTGCAACTGCACCAGGGTAATACAGAAATTGCCACTCCAGCCCACCTGGTTTAAATCCTGATCCCGTTTTAACCATAAGCCCCATGGCATCACATAGTCGAATTTCAAACTGCTATTTGAAGGTATATCTGCAATCACGGCTTCCACTTTCAACAGATCTTCATTTTGTAGTCTGACCGTTTTGTTGATTGGGTCCTCATTGCCAAATAAGCGCTTAGCAAATGATTCTGTGAGGATCACTACATTGTTCTTCTTTAAAACCTGGCTCGGATTGCCCCTTATAAACTTATAATCCTCTATTTTCAGGAATTGCGGATCTGCATAGATACCATTATTAGTAAATGCCCTGTCTCTATAACTGATCTGTTTTTGCTGTACATAACTAATATGAGAAACTTTAACCACGCCTGGGATTTTACTGCCAATTTCATCTGCCAGCACCCCAGGCGTATAACGTGCACTTAATATCCCTGTACTGGAGCCTACATGATGATAAACAATATACGTATCTTCATAATTTTTTGATTGCTTGTCATACCCAAATTCATACGCTACATACAACAATAAAATCATGCAGCTCGCCAAACCTATTGCCAATCCACCGACATTGATTACTGTAAAGCCTTTATTCTTCCAAAGGTTCCTGACGGCGATTTTAAAGTTTAACCTGAACATATAAAAAAAGTTTTAACAACTTGTCCTCATTTATAAATTAATAAGCGTATTGAATTGATATCACTTTCCTACCTATTCATATTTTAAAGCATCCACCGGATTAGCCTTCGCAACCTTAAACGATTGCACGCTTACCGTCAAAATTGTGATCAGCACGCAAACAGAAAAAGCAATAGCAAAAGGAAGTATGGAAATAGCCACCCTGAATGGATATCGCGCAAGCCAGTTGTTGATGATCATATACCCCAAAGGGAAAGCAATTACATTGGCAATCAATACTAGCTTAATGAAGTCTTTATTTAATAAGATTAGAATATTTGCAGTATCAGCACCCAGCACTTTACGAATGCTGATCTCCTTTTTGCGTTGTTCGGCCAGGTATAAAGCAAGCCCCAACAATCCCAGTGACGAGATGAAGATGGCGAAACCACCAAACCAATTGGATAAAGCACCCAGAACCTTTTCACTATTAAATTTCGCCTCAAACTTCTCATCAATAAATTTTAAATCAACAGGGTAGTCCGGGTTTAATGCCAGTACTTTTTCATTGATAACCTCCACAGCTTTGCTCAGGTTTTTGCTTGCATCAATCCTGATCAGTATAGTTGAAGCATCGGCGGGCGAGTAACCTATAATTGTAGGCATTTGTGGAGAATAGGGAGATGCTGACGCGTAATTTTCAAGGATACCTACTACAGTAACCGGACTACCATTCCATATCAATTTCTGACCTAAAGGCCGTTTTATACCCATAATTTTCACGAGCGATTCATTGATCAGCACATTTGCAGAATCAGCATGGCCTACTTCAAAATCCCTGCCTGCAAGTACCTTCAAGGCTCCCGTTTTTACAAAATCATGCCCAATAAGCTCGAAATCGATCAATACCTGAGAGTTAGGATCTTTTCCCGGCCATTGTACTCCATACCCATTGCTCCCTCCATTTGTAAAAGAGGTCGATGAAGTGGTTATGCTGCCAACAACACCAGATTTTATCAATTGGTCTTTTAACAGTTCATATTTTGCCACTTTATGTAATTCTCCCTGCACAGGTATTTCTACGAGGTTATTTTTATCAAAACCCAAGGGCCTGTTTTTAACATAATTAAGCTGCTGATAAATTATAGTAGTACATATGATCACACACGCAGCAAAGACAAACTGGAATACGACAAGGAACTTCCTGATGGATAATGAGGAGTTCCCAGCAATCGTAAAACCTTTTAACACTTTTATAGGATCAAATGATGATAGATAAAAAGCGGGATAACTGCCCGCAATAACGCCCGTAAGCAGTGTTAGTCCCAAAAATACAGACCAGAACGTCCATGCCATATAATCGATCTTCAGGCTAATCCCTATTAGTCCGTTAAAATACGGAAGCATAATTTCCAGCAGGATAAATGCCACCAGCATACTGATCAGTGACAGCAAAATAGATTCCATCATAAACTGACCAATCAAATTATTCCTTGACGATCCTATCGCCTTACGCACGCCTACTTCCTTCGCCCTTTTTTCGGAGCGTGCCGTAGACAAGTTCATGAAATTAATACATGCAATTAAAAGGATGCAAAATGCTAAAAAGAAAAACACCCGCAGCATCTGGATCCCGCCACCTACAGATTTCCCATTTTCGAATACATTATACAAATGATATTTTGATAGCGGTTGTAAAATCGATTCGCTGATGGCATCTTTTTCGTGTGCCTTTATCATGCCTTTCAATTGTGCACTGGCTTTATCCAAAAAACTATTATCCTGCAATTGTACAATGGTACGGCAAAAATTATTTCCCCAGCCTCCCTCTTTTACCCACTGGTTCATTTTTTCATTTAATGCCCAGGGCATCAGGTACTCAAACTGGATGCTGGTATTTCGCGGAACATCAGCAATAACCCCTTCCACTGTCAACAATTCAGTATTGTCCAGTTTAATAGTTTTATTTATCGGATCTACGTTTCCAAACATAGAACGCGCAAGGGTCTGAGTAAGGACCACTGAATTGGGATTTTTCAGAAACGTTTTACTGTTGCCCTTGAGTACCTTATACGGGAATATTTTAAAAAAATCAGCATCGGCAAAAACCCCAAATTTTTTAAAGTTGTTCCTGTTATAACTAATCAGTTTATTCCCGGAATACGCTACGCGTGACAGATTTGCTATCCCGGGTATCTCCGCTTTCATTGTAGGCCCAAGGATACCTGGAGTGGCGTCAAAACTGAACACCTTATTGTCGGCCTTCTGGTTATTATAAACAACATAGCTTTCTTTATAACTGCTGAATTGCTTATCAAACCCCCATTCATACGATATATATAACAAAAGAACCATGCAACTGGCTAAACCTAGTGCCAGCCCCCCAACATTAATTAAGGTAAAACCTTTGTGTTTCCACAAATTCCTTAATGCTATTTTAAAATTCAGTTTAAACATCTCCGTCCAGATTATAAGTTAGAATTGATATTTTATATATTATACAGTAATTGATCATGAAAGGGTTATTCATATTTCAGTGCATCTACAGGATTGGACGTTGCAGTCTTGTAGGCCTGGAAACTCACTGTTAAAAAAGCAATCATTAAAGTCCCCATTGCAGCAACTAATACAATCCACCAGGAAATATCAGTATGGAATTCGAACCGCTGCAACCATAGTCCCATACAGTAATAGGCAAGAGGTACTGCAATTACAATAGCCACAACAATCATCTTAATGAACGAGAGCGACAGGAGCTGCATTA
Source organism: Sphingobacteriales bacterium (assembly GCA_015655115.1). GTDB lineage: Bacteria > Bacteroidota > Bacteroidia > Sphingobacteriales > Sphingobacteriaceae > Pedobacter. The sequence goes on from JAATFQ010000050.1 coordinate 28,370, forward strand.
AACTATATACAGACGCACCCAATACTTTTCTTACACCAAACTCTTTAGTGCGCTGTTCGGCACTATAAGCAGCAAGGCCAAACAGCCCTAAGCAGGAAATGAAAATCGCCAGTCCCCCGAATAGATTGGATAATATCCCCAGGGTCTTTTCTTTCTGGAATAAATTGCTGTAACTGGCATTGGTAAAAGTAATTTCTACGGGATAGGCGGGATTCACTTCTTTAGTTATACTTTCAATCGTCGCCAGGTTTTGCTGTAGATTCTTGTCGGGGTTCAATCTCATAACGACTGTATTAGCCCAATTTTTGTCGAACACCACCACCATTGGGTTATTGGATTTATATGGAGAATCGTAGATATAATCCTGAAAGACACCAACAATTGTCTTTTGATCGCCCGACTTTGTAATCACCTTTCCGATAGGATCTTTCAACCCCATTAATTTGAGTGCCGAGGAGCTGAGCAGTATCCCGGCAGTATCGGATGCATATTGCTCAGAAAAATCTCGGCCTTGTAACAATTTCAACCCTGAAGTTTTAACAAAATCATAAGTTGTAGCAACGCCATTGAACATGACCGAATTTTCTGCCTGGGCCATCCCTGGCCATTTCATACTATTAAAGTTATTATTGCGATGTATCAGGCTGGAGTTCGATTGATACATACTGGTTACGGCACCAGATTTGATCAACTGACTTTTGAGTACTTCGAATTTACCTTTCAGCTCTCCGTCTTGCGGCATTTCTACCAATGCATTTACATCAGCACCAATAGGTCTGTTTTTAATAAACTGTATCTGCTTATAAATTACCAGCGTCGCAATAATCAGTATAATGGTAAAACAAAACTGGCCAATGATCAGTACCTGCCTTAAACTAACAGAAAAGAACTGCCTGCTTGTAACTTTTCTCTTCAGTGTTTGAATAGGATTGAATGAGGATAAGTAAAATGCAGGATAACTACCAGAAATCAGTCCGGTAAGCAGAACAATTCCCAGTATGCCTAACCAGCTATAGTTATTGAAATAGGCTACGCTCAGCTTAATATTTAAAAGATTATTAAATGCGGGAATGGAAATTTCCAGCAAGACAACGGCAATGATCACACTCACCAGTGTTAACACCATAGATTCGGTTAAAAATTGTATAATTAACGAACTGCGTGTGGCGCCGATTGTCTTCTTAATGCCAACCTCCTTCGCACGTCTTTCAGACTTCGCTGTGGCCATATTCATGAAATTGATGCAGGCGATAAGCAAAATGCCGAATGCCAGTCCCATAAACAACCAGATCTGCTCAATAGCCCCTCCCACGCTTTTACCATTTTCAAACTTCCCATATAAATGAAGCTTGCTCAACGGGAAAAGGAAATGCGGTTGTGATGTTCCCCGTTGATTTTTCTTTACCAGTGCATCTATTTTTTGATTCACCAGCCCCAGATCAGCCTGCGCGTCAAGCTTCACCAAAGTCACGAAGCTGTAGTTGCTCCAGTTCAAATCCCTCGCACCTTCATCCATCATTTCATAAAATGACCATGGCATTAAATAATCAAATTTATTCGAGCTATTATCTGGCAGATCTTTGACCACTCCTGTAACGGCAAGATCCATCTTGTCCTGAAAACGCACCGATTTATTCAATACATCAACAGTTCCGAATAATATTTTAGCGGTAGTCTCCGTCAGGATAACCGACCTCGGATTACTTAAAGCCATTTTTGGGTCGCCAGATATAAATTGATAGTCGTACATCCTAAGGATATCCGGCTCAGCAAATTTAGCGTCTCTTTTAAAGCTGTTTGTTCCATTGGCAATTAAACGTTTCATGCCATAGCTCATGCGGCTCAGGTTTTTAATTTCAGGGATTCCCTGTCTCAGCAGCGGGCCTAAGGCTGTAGTTGTACCATCAAATGTCATCGCGATCTTACCACTGTCGTCCTGGATATTCGTCATGGCCATATATACCTGATCAGCGTCTTTAGATTGCCGGTCGAAACTCCACTCATATGACACGTAAATCAGCAATAACAGGCAGGCAGCTAATCCGATAGCCAGTCCGCTAACATTGATGAAAGAAGAAATCTTGTTCTTCCACAGGTTTCGTAAGGCTATTTTTAAATTGAGCTTAAACATATTATAGATTTTAAATTTAACCGATCGTATTCCTTTTGTTCAACAGATATGATAGTGTCAACCCCATCACTCATATTTTAATGCTTTCACAGGGTTTGCTTTTGCTGCTTTAAAGGCCTGGAAGCTTACCGTAAACAATGCGATAACTATAGTTCCGGCTGCAGCCAGTAAGATGACTATCCAGCCTAGCGAAGTATGAAATTCAAATCCCTGCAACCATTTATTCATTAGATACTGAGCTACAGGAACTGAAATTAGGATAGCTACCACAACCATTTTTAAAAAGCTTAATGACAGCAATTGCATGAGGCTAACAACAGACGCACCCAGCACTTTCCTTACCCCTATCTCTTTTGTACGTTGCTCAGCACTGTACAACGCTAGACCGAATAAACCTAAACACGAAATAAAAATCGCCAGTCCCCCGAAAAGGTTAGACAGTATGCCCAGCACCTTCTGCGATTTCAGCTTTTCTGCATACAGCTGATCTACAAAGTTCACTTCTACAGGATAGGCAGGATTAATTTCTTTAGCAATCCGCTCAATAGTGGCGATATTGTCCGCAGCAGGATTAGCCTTATTGAGCCGCATGGTCACCAAGCTGCTCCATTTAGGATTGAAAGCTACTAACATGGGCCTGTCCGTATTGAATGGCGAGCCCCAGATAAAGTCTTCAAATACCCCTACTACAGTACTCTTTATACCACGGTACACTACTGTTTTACCTACAGGGTCTTTCAGGTTCATCTTTTTGATGGCTGATGCACTGAGCATCACGGCAACACTGTCTGAGGCAAAGTGTCTCGAAAAATCGCGTCCGGCAATCAGTTTCACACCCGAGGTTTTTATAAAATCATATGTTGTAGCAAGCTGATTGAAGGTCATTTGCTTATCTGCCTCTGCCATACCCGGCCACTCTAGCCCCCAAAAACTGGAGCCATCACTAGACAGCGTGCGTGAAGATTGATATATCGAAGTTACTGCTCCCGATTGCAGCAGTTTAGTCCGCAGCAATTCAAATTTTGTTGCCAGTTCTCCATCCTGCGACATTTCTACCAGGTCATTGATCTGATAGCCAACCGGCCTGTTTTTAATAAATTGTAGCTGCTTATAGATAACGGTGGTAGCTATAATTAAGATGATGGCAAAGCTGAACTGCCCTATAACAAGCACCTGCCTAAGTCCGACAGCTTGTAAGCCACGTTTCATATTTTTCTTTTTAAGCACCTGTACCGGACTAAAAGAAGACAAGTAAAAGGCCGGATAACTCCCGGCAATAAAGCCTGTCAGCAACACCACGCCAAGCAGGCTTATCCACACGTAGGGATTGGAATAGGTTATTCCCATTTCAATACCCAAAAGGTTATTAAACAGGGGAAGGCATATTTCAATCAGTACAATGGCCATTATCGCACTGCAAAATGTTAGCACTAAAGATTCCATCATAAACTGGCTCACCAGGCTGCCCCGTGTAGCACCAATAGTCTTTTTAATACCCACTTCTTTTGCCCTTTTCTCTGATTTGGCCGTAGCCATATTCATAAAATTGATACAGGCAATGAGCAAAATACCAATAGCAAGGCCCATAAATAAACGGACCTGCTCAATGCGCCCTCCGGTACTCAGTCCTTTTGCAAAATTGCCATACAAATGCAGTTTACTATACGGAAACAGGAAGGGAGTAGAAGTAGCACCGTAGTGATCAGAATTCTTCCTGATCAGGTCTTTTATATTCCTGTTAAATTGAGCAACATCTGTTCCGGGCTCAAGTTTCACCAGGGTAATCCAGCTATAATTGGTCCAGGCCGGAGATTTTACCCAGTCATTTTGTATCTCATACAACGACCATGGCATCAGAAAGTCGAAATTTGATGAGGTATTATTTGGCAAATCAGCAACTACACCTGTGATTTTGAGATTTATCTTGTCTTCATACTTAATCCCTTTATTCAGCACATCAGTAGTGCCAAACAGAAGCTTCGCCATAGTCTCCGTAATCACCACATTGTTCGGTGCACTCAGCGCTGTTTTTTTATCTCCCGATAGAAAGGTCATCTCCAGGATCTCCAGGAAATCAGGATCTACGAAACGTGATTTCTTTTTAAAGCTTTTCGTACCATTAGCAATTAAGGTCTGGTCATCCCATGAAAACCTTGCCGCAGCTTTCACAGCCGGGTAATTCTGTTTGAGTGCTGGCCCGATCATGTTACCACTAGTGCGCGCTGTTCCTTCTACGTTCCCATTCAGGTCACTCACATTCGTCAACACCTGGTAAATATCAACGGTACTTTTTCCCTGTTTATCGTAACTCCACTCGTATGAAACATAAATCAGCAATACCAGGCAGGCGGCAAGGCCTATCGCCAGCCCACTTACATTGATAAAAGAAGAAGTTTTGTTTCTCCAGAGATTTCTGAGGGCTATTTTAAAATTGAGCTTAAACATTTCATGGAATTTTAATTGAGGATATTACTTTAATTCAAAGGCCTTATATTGTCAGTTGCTTTCTTTATTTATCTGCATTGCGCAATCTCTTTTCAAAACAATCACTCATATTTTAATGCATTAACAGGGTTTGCTTTTGCTGCTTTATAGGCTTGAAAGCTTACGGTAAATAATGCAATGGCTATAGTTGCAAGGGCTGATAACACAATGACTGTCCAGTCTACGGAAGTATGAAATTCAAATCCTTTCAACCATTTATTCATGATATACTGAGCTATAGGAACTGAAATAATAATAGCTACAACAACCATTTTTAAAAAGCTTAACGATAGTAATTGCATAAGGTTAACTACCGATGCTCCCAACACCTTCCTTACACCTATTTCTTTTGTCCGTTGCTCAGCACTATACGACGCCAAACCAAATAAACCTAAACAGGAAACAAATATCGCCAGTCCCCCGAAAAGGTTCGACAATATGCCCAGCACTTTCTGCGATTTCAGCTTTTCTGCATATAGCTGGTCCACAAAGTTGACTTCTACAGGGTAGGCAGGATTAATTTCTTTAGCTATCCTCTTAATAGTGGCGATATTGTCCGCAGCAGGATTTGCCGTATTGAGCCGCATGGTCACGAGGCCGTTCCATCCAGGATTAAAAGCAACCAGAATTGGTCGTTCCATATTGAATGGCGAGCCCCAGATAAAGTCTTGAAATACCCCCACCACAGTGCTTTTGTTTCCTTGGTACACTACCGTCGTACCCACAGGATCTTTCAGGTTCATCACTTTGACGGCCGATGCGCTAAGCATCACAGCAGCACTATCAGAAGCAAACTGCTTTGAGAAATCACGTCCCGCGATGAGTTTTACACCCGATGTTTTGATGAAATCATATGTGGTAGCAAGCTGGTTGAATACGATCTGCTTATCAGCCTCTGCCATTCCCGGCCATTCCATGCCCCAGAAACTGGAGCCATCGCTAGACAGGGTACGCGAAGATTCATACATCGCTGTCACAGCTCCTGATTGCAACAACTTCGTCTTCAGCAGGTCGAATTTTGTAGCCAGTTGTCCATCCTGCGACATTTCTACGAGCGCATTGATTTGATAGCCTATAGGCCTGTTTTTGATAAATTGTATCTGCTTATAAATAACGGTGGTGGCAATAATTAAGATAATGGCAAAGCTGAACTGTCCCACAACAAGCACCTGCCTGAGGCCTACAGATTGCAACCCATTTTTACTCTTTCTTTTTTTAAGTACCTGTATAGGATTAAAAGACGACAAATAGAACGCCGGATAGCTCCCTGCAATAATCCCGGTGAGCAATACCACCGCAACCAAACCTATCCACAAATAGGGGCTGGAATAGGTTATGCTGAGCTCAATGCCCAAAAGATTATTAAACAAGGGAAGACATATTTCAATCAGTGCAATGGCCATTAAAGCACTGCAAATAGTCAGTACTAAAGATTCCATCATGAACTGGCTTATCAGGCTCCATCTTGTAGCACCAATAGTCTTTTTAATACCTACCTCTTTAGCCCTTTTTTCTGATTTGGCGGTAGCCATATTCATGAAGTTGATACAGGCAATGAGCAGAATGCCGAAAGCAAGGCCCATAAATAAGCGTAGCTGCTCAATACTCCCTCCTGTATTTACCCCTTTGGTGAAAGTACCGTACAGGTGCAGTTTACTGTAAGGAAATAGGAATGGAATAGCATCTACAGCGTATTTACCTGTATTCTTTTTGATCAGGTCTTTGATATTTCTGTTAAATTGAGCTACATCTGTCCCCGGCTCAAGTTTCAGCACTGTAGTCCAGTTGAAGTTAGTCCAGGATGGAGATTTCACCCAGTCATATTGACTCTCATACAACGACCAGGGCATCAGGAAGTCGAAATTAGCCGATGTATTTTTTGGCAGATCAGCTACCACACCTGAAATTTTAAGGTTTACCTTATCTTCATATTTGATGCTTTTGTTCAGTACATCGGTGGTTCCGAACAGGAGTTTTGCCATAGTCTCCGTTACAACTACACTATTTGGTGCAGTAAGTGCCGTTTTTTTATCTCCTGATAGAAAGGTCATCTCAAAGATCTCCAGGAAATCCGGATCTACGAAACGTGATTTCTTTTTAAAGCTATTTGTACCATTAGCAATTAATGTGGGTGCATCCCATGAATACCTTGCTTCGGCTTTTACACCCGGATATTCCTTTTTCAATACTGGGCCGATCGTATTCCCGCTAGCCCAGGCTGTTCGGTCTTCAAAATTGCCATTCAGGTCCTTAAAATTTGTCAGCACCTGGTATATATGATCTGCGTCCTTCCCATGCTTATCATAATTCCACTCGTAGGATACGTAGATCAGCAGTAACATGCAGGCGGCGAGACCTATCGCTAACCCGCCTACGTTGATGAAAGAGGATGTTTTGTTCCTCCATAGATTTCTGAGCGCTATTTTAAAATTGAGCTTAAACATAATTCATCATTAATTATATTGCCTATTGAATGATTCTGTTCAAAAATTAATTTGACCAGGTGTATTAAATCAATTCTTCCGTGCGGCTTTTGTTGATCTTTTCGGAGATCACATGCCCGTCTTTTAGGTTAATAATACGGTTAGAGAAACTGGCATCGTGAGAAGAGTGGGTAACCATTACAATCGTTGTTCCCTGTTCATTCAATTCACATAAAAGTTCCATCACCTCATTACCATGAGAACTATCCAGGTTTCCTGTAGGCTCATCCGCTAGTACCAGCTTAGGCTTGGTTACCAGTGCGCGCGCTACAGCTACCCGTTGCTGCTGTCCGCCAGACAACTGCTGCGGAAAATGGCCCGTGCGGTTAACGATATTCATCCGCTCAATGATCTCATTTACCAGGCGCTTGCGCTCTGCTGCAGGCACCTTATTATAAATCAGGGGCAGTTCAATGTTTTCAAATACAGTAAGCTCATCTATCAAATTGAAATTCTGAAATACAAAGCCCATATTCTGCTTGCGGAAATTCGACCGCTCCCTGTCGTTCATCGTCAATAGCTCTGTCTCCAGAAATTTATAACTGCCGCTTTCAGGCTTGTCGAGCAAACCCATTACATTTAATAAGGTAGATTTACCACAACCTGAAGGCCCCATAATGGAGACAAACTCTCCTGCCTTTACGTGCATGTTTATCCCATTCAATGCCGTAGTTTCTACTTCTTCTGTTTTGTATACTTTTTCCAGGTTCTCAATTTTTATCATTGTATAATTATTTAGGATGATAGGTCTTTTATATGTTGCTATCTGAAAGCAATGTTTATTTGTTTACTTCTATAATATCATACTGGTTGAACTGATCGTATGAGGAGGTGATGACCTCTTCATCTTTCTGTAAGCCTTCCATGATCTCATAATATTGGTAGTTCTTACGCCCTACTTTTACATTTCTTTTCTGCGCCTTACCGTCTTTGACTACAAATACCCATGAGCCGCCAGTACTTTGAAAAAACTGACCCTGGGCAAGTAATAAAGATTTACTGTTGTCAGAAAGCGTCAGCTTCACTTGTAAAGATAAGCCCCTTCTTAATTCTTCGGGCGACTTACCTTCGAAAACAAGCTCTACCTGAAACTGCCCTGCCGTCACTTCAGGTATTACTTTATGTACAGTAAGGCGGTACGTTTTACCGTTAAATTCACAGTTTGCCGACTGTCCTTCTTTTACCCTGTTGATATAATATTCGTCTACACCTGCCTGTAGCTTGTAACCCTGCATTACGTCGATCTTTCCTAACATCTCATTTGCGGTGTACGACTTACCAATTACCGGATCATATGAAGATAACCTGCCCGAAACGGGCGCCTTGATAGTCATGTTCTCAATATTCTGCCTGATGGTTTCCAGGCTTTCGTTCATCCTGGTTACAGAAACATCGATCTGCTGCAGCTGCATTACCCTGCTTTCATTTTCCTGCTTCAACGCCACTTTCATGATGTCTTTACGCCCTTTACTGTATTCATAATCCTGACTGGAATTATCAAATTCTTGTCGTGTGATGACTTTTTTAGCAAATAGGGTACTGTCCGTGGTATACTTTCTGCGCGCAGTACGCAGGTTATTCTCTATCAGCATCATATCTTGCAGCATTACCCTTTGGTTTTGCTCCAGGTCAAGCCTTACTTTACGCAGCTGATTGATCTGTTCGGTGATACTGGTTTCACTGGCTGTATAACTGGAAAGTGCATTCGGATTGGCAATTCTTAATAGCGGTGTGCCTTTGATTACGCTCGCTCCATTCTCTGTAAAGATCTCAGCAACGGTCCCTCCTTCAGGCGAACTCACAATAACAGAGGTTAACGGTACTACACTGGCATTCAACAGTACCACATCTTCAAAATCACCGTAGATTACTTTACTGATAGTCAATTTATCTGCATCTGCTTTATAAACTTTACTCAAAGACAGTTTATATCCATAGGCTACGAGACTTAATAGCAATACCCCTCCTACGATCATATAAATGGTCTTTTTATTGAATCTCTTTTTTTGTATAATCTTGTCCATCTGAATGCTTTGTGTTCTGTCTGGCTATAAGCGAAGGATATGCCAAATCATAATATAAAATTTAAATATATGTATATCAACATTTTAAGTATTTTTACCATGAAGTACCGTTCATTAACGGACACTCTATGTACAGCATCGGACAGTTTACTTTAATTTTGAAGAAATCCTTTTGATATGACAGCAGCAAATGTTTTAGTAATTGATGACGATGATGATATCCTGTTAAGTGCCAGGCTCTTTTTGAAGCAACATTTTAGCCAGGTAGTGACCTGTAAATCGCCCAAGGAGATTAATGTACTACTAAGCCACAATGACATTGACATCATCCTGCTGGACATGAATTATCAGAAAGGTGCCAGTAACGGGCGCGAAGGTTTATACTGGCTGGAACATATCTTATCTATTGATAAGGATTATGTAGTGATCTTAATGACTGCCTATGGCAATGTTGAACTGGCTGTGCAGGCTATTAAACAAGGGGCCACGGACTTTATCCTGAAACCCTGGGAAAATGATAAATTGTTCGCTACTCTCTCTGCCGCTTCAAAATTAAGACAGTCTACCAAAAAGGTTAAAAAACTGGAAAAGATACATTCTTCCCTGCAAACAGATATGGCCAGGAAGTTTGAACATATCATCGGCAGCTCGGCTCCTATCCAGCAGCTACAGCATACCCTGCTGAAGGTTGCGCCTACAGATGCCAATGTGTTAATCCTCGGAGAAAACGGTACGGGGAAACAGGTATTCGCTTATGAGCTGCATAAGAACTCCCTGCGTAAGAATCATATTTTTATGCATGTAGACCTTGGGTCACTGAATGAAAACCTGTTTGAAAGTGAGCTGTTCGGCTATGCAAAAGGTGCCTTTACTGATGCACGCGATGACAGGCCGGGAAGATTTGAACTGGCCGATAACGGCACTATTTTCCTTGATGAAATTGGTAACCTCTCCTTACCATTGCAGGCAAAGCTATTGTCAGTTTTACAAAATCGAACGGTAACGAGACTGGGTGAAAGTAAGGATAGAAAGGTTAATGTACGATTGATTACAGCGACGAACATGCCACTGAATGAAATGGTAGCAAAGGGTACCTTCCGGCAGGATTTGCTGTTCCGCATCAATACTGTGGAGCTCATCCTGCCCCCACTGCACCAGCGCGCCGAAGATATCTTACTGCTCGCCAACCATTTCCTTCATACATTCAGCAATAAATACCATAAAAACATTAACCAACTTACTGATAAAGCGGGACAAACGTTGCTGGCTTACCACTGGCCCGGAAATGTAAGGGAGCTGCAGCATGTGATAGAACGGGCAGTTATCATGGCCGACGGATCACAGATCACTGATACAGACCTTCAATTGAGTCCCCAGAGATTTGGCAGCAGCATTCCTGTCACAGCAAACCTGGACCTTGAAGAAATGGAAAAAATGATGGTACAGAAAGCGATAGATACGCACAAGGGCAATATCTCAAGAGCCGCAGCTGAGCTGGGACTCACACGGGCCGCGTTGTATCGCAGGATAGAGAAATTTGGACTATAACCTATGTTTTATCAGCGTTTTACCTTCAGGCTCATCTTCAAGCTGCTATTTATCAATATCCTGGGAATATTGCTAATTTACCTCATTACAAATACGAAGTTATGGTTTACTATCACTGGCGTCACCTGTATTCTAATAGCATGCATCGTTTCTTTATATAGCTATATTAACCAGATCAGAGACGATATCAAACGCTTTATCCTGGCTATCAAAACACGCGACCATACACTGAACTTTAAGAATAGAAGCACCAAGGGCAGCTTTCCTGATCTTTACAATTCTTTTGATGATATCATCAGGACACATAAGGATATACAACTGGAGCAGGATGCCGTTTTTCAGCTGATCAAGACTATCCTGCAGCAGGTGCCAGTCGGCGTAATTGTAGTACAGGAAAGAAGTAACCCTGCCGGACAAAGTGAAATCGCCTTTTTTAATGAAGCAGCTTCGGCACTGCTGAATGTTCCTGCATACAAATACTGGCATCGGCTCAAACAACATTTACCTGTTTTCACCTATGAGGTAGAACAGATAGGTAAAGGGGGCAAACGCTTTCTGGAACTCAAAATCCAGGAAAAGCTGATCCAGCTGTCTACCGAAGTTATTCCCCTCAACCTTTATGGATCGAATTATACGATCATCTCCTTCCAGAATATTAAGGACGAGATAGAACAAAAAGAAATTGAGGCATGGAACAGGCTGATTGGTGTCATCTCGCACGAGATCCTCAACTCTATTACCCCTATCAGTTCGCTTTCAGATACAGTGAATGCGATGGTAACGGATAAAGACTTCCTGGATAAGGAAGATCTTGAAGATCTTAAACCTGCTATTCAAACTATTAAACGACGGTCTGAAGGACTACTTGACTTTGTGAAGGACTACCGCCTGATCGCTGAGTTGCCTACACCGGAATTGCATTTCCATAGTATCGGCGGTATTTTACAGCATATTAAAGTACTCATGCAGCCTTTTGCAACTGCAAAAAATGTGCGGCTGGAAGTAGGACAAACATCGTCCAAGATTACTGTAAACGTAGACCTTAAGCTGGTAGAACAATCACTGATAAACCTGGTGACCAATAGTATCCATGCGCTGGAATACATTGAGCACCCAGTAATAGAGATCAATTACCGTCTGGAACAAAATAAGCTGTTCATTGATGTGGCCGACAATGGAAAAGGCATTGAACCCGACTTACTGGAGAAAATATTCGTCCCTTTTTTTACAACCAGAAAGACGGGATCCGGAATTGGTTTAACCATCACCCGCAATATTATGAAAATGCATTATGGCAGCCTGGAAGTAAACTCTGTACCTTATGAGAGAACGGTGTTTTCACTGGTCTTCAATTATGTGTAGAGAAATCTATAGATTTGCAGCATATGACCACACTGCAGTTACGCATTATAGAGATATCAGTAAAAGCCGGCGACAATGTCTTAATTATGCTGGAACCAGTAAATGGGAATACACCGTCCTACCTGGCCGGACAGTTCCTCACGGTGCTGTTCCAGCTCAATGGCAGGGAAATCAGACGGTCGTACTCTATCTGTAGCTCCCCTGCTTTAAATGAACCGCTCAGTATTGCAGTAAAGCTGGTAGAGAATGGCGAAATTTCTACTTACCTGCATCATAAAACTACCGTTGGGGATATTCTTGTGGCCTTGCCACCTAATGGGATTTTCACTTATTCGCCAGTAGCGGATATTAAGCGTACGGTTTTTCTTTTCGCTGCCGGCATAGGCATTACTCCCATTTTTTCAATTATAAAAACTGCTTTAACTCAGGAAAGCTATTCCAGGACGGTGCTGATCTATAGCAACAGATCACAGCTGAGCACTTTATTTTACGAGGAACTGAATGTATGGCAACAGCGGTACCCGGAACGTTTTAAACTGATCTACCTGTTCAGTGATTCCAAACGTTTGCAGATGGCCAGGTTAAACAGCTTTCTGATACGCGACTTGCTAAACGCTAACCTCGAATATGATCAGCTTGATGCCCTGTGCTATACTTGTGGACCTATTGATTATATGGTTTCCTGCCGTATCTGGCTGCTCGCCGCAGGATTCAGAATGGACCAGATAAAAAGGGAAACTTATTTTATCCCCGAGGATGAAGCAGATGATGACGATACTTCTGAAAAGGAAGTAAAAGACAAAAATACCTATACTGTAATCCTGGAATTTAACAGGGAAACATATCAGCTGGAAATCCCTTATTATAAAAGGATTTTAGAAGTGGCACTTGAGCATCATATCAATGTACCTTACAGCTGCCGCGCCGGCATCTGCAGCTCTTGTGTAGCTACCTGTACTAATGGAGGCGTGAGAATGGATTACAACGAAATCCTTACTGATCAGGAGGTTGAACAGGGCAGAGTGTTAATCTGCACTGCTCATCCTACTGCTAACTTTACCAGGATTGTGATATAGCCAGGTTTATAATATAGTTAGATTTATCATTTAATAGCTTATCCTATAATGGTCCCATCATGGATTACTGCTCCTTTTTTAACGACTACAATACCATCTTTAATCACATAGAACTCGAAATCACCGTCCTGCAGGTGTGCCCCTCCATTAATCTGAACATCGTTACCAATCCTGCAGTTCTTATCTACAATGGCATTAATAATCTTACAGCGGGCCCCTATCCCAATTAAAGGGTTGCCAGCTTCTACTTCGTCGGCAATTTCTAACAAGGTCTGGTAACGGTCGCTACCCATAATGTAGGCATTTTCAATAGTGGTACCATCACCAATACGAGAACGGATCCCAATCACGGAATGCTTGATACATGCAGCACTTAAGATACATCCTTCTGCAATTACCGCTTTTGTCAGTGAAGTGCTCAGTATTTTTGTTGGCGGTAACATCCTCGGACGTGTAAAGATACTCTGATGGCTATCGAAAAGGTTAAATTCGGGAATGTCGTCTGTTAATCCAAGATTAGCTTCAAAGAAAGAACAGATGTTACCAATATCCGTCCAGTAGCCCTCATACTGAAAACTCAGTACTTTTTGCTCTTTAAGTACACGGGGAATAATCTCTTTACCGAAATCTTTTTCATCAGGGTTTTCTGCAAAAATGCGGACTAACAAATCGCGGTTGAAGATATAAATACCCATTGATGCCAGGTAGTTACGTCCCACAGCCTGCATTTCCGGTCCTGTATCTGAGCTCCAGTCTACCAGCAGGTCAGCACTAGGTTTCTCAATAAATGAAGTAATAATATTATCTTCATTTGCTTTAAGGATCCCAAAGCTCGTTGCATCTTTTGCAGTACTTGGTATAGTTGCCAATGTAACTTCAGCACCACTGGCTTCATGTGCCTGCAGCATCTCATTAAAGTCCATTTGATATAGCTGGTCGCCCGACAGGATCAATACGTATTCAAATTCATGCTGTAACAGGTGGTGCATGGTTTGTCTTACCGCGTCGGCAGTTCCCTGGAACCATCTTGGATTATCAGGGGTTTGCTCGGCAGCCAGGATATCTACAAAAGCATCACTAAAATGGCTAAAATGATAGGTATTCTTAATGTGTTTATTGAGAGAGGCGGAATTAAATTGGGTAAGCACAAACATACGGTGGATACCAGAGTTCAGGCAATTTGAAATCGGGATATCTACCAAGCGGTATTTCCCAGCAATAGGAACCGCGGGCTTTGAGCGGGTTTGAGTAAGCGGAGATAATCTGGAGCCCTGGCCACCGCCAAGGATAACTCCTAAAACTTTTTCAGTCATATTTATAAAATTACATTTGGTACAGATCAATATACTGTTGGGCAGCCCTATCCCAGGAGTGGTCCAACTGCATCATATATTTACGGATTTCTTTTACTTGTTTCTTATCCTGGAAAAGCCCGTATGCCCGTCCAATTGCATTTCCCACATCCCAGACACTCGTCTGATCATGGCAAATGCCGAAACCTCCATCTCCTATGTCAACCACCGTATCTTTGAGCCCGCCTATTCTCCTTACAATTGGAATAGTGCCATAACGCAAGGCATACATCTGGTTTAAACCACAGGGTTCCACCCTCGAAGGCATAAGCAGAAAGTCCGCCCCTGCATAAATCTGGTGAGAGAGTTGCTCATTGTATCCGATATAGGTGTTATAATTACCCCCAAACCAGTGCTTCAACTGTTCTAATCTTGACTCAATAACCGGATCGCCAGATCCTAATACCAGAATATTAATATTACCATGACTATGTGCCAAAGCATTATGAAAAATATCAGGCAACAAATCGGCTCCCTTTTCCCCCACTAAACGTCCGATAAATGTGAACAATGGTTTAGCAGGATCTAAATTAAAAACAGCGCATAGGGCCGCTTTGTTTGCTTTTTTTCCACTATCTACAGTCCGAAAAGCAAAGTTTTTTTGCAGCATCGGATCTTTCTCCGGGTTCCATACGTCATTATCTATCCCATTTAAGATACCAGCACTCTTACCACGCTCGCTTGCCAGTAAGCTTTCTAACCCATTAGCATGGTAGCTTATTTCCTCTAAATAACTAGGAGACACTGTACTTACGCGCCATGCGCATTTGATAGCAGAGGCCAGCGGGTTGATGCTGTTCTTCCATTCCAGCAATCCCGATTTCCATAAGTCAAATGCAGGAAGATAGTGTAATTTGTCCCATCCGAACTGGCCCTGGTACTGTGCATTATGGATAGTCAATACTGTGGGAACATTGCTCAGCCGTTTATATCGTTCACAATTTCCAGTCATGAAGGGTATTAACCCGGTATGGTGATCGTGAGTGTGAATTACATCAGGCTTGTGCTCCCACTGATTTATCCAGTCGAGCGCAGCAATCTGGTAAGCAATAAACCGCTCCGTATCATCATGGTAACCATAAACCTTTTCCCGGTCTGTCAATCCGTCGATATGCACAAGGAAGAGATCAAATCCAAGCTTATTTGTTTTTTCACGAAAAATACGAACCGGATAATTCTGAGCACCAAGCGCTACCCATGAATCATATACTACTTCAAACTCATTTTCCTGCATAAATTTACTACGGTAAGCAGGCATCACCACCTTGGCAATATGCCCAAGTTTATTTTGGTATTTGGGCAAAGCGCCAACAACATCCCCGAGTCCGCCTACCTTGGCTACAGGGTAACATTCTGCGCTTAAATGTATTATTTCCATATATTAAAGAGTAAAACTAAGCATGAGTAAATTTTGCATTAAAATATGAGTTATAACCCGGATTAATAAACTTTGTTTCTGATTA
>JAATFQ010000181.1 GCA_015655115.1 Sphingobacteriales bacterium
ACGGAGTCCGGTTGATAGTAAAACAAGCTCTTCACCACGCCATATTTTTGAGGGCCATCCTTAAGTTGTATCCTGTTAAACATAACCGTATCTATAAACTGCTTCAGTTTATCTACTTCCGCTTTTTCAGGATGCACCAGCTGCTTCATGATTGCTCCAAGCCATGATCCTGCTCCGCCTTCATCACTTAAGCCTGCAATCCATGCCCTTTTATCCTGGATAACCTGTTGATGTGTTTCATTGTCATAAGTAATTACTGAGGGGCTGCGTTTAAACACAGGATCAGGTTGATCAAACCACTGCTTTGTAGTTAAAAAGTGACCATAGCTCGCTATCACTTCGCTTTCCGGATTAATCACCTTATAATTTATGGTTTGCTCCAGCCCATCGTCATACGTAACTGACATTCTTGCCCGGCCCCATGTATTGCCTTTCACGGTATAGCTTTTCCAGCCATTTTTTGTATTGCCCGAAGCGCTCACCGTTAGTGCGTTCTCTGGTTCGACCTTTACTGACTTAATTTTTTTAGGATAGTTGATAAATAGCTTTGCATTCACATCTTTAGGGAGTACATAGCCCGGTACAGATATAGCCACAGGACGTTTATTTGCTATCAGCTGCGCTTCAATGTTTTTTGATGTTCCAGAAAGGATAAATTTAAAAGCATAAGTGCGGACTTCAGCAGGTTTTAACAGAGCAGATGTTGGTATGTTCCACTGTTCTGCATTTTTCCATTCATTTTCAGCGTAAGCTTTACTGTATACCATCCATTCATAAAAACCTTCGAAGGTTATTCCACGTGGTGTAGGATCATCATTCAATGGGTTATAGGCCTCGAAAGGAGTGTGACCAACAGGCGTAACAATTAGTGAAGGTGCATGGCCGCTTAAACGCGTTACTTGTAAGTAGCCAGCATCTTTACCTATATAAGGATCATAAAATACATTTTTAACGTGGGTTTGTTCAAGCGACCTGCCTTCCAGGATATTGTCGAAAATCATTGGAATGCCCAGCGCTCCAATTTCCAGGGGTTTCCCGCTTTTATTTTTAAGTGTAAAACGCAATACCAGGTTACCGTTCTGCATTTCCCAAAAGCGTTTGATCTCCACAGGTATATCTGCGGGTAATGTTGCGGCTAAATTGGCGGCAGCCAAAATATTGCCACTCACAGGAATTGCTTTTACGGGGCTGCGTTTTGCGGCAGTACTGTATGACTTCCATTCCTTGCCCGCGCCAGACCTCAGGCGCAGATTGATATCACCAAGGTGATATAGTCCATCGGCACTGCGTAGCTTTAAGCGTTCAGCAGGAACAAAATCAAAATCTTTTACTGCTTTTGGTTGAAGACCTGCCACTGTTTGAGATGATTTAACCAATTTAAGGTTATAAGATCCGGCACTGTAGGTAACTAAACCTTTCTCAAGCCCTAGTGTTGATGGTCTTTTAGCCAGGGCTGCCCATGGAGACTGTGCAAACAGATGGTCTCCGCTTAAAATTAGAAGAGAGAAAAGCAGAAATGTCAATAAACCTGTTGTTTCTCTGAAGATCTTGCAGAACTTTTGTTTGATAACCATAATATAAAGTTGAAATATAAATAAGCCCTACACTATAATAAGCTTATTCGGGATTGTGTGTACTTCAAAAGTATGTTTTAAAAATTAAAGGACACACCCTTCACTGAAACAGGACAAAATTGGTAAAGTATTGGTGTATTTATAATAAGTTCAGGCCTTTACTATCCATATAATTAGTTTTTCAGGTATCAATCAGTTAATATCAGCCCTGTTTTCATCAATATTGTTTAATAACATCATTGCTGTATTCGGTATGTTTGATCTTGTGATTACCCATAACCTATTTACTATGCGCCTAAACCACTACCTGGTAGTTCTATTATTTGTGTTTTCTGGCTCCCTTGCCAAGGCGCAGGTACTCAATAAGCAGGCTACCCTCAATCAGTTCAGCTTTTGGGAAAATAAAGACTGGAGCTGGTATAAAGAGAATATTCCCTTTTTAGAGACACCAGACAAGGATATAGATATGACCTACTATTACCGTTGGGACATGATGACGCTGCACCTGGTTTATGGGTCTACAGTTTCTGGCTACACGGTTACGGAGTTTATCGACCGGCCATGGTGGGCAGGCAGGTATGGTGCCATCAGCTGCTCGGTGAGCCAGCATATCTATGATATGCGCTGGATGCGCGACCAGACTATTGTAAAAGATTATGCGAGATACTGGTTCAATACCCCCGGTGCACAGCCGCGTACTTACTCCACCTGGCTCGCAGATGCGATATGGCAATTATATAAAGTGAACTATGACCAACAACTCGTTCTCGGGTTAAAAGATAGCCTGGTAACCAATTTTGCCGGATGGGAAAGAGAGCACTGGGTAGAGAAAGAAGGCCTCTTCGCCTGGTCGGGCATGCACGATGGCATGGAAACCAATATCAATAGTCGCCAGACACCACAATGGTTTGAAGGTGTTTCGGGATACAGGCCAACATTAAACAGTTACATGTGGGCAGATGCGAAAGCCATCAGCAGCATCGCTGCTTTGTCGGGTGACAAGAATACTGAGGATATCTTTTCAAAAAAGGCGGCACTGATCAGAAAGAACTACCTTCAGAAAGGCTGGAATGAGCAGAAGAACTTCTTCATGCATAAGAATGAGAAAGATGAAGAAGGAGGATTGAAGGCAAACACTTTCACTTATGAAACAGGGAAGTATGCCGGCAACCCGCATGGCAGGGAAGAGATCGGCTTCATACCATGGTACTTCAATATGCCTGAAAATAATTCCGGTTATGAAAAAGCATGGCAATACCTGATGGATCCTAACTATTTCTTCAGTCCTTATGGACCTACTACGGTAGAGAAAAAAGATCCTTTATATATGGTAGCGAAAAACTGCTGTGCATGGAGCGGCAATGCGTGGCCCTTCGCCACAGCACAAACCCTTAAAGCTATGGCCAATGTAGTTCGCAATTACAACCAGACGTTCGTCAGTAAAGCAGATTACATCAAACAACTGCAGATCTATGCACGTACACACCGCAAGGATGGGAAGCCTTATATCGCCGAGGCAAATGAGCCCGAAACAGGATCATGGTCCGGCCATGATGTAATTGGCCATAGTGAACATTACAATCACTCGTCGTACATCGATCAGATTGTTACCGGATTGATGGGCCTGGAACCTATGGATTCCGATTCGCTGGAAGTAAATCCTTTAATTCCGGACGCATGGGCTTATGCCTGTCTTGATGATGTGATTTACCATGGCAACAAGGTGACGGTTATATGGGATAAAACAGGAGAGAAATACCACAAAGGCAAGGGCTTGCTGGTATTGATAAATGGAGAAGTAAAAGCTTCTTCAGCTGTGATCAGAAAACTGATCGTAGCCGTTAGTCCTAAGGCAGTGGTAGAAAAACCTGTGTTGGTTAATTATGCGGTAAATAATGAAAAAGGTATTTATTATCCGCGGGCTATAGCGTCATTCCCTGGTTCTGCCGGTGATGTTGAAGCTAAACTGAACGACGGACAGTATTGGTATGTGAAATCTACTACCAACAGGTGGTCTTCTTTATATGCTAAAGGCACTAAATCACGGGCCGCAATCGACTTCGGCGGCAGTCGCCCGCTTAAAAGTGTAAAGCTTTACTTCACAGACGACCTGGCAGATCATATCAAGGCACCTCTGCAATATGTGCTGGAATACTGGAACGGGCAGTCGTGGTTAGCTATCCCTGCACAACAAAGGACTTATAAACAGGCAGAAACCAGGAAAGCCAATGAGATCAGCTTTCCTTTGCTCAATACTTCAAAAATCAGGGTAGCGATGACTGCGGTGGCTGGTGCTGCGGTAAGCATTTCTGAGATTGAAGCCTGGGGCCCCAGGCAAGATGGACTGACAACCGTTGCCGCTCCGGCAAATACCAATATGGCTTATAAAGATGTAGCAACGTTCAGCGCTTCTTACCTGTCCAAATTCGACGAGCCTGGAGCAATAAACGATGGCTATACAGATCCGAATTCAAGGTGGACTGCTTATCTTTCTCCGAACCCTACTGACTGGGTGCAATTTGACTTGAATAAGCCAAAGATAGTGAAGGAAGTACGTTTATATGTATTTGACGATCATGGTGGCACGCAGCCTCCTTCAAATTATACCATCGAATACTGGAATGGAAAGGCTTGGGCAAAAACACAGCAGGTGGTGAAAATGCCGCTTAAACCCGTAGCTCATCTAAATCTGTGCTTATTTACACCAGTGAAAACCGACAAGATCAGGATTGTGGTTACGCATGTCAATCCTGCTAAAAAGGTATTTAGTGGCTTTTACGAAGTAGAGTTATATTAGTATGAAGAAATATATGATGCAGTTGAATACAAGGGTTTTAAGTTTGGTAATTGGGCTGCTTTGCGGTAACTCATTATTTGCGCAGCAAAAAGCCTATAATGCTTTAGGTGCCGGAAACCCTGTTCTGCCGGGGTATTTTGCCGACCCGACAGTAAAGAAATTTGGAGATACCTATTATATCTATGCCACTACAGATGGCAATGGCGGTGGTTTCGGCCCATCGCAGGTATGGAGCTCTAAAGATTTTGTGAACTGGAGCCTGCAGGATATGAACTGGCCCACTACCCACCATTACTGGGCACCTGATGTAACACAGGCTAAAGACGGAAAATATTATATGTACTACTGTCAGCCTGTAGAAATATTCGGTGCATGGGCATCTACACCTGTAGGACCATGGACACCGCTGCTCCCTCCTGGAGAACCAGTGGTACGTAATTTTCTGGTGCCAAATGTCATCACCCTAGATGGGCAGACTTTTAAAGATGATGACGGGCAGATGTATATGTTCTGGGGCACCTGGGGTATCTATCCTAATCACGGCTGTGGCGTCGGGCTCCTCAATCCTGATATGAAATCTTTCGCCAAACTGGCACAGATCCCTAATACCGTAGCAAAAGAATTCTTTGAAGCACCGTTTATGTTCAAGCGTAACGGCATTTATTACCTTACCTATTCTTCTGGAAGATGTGAGGATGATACTTATAGGGTGCAATATGCCGTAAGTAAAACCGGACCAATGGGACCCTTCGTTTATGGTAAAAATAATCCTGTATTAGTTACCAATGCCGATGGTACCGTGCATGGGCCTGGTCATCAGTCAGTATTACAGCAGGGCAATGATTTTTACCTGATCTATCACCGCCATAATAACCCGCATTCGGGAGGCGGATACCACAGGCAGGTCGCGGCAGATAAACTGGTTTTCGACAAAGAAGGAAACATCGAAAAACTAGTCCCATCGCACAATGGCATTGGGTTCCTTGCTAAAAATGAGAACCCTTCCACCAATCTTGCTTTAGGTAAGAAAGTAACAGCTTCTTCTTTTTACAATGATGACTTTAAACCTGAATATGCAGTTGATGATAACAATGGGACATTATGGAAACCAAAGAACAATACCAGTGAATCCTGGTTAACCATAGACTTAGGTGAATTAAAAAAGGTAAAGAGCGTACTCACTCAATTTGAATATGCTACATGGTATTACCAGTACCTGATAGAAACTTCCCTCGATGGTGCTAAATGGGCTACCTATGCTGATCAGACAAAAAATACTGTTCACGGGAGCCCTATGATTAATCTGGGTGATGTGAAAGCACGTTATGTCAGATTAACCATTACCAATACGGAGTATCCCGGGTTAAACAAAGCGGTATGG
The DNA here is from genome assembly GCA_015655115.1 of Sphingobacteriales bacterium. Lineage (GTDB taxonomy): Bacteria > Bacteroidota > Bacteroidia > Sphingobacteriales > Sphingobacteriaceae > Pedobacter. The sequence goes on from JAATFQ010000181.1 coordinate 5,753, forward strand.
AATATAAAAGTATATGCAGATGATAAATATCATCCTGTAATGGCTGTGGCAGCAAAAGATCCTGCAACAATTCCGGATATACAACCTCAGGGATTGCTGGTAGATCTTGAGGCGAATAAATTTGAACAGGGCGATGCTGTATCACAATGGAACAACGCAGGTAAGCTCGGTGGCTCTTTTGTTACTGAATCTGCCGCCATTCCATCTGCCGAAATTATAGGCGGAAAAAAGGCGGTAGTGTTTGCTGGAGCCTCATCTTTTAAATCAAGCTTTAAAGCACCGGCTTCGCTAAGTGGCAACAGCAGCTTTACTGTAGCTATGTGGGTAAACAATCCGGTTATAGCAGATGAAGAACCTATTGTGTCATGGACGGCACGCGGAGGCGTAGACATGACCAATGCTACAATAGGCTATGGTAGCAATAAACGATGGGGCGCTGCTGCACATTGGGGCTGGGCAGATATGCCTTATACTAAATTGCCTGCTGCGGATCAATGGCATCATATCGCCCTGGTATTTGACGGTACCAATGAAAGAATATATGTAGATGGAGTGCTGGATAGAATTGAATTGAAAATGCTGTACCTGGCCAACCTTCGCAATTTCATATTGGGCACTACTGCTGATGAAAATGCCTACTTTTCTGGTGCACTGGCATCCTTAAAAATATATGATACAGCATTAACAGAGGAGACAGTGGTAAAAATGGCAGCTGATCCGCCTAAATCGGATGTTGCTGTTTACCTTGATGCAGCAAAACTGCCTTACGGCAAGCTGGCGGACTGGAAAAACGAGGGGTATAGCGAAGTGAATTTTATTGCAGACGATGGCCTTGCGGGAGTAAGCGGCCCACAGATAAAAGATATTGCAGGTAAAATAGCTATAAACCTTAAGGGCACAACAGGTTTAAAATTCAATATACAGAATGCTGGTTTTATGCAGAATGGTGGTCCTTATACGGTAGTGATGCAAGTGATATCGAAGGAATTCGGGCCAGGCTGGCATCACTTAGTGAAGGTTTATGAAGGTGGAAATCAGCTCAGCTATATAGATGGAGTACTGAAAAAAGCGCCTGATTTAACCCTGCTGAGCTATCAGGCAATTAATTCTGCTATGGGAAATACTTCAGCACATGAAACTGGCTCTAAAATTTATATTGGTTCTGGTGCAGGGAATGGAAACTGGTTTCCCGAATCTCTTGCTGCTGTAATGGTATATAATCATGGTCTGGATGCCCAGATAGTTGCAGGCCTGTATACGAACTGGAAGAAGCATAGCCTCATAACAACTGGAAAGATCTCCTTTTCGGAGCAGCCAAAAGCATTAAGTACAAACATGATCAGCATGTCTGCCGCAAAAGTATCCCTGCCAGGAAGTACTTATCAATATGAATTTGCAGAGACAACAGGAAAAGCAGGCGCTATGAGTAGTGGTTGGCAGAATAGTGACTCCTATGTCAATTATGGTCTGCAGGCCGATCAGGAATATGCATATACTTTAAAAGCAAGAGATAACTATGGCAATGTTACCGTTGCCACTCCGGTAATTAAAGTAAAGACCAGCAAAAGCCAGTTCACGGAATTCACCGATCTGTTCACTTCACCTAAAGATTATTTGGGTAGCACTAAGTGGTATACTGGCAGTACAGCCAATTCTGCATGGGATGGGCTATTAGGTAAAGGTGATACGGTGAGAAGTATAAACGGCACTTTAATGCTGGCCTCTACCAATACCAAATGGGATGGAGATCAACCGGAAGGTCCCTTTTTATATAAAAATATCACAGGAGATTTTATAGTACAGGTAGCAGTTACCGATGTAAGCGGACTGAAAGATAAAAAGACAAATGGCGCTAATGACGCCGGCTTAATGATACATGCAGCAGATGGTAGTAACAATCTACTGCAGAATAGTATATTCCCTGGCTGGGGTGTGGGCAATATGGTTACTAACCTGGATAGAAACGGGCGCGCGCAGACGAATAATGCATCGGCATGGGATTTTTACAGGTACCTGCAAATCCAGCGTGCGGGCAATACATTTTATCTCCGTGGCAGTGCTGATGGCAAAAACTGGAAGGATTTACCAGGAAGCCCGATTCTTAGAAATGATATGGGGAATAAAGTACAAGTAGGATTGTTTCATGCCACTTATGGTGAGCAAAGCGGATACGGACAATTTGATGATTTCAAGATTATCCAGCCTAAATAGGATGGAATAATTGATAAGGAATCCAATAATAAGAAATCCAGTAATAAGGAATCCGAAAACTGACGAATGTTTAAGATAAATGGATAAATAACATTAACTGACAACAAATTAAGAACAGAGCGACAAATGTTTAAAAAGAAATTGACCTCCCTGCTTACTATTTTATGTATTGCCTTATTTTTTTTACCTGCACAGGCCAGGGAAAATCAGTCGTCTATAAAATTCACGGTCACTATGGAAGATCCTCAATCGCACTATTACCATGTAGAACTCCGGTGTGAAGGTTTTTCCAAAGATAAACTGAACTTTAAGCTCCCTGCATGGACGCCAGGTTATTATTGGATAATGGACTTCGCCAAAAATGTGATCAGGTTTAAGGCCGAAACAAATTCAGGAAAAGAGCTGGAATGGGATAAAGTAGATAAAAACAATTGGGAGGTAAAGGCAAACAATGCCGGAACGGTAATCATTTCTTATGACGTATTTGCAAATACCCATTCAGTAGCCGATCCTTTTATTGATTCGACACATGCCTATTTGTCTACCGCCGGACTGTTTATGCATATTGCCGGAGAGCTGAAACATCCTGTGCAGGTTGTTTTGAAACCATACCGCAAATGGACCACAATCTCTACTGGTCTGGATCCCGTTCGTGGTGTGGCTAATACTTATCTGGCCCCTGATTTTGATACGCTTTATGACAGCCCCATTTATATAGGTAATCAAAAAACGGTGTCATTCGAAGTAAAGGGCGTTACGCATACCATTGCAATGGAGAGTCCGGATATGTTTGACACTGTAAAATTTGCCGCCGATTTAAAAAGAATAGTCATCGCTGGCACTGATCTGATGGAGGATATTCCCTATAAGCATTATACGTTCATCATTATGGGGCCGGGAAACGGTGGATTGGAACATCGTAACTCTACCGCTGTTTTCTCTTCGGCAAATTATATGATGAAGACTAAAGAATCCTATCATCGCTGGTTGTCTTTCCTGTCGCATGAATATTTTCATTTATATAATATTAAGGCTATCCGTCCTATAGCACTTGGTCCTTTTAATTACGATAAAGAGAACCTCACGCACATGTTATGGGTATCTGAAGGCTTCACCGTATACTACGAGTATATGCTGCTTAACCGTGCGGGACTGTTAACGAGGGATGAGTTTTTACATGCACTGACGGCATCTATCACCAATTACGAAAATATTCCTGGCCACCAGGTACAATCGGCCACAGCATCAAGCTATGATACCTGGATCCAGTTTTTTAATAAAAATGAGAATGCTGCTAATACGACCATCTCCTATTATGATAAAGGCTGTGCTATGGGCTTATTGCTTGATCTGAAAATTCGCCAGGAGACCAAGAACAAGAAATCACTGGATGATGTAATGAGAACCCTGTATAAAGAATTTTATCAGGATAAGAAAAGGGGATTTACCGACCAGGAGTTCAGGCAGGTTTGTGAAAGGATAGCAGGAACTTCTTTGCAGGAAATCTTTACTTATGCATCTACGGTAAAAGAGGTAGATTATCAGAAATACCTGGATTATGCGGGTTTGAAAGTCGATATGAGTCCTCTGCCTGTTAAGGAAGGGGGGGCTCCTAAAGAAAGTGTTGCTGTAAAAGAAGAAACTGTATTTAATGAGGGAACCGCCGGAAATGACCAATTCGTCAAACGCAGTTTTGAGTTTAGCCTCATAGAGCGGCCGGGCTCGCTGCAGCGGAATATTTTAAAAAGTATGATCAGATAAAAAGAATGTTGAATTGCTTCTGCCAATTACAGGGCAGCCTGGCAAACAAGAGTTTATCAAGTTGGTGGATGCCGCGTGGTAAAGATAGGTAGTTAATACGAAGGCCGGAAGTCAAATCCCGGCCTTTTTTACAATGTATGTTGTTCGTCCACAGTCATTTTTAACCCAATACGGGTCATACTATTCGTTTTCTTTAAAATCGCCAATCGATTTTCAGCTTGGAGAGTCTGTCGTATAGTAATGACACTCATCTATCCTGTTTTAAAGTGAGGGGCAGGATGTCTGCTTAAGAAGCCGGGCGTTTCTACCTGAATATTGCCTCAGCCTGCGATTATGTTACTAAAATGCCTTTTTGGACTTTAAAAATAGAGTATTTGCTTTGTCTTACAGTAAGTTATATGATTGTAGTTGACATAAATTGATTTGAACTTGTATAATATTAACCTAACAATATGCATTGGAGTGAGAATTAAATGAAAAAGTGAATAATAATAGTGTTGTATCAGAATTTAAGTTTGATTTATTGTTGTAAATTGGAATTATGTTCTGTTTTATGAGGTGAATGGAGTAGAAAATCATCAAAAAACAGTTAATAAAGGGTAAAATATGAAGTATTGCGGTGCCTTGGTGGATATATCTTTAAGACAACTTAAACCACCATTTAACCAACTCTTTTATGAAACAAAATTTTACTTACCCCATTCTGAAAACTGTTTTTGGAGTAATGTTTTACTTACTGATTCCATGGTATGCTTTTGCACAGACAAAGGTTAGCGGTACTGTAGTAGATAAAACAAATAACCCATTACCTGGTATTTCAGTTTTTGAAAAAGGCACAAAAAATGGTACAACAACAAACGGCGATGGAAAGTATACGCTTACTTTAAGCAAAGTGGGCGTTACGATAACATTTCGTATGGTAGGGTATGTCACTAAAGAAATCCCTTCCGCAGGCAAGGCCGTCATCAACCTCTCCATGACTGATGACAACCAGACACTCAATGAAGTAGTGCTTATCGGTTACCAGAGTGTAAGCCGTAAAAAGTCCACAGGTGCAGTTGCTACCATTAAAGGGAAGGCGATTGAAAATACACCCTATGCGTCGTTCGACCAGATGTTACAGGGGAGGGTAGCGGGATTAACTTCTCTGGGTACCTCCGGAGAACCCGGTGCAAAAAGTATAGTGAATATACGTGGTAGTAATAGTATAAGTAGCGGCGCAAGCAGCTATCCATTGTATGTGATTGACGGAGTCATCTTCGATGTAAATGACATGCCCAATTCTTATGGAACTAACCCTTTAACGGCCATTAATCCTAATGACATCGAGTCAATCGACGTCCTGAAAGATGCATCAGCGGCTGCGATCTATGGTTCAAGGGGTGCTAACGGGGTCATCATGGTAAAAACCAAAAGAGCATCCGCCGGAGCGCCACCACAGATGAATGTCAACTTCTATCAGGGAATATCAGATTCCCCAACGTTAAGGAAGATTTTGACAGGTACAGCAGAGCGGAGATTAAAGATGGCATTGATTTATGGTTCTGACAGAATAAATCAGTCTGCTATAAACATGTTCCTTACTGACAGTCTGAATACAGCTTTCAATAACAATACCGATTGGCAATCTTTATTTGTTCAGCGCGCCAAAATTACCAATGCTGATGTCAGCATGACCGGAACAGAGGGGCGAAGCATGTACCGTTTATCCACCGGCTATTATAACGAAGAAGGAATAATGACTGGATTTTCACTTAGAAGGATTGCTCCAAAGCTATATCTTTCTTTAAATCCAGGAAAAAAGCTGAATGTCACTGTAAATATCAGCCCCACTTTTATAAAAACGCAGCATGGTATGGGAGACGGTACTACGTTTCCTTTCGCTACGGCAAATTTCCCTTCCTCTTTCTGGAAGGTCTCTGATGCGCAAAAGAATGTTTATACGGGGAATACAAAAAATCTGGACGAAGATCAAACGGTTACTTTATTGTCCAATGTTCAGGTAACTGATACCATTGCAAAAAATCTGACTATTACCAGTTCCCTCTCCTCTACGTATAACCATAACAGACGAGATTGGCTGATCAGCGGCCTGGTGTCAGGCACAGGCAAAAACAATGCTTATTCCGAAGAGTATACTACTAACATCTGGGAAATTGAAAACTTTATTAATTACAGTAAATCCTTTGGCGAACATCATCTAAGCGTCGTTGCCGGGCAGGAAGCTCAGGGACAAACGAATAAAAGGACCTATGCTTATGCGTTGGATGTTGCAAGCGGGACCATATCTGGAGTATCTCCTGGTAACAACCTCTATGCCAATACCTACATGGAAACCAGGAAAAGATTAGGATGGTTTGGCAGGCTGAGTTATGATTATAAAGACAGGTATTTATTCTCTGCCAGTTACCGCCGTGACGCCTCATCTAGATATGCTGAAAGCCAGAGGTGGGCTAATTTCTATTCGGTTTCAGGAGGATGGATCGTGTCTGATGAACCATTTTTTGCGAAACTTAAAAATACTGTGAATTTATTCAAAATACGAGGTAGCTATGGGGTAACTGGAAACGATCCGGCCAGTTATTATGGTCAGTATCAACTTTACGGTACTGATGCTACTTATTATAATTCTTCTTTTGGAGTCGATAATGCAGCTACGGCAACTACTTATAACGGAGTTACTGTAGCAGTACCGGACTACGCAGGTTTTGCCGCAGCGAAAAAGGTAACCTGGGAGAAATACCCTCAGGTGAATATTGGTGCTGACCTCGCGTTATTTAAAGATAGAATCAACCTTGCTTTTGACTGGTATTCTCGTGATGCAAATAATTTGTATTACCAAAATGCTTATGCACCGGTTACTTCTGGATATCAATATTTTAGTGGTAACCTGGTGAGCTTAAGGAATACTGGTTATGAGTTTACCTTAAATACAAATAACCTATCGCCCAAATCGAAATTCCAATGGCAAACTACTTTTACTATCGGTATAAACGATAACTATATCACTAAGTTGCCTAATGGAGGTCAGGATCTGATTGTTGGGAATTCCTGGTCGCAACAGACACTTAGCGTTGGCCAGCCTGTATTTACTTACAAGGTATATGAAGTCGGAGGTATCTATCAGACCGATGCTGAAGTTCCTACAGATCCTCTTACAGGAAAAAAACTCACTTTTAATGGTGTAACCCTTAAAGCAGGAGATATGAAAGTCGCCTATCAAAATGGAGATTATAATATTGATCTGAATGATAAAGTAGGTTATGGAAGTCCTAATTCACATATTACAGGAGGATTGACCAATTCATTTTCTTATAAAGGATTTTCAGTTTCAGTATTGTGTACGTTTATAAAAGGCCGCAGTATCTGGAATGGTTATACTTCTGACGCGTTGCTAGCAAGTTCTGATGGAGCCCTCAATACCTGGGGATCTTCTGCTGGTCCCGCTGCGCTAAGTGAGATGAATTACTGGGTAAATACTGGCGATGCTGCAGATTATGCTACCCTGACAGAGTCAAATGTCGGCGATCGTTTTGGTTTACAAAACTCCATTTTTGTAGAGGACGGTAGCTTTTTCAAAGTGAAGAATATCTCTTTGGGTTATTCTTTTCCTCAAAAAATAACACAGCATTTAAGGGTTAAAGGGCTGCGGGTATATGGGATGATTGACAATGTATACATGTATACCAAATCAACTCTTCCTGATCCGGAATATGTGGATATAACTGGCTATTCCAATGGCAGCACATTCCCTCCGTCCAAAAAATACACATTAGGACTAAATGTTACTTTTTAAAAGAATTTATCGAAAATGATGATGAAAGAAATTATAAAAAATAATCCCTTCAAAAAGTTGCTGAGCATATTTTTGATAGGTGCAGCGCTGATGTCCGTTAGTTCATGCAAGAAATTTTTAGATGAGAAACCAGTGAGCAACTCATCAGATGCAGCTTACTGGCTTACCGAAGCTCAGGGTAATTCTGCCATTGCCGGCGGATATTCACTGTTGCGTAAGGCCTTAAATGATGGGTTATTTCATTATGCACATGGCGATTTGCCGACAGATGAGTTTAGTACAGAGCGTATTATCGGTGGAGAAGACTGGGATTTTATGCAGAGCATGAAATGGTATACCGCGGTTCCTTCCGCCTCTACCTACCGGCCATTGATGAAGGTAAGAAGGTTTGATAACTTTTACAGTGCCATCAATTGGGCAAACCGTTGTATTGCAGGGATTCCAACTATACCAGCTTCCGGTTATACTTCGGACTATACTGCTAAACAAAGACAGTTTTTAGGAGAGGCTTACTTTATCCGTGCGTTCTCTTATTTCTATATGGGCCGTGTATGGGGTGGTGTTCCGATTATTAATGATGTTTCTTCAAATGAAGAAGTAGATCTGACAGGTTATCCCCGGTCTACAGCAGCACAGGTGCTTGCGAAGGCAACAAGTGACGCTAAAATTGCACAGTCTTACCTGTCCTGGACCTACAGTGCAACTGCTGATAGAGCTGTGCGGGCTAATAAAGGTGCTGTTTTGGCACTGCTTGCTCACATTTATGCCTGGCAGGGCGATTATGCTGCTTGCGAGACCGTAGCAGATTCAGTAGTGACCAATGGCATGTACAGTTATGTTAGCAGAGCTAATTACCTCAGCATTTTTAAAGGACAAAGCCAGGAAGGTATATTTGAAATTGCACAGAACTCAGCAAGTGAAGCCAGTAACGGAGTAAACACGATTACTGGGTTTTTATTAAAATCTCCCTATTTAACTACCAATACTGGTAATACAGTTTGGCCAATGGATACTGTGTCAGTAAGAAAATTATTTGCTGATACTAATGATGTAAGGAGAAAAGTTGGATTTGGCTTGTTCGATACCAATGATCCTGTTTGTCTGAAATATTCAAATGTCACTTATACAAGTAGTAATTCCCCCCTTAATATGAACAATATTATCGTGTTCAGGCTGGCAGATATTAGTTTGCTGGAGGCAGAAGCACAAGCTGCACAGAATAAAAATGCTACAGCCCGGGTGTTACTCAATACCGTGAGGACACAAGCAGGACTGGGTGCTTCTATTGCTACTGATAGTGAGTTGTTTGAGGCTATCATAGATGAGCGTGGCAGGGAACTGTTTATGGAAGGCCACCGTTTTTATGACTTGGTAAGGCTGGCTAAAGTAAAAAGAGTATTCAAATTTGGTATCAGTTCCAATAAAATCAGTGCGACAGAATTTGATGCAGGAAAATACTACTGGCCAATAGATCCAGTATTGATTCAGGCAAATTCAATGCTTTCACAGACTCCTTTCTGGGCATCCCGCATGTTATAGGTAGAACTGAAATACAAACAAAAATTGTTTAAAACACACACTATAAAAATGGAAAAATATACTAACAATATAAAGGGGGCAGTTCTCATTTTTTTTGCAGTTATGCTTCTGGCAACATCCTGCAAAAAAGACGACTATCTTACCGATGGCGGAACAAGCATAGCGGAAACACCATTAACTACATACGATTATCTTGCTGCACACCAGGCTAAATTATTTGATACTTTATTGCTGGTTGTGGACCATTATGGGCTGAAGGACGAAATTAATAATGCAGGAACTTTCTTTGCTCCTACAGATTATTCTATTAAACTTTATTTAAGGAGTAAACAGACAGAGCAAAGTCCTACATATGGCCTTACTGATTTATACAACGATTTAACTGCGGATTCTGTTAGGATGTACTTATTTAAAGAGAAAATTACGATGAACTCCTTAACAACAACGCCCACTATTTACATGTCCAGTGCCAATACAGAGGCCAGTTTAAGTAAGATCTTACAGACTGATTCGGGGTATTATTTATGGTCATCTGAGCCTGTTTATTTTATGTATTATGGCAAAAAATACGGAGCAAATACAACCAGAGTACAATGTCAGACTACCGGTATTTTGACACAGTCGGGAAACGGAACTGTATTGCACGTCTTAGCGAATACACATCAATTTGTGACTTTCTCTTTGTAACGACCATTCAACTATATTAACATTCAACTATTTTAATATGAAAAGATATTTATGCTATAAAATCCTGTTAATTCTTATAGGTGGCTTTCTCCTTAACAGCTGTAAAAAACCTGCTGTTGGTTACTTAAGTGATAATGTGTTCTATCAGGTTAGTAATCTTGTTGCATCACAGGGAGTAACTACTTATTCATCTGCTATGCAGCTCAATGGATCGTCCACACCAATGACTGTTACACTTGTTGGTGCAAGAAATGCCGTGACAGGTGAGGATGTACTGGATTCATTAACTAAAGGGCGATCAATCGTTACCTATTCGGGAACGATTACTTCGGCAGACACTACGGTTGAAAAATTGACGAAAAATTTAACCACCGCGCTCAAACCGGCACTCCATGTTAATAACATCGGTGGGAGAATTGAATTGTCTGCCGCAACCAGTTTTATCGGTGCAGGGACCTATGAAATAGATGTTCAGGTTACCAACAGCTCTGGTACAAAAATTATCAAAAATGCCTGTCAGATCACCTTGCAGCCAATTGCAGACCCTTATGTGCTAGTATATAGATATATGCGTTATTATAATACTGCAACTGCTGTTTCTACTGATGCTGATGGCGAAATGAAGGTTGATATTAAATATTCCCCTGGTGAAGAAACCCATGTAAATCTAAAGTTTATGGATAAAAATGGTGTTTACTTTAACCCTTCAACTGGAGAGGCGAAACGCAGATCAACAACTTACCCAAGCCTTAGAGACTGGACTCCTTATTATCCTGAAGTCAGGTCCAGTACGGCATTTGAATACAGGATCCCAAGTATTGGTGTGGCATTCCCATTTTTTGATACGGTTACACCCGGTGGATCAACATGGGTAGATGCTGGGGGTTCTTTAAGCTATTACAGGCTTGATAGTGGCGCAACCAGTAATGGTCAGGAGTGTAGGGTAACACTTTCATTTAAATTCCTTGCAGCTGGTACATATGACATCACCTGTCAGATGACGGAGATTACGAAGAAATAACTGTGATATATAGGTTGTCGTAGGGTAGGATAGTGCTATACTGATTTCCTGCGACAACCTATTACTTTATTAATTATGTATTATGAAAATAAATAGCGGGAATTTGCTTTTATTAAATTAAATAATGAATATATCTCAGTTCCAGTTGATAATATCAATATGGCTGTTAAGCTTTATTATGATATGCCTGCGTTTGGTTATATATGTCCATCGTGATCGACACCATCTTTTAGTTAAGATATGTTGAAATAGCTAAATTGGTAAACTCAAATATTAAACGAATATAAGCGGTTAATTTTCGCTTATTAAGGACAGGCTATATTACATTTACATACAAAATATAACATTATGTGCACATAATAGAACGTCCGGAATGCAGGCCGGAACCTGAATTACCGGGATCATGTATTAAAGTACCGTTTGGCATCGGCTTAAAATCAGTGGATGATATTCCATATTTTACAATTTATTTCATTTATTAAAATTAATAGTATCTTTGAATAGTGGTAATACTCATTAAGAAAACGCTGTTGATGTTTGCAAAAAAGCATCCTGCAGCTGCAACCGCTTTGAATAACTGGTATAATATTGCAAGATCAGCAGACTGGGGGAAGTTAGCAGATGTAAGGGATGTGTTCAATAGTGTGGACTATGTGGGTAATGATCGTTATGTTTTCAATATCAAAGGAAATGATTTCAGGATTGTGGCTATGATTTTTTTTGATAGGCGTACCATGTTTATACGTTTCGTTGGTACACATGTTGAATATACTAAGATCAATTTTTCAACAATTTGAATAAAGAATGATGATAAGTAAAATAAGAACAGAATCGCAATATAATCAAGTAATAAGTTTGATAGAAATCTTTATTACAAAAGCGACCTCAGGAGGAGGCTTTCATTCCCTCTCACCTGAAGAATCGGAGGAATTAGCCGCAATTAGTTTATTAGCGGAACAGTATGAAGATGAGGTGTTAAAGGTAATGCCTTTACCGGTTACCATTAATGCACTTGTACAACATAAGATAAAAGAGATGAACTTAACTCAGGCTAAACTAGCTGATATGCTTGGTATTGGTACTTCTAAGTTATCTCAAATACTAACTGGTAAACGTGAACCGGACGTGTCTTTCTTAAAAGCTGTACATAACAAATTAGGTATCAGTGGTGATTTCCTTTTAGAAAATGCTTAAAAAGGATTTATAAATCTATAAAGTTTACGTACCCCTTGATTTCGCTGGTTTAACAGATATAAAACATACAAAAAAGGCAAGTCTATCGAAAAACTTGCCTTACATAATTCTTCTTAAGAAAGGATCCTACATAGAACTAGTTTTAAATGCCATGGAAGAGGTTTTTTGTAATTATCCTAATTCTATATCATTTTTCCTTAAAAATTACCCTGATTTTGTGTTTATATTCGAAAAAGATATTTTTTTCTGAATTATAAAAATGGTCCAATAAGGTTTATAGAAAACCATTAGTTTTAAGAGGCGCCAGGCAGGTCGAACATAATTACTTACCAATTTATTGCTTCACCATTCTTACATAATCACTAGGCTTTTAGGCCGGTGCGTTTACCTCATTTCAGCAATTCTTATCGCTTACAGTATTAAAGTAGTTACAGGTATTATTTTGCAAACTATAATTGTTTATTGACCCAATCATAGCCAATATCCTGTTGCTATTGGTTAAAATGCTACTTATTGCAGTTTATATATCTCATAATTTTGATTCTGCCAAACCGACTAACCAAATCCTATTATGAGACTTATTAAATTGACAATCCTGTTTTTTTTGTTTTCCGGGACAATATATGCCCAGAAAAAAGATTATCCAATTCAGCCTGTAGCCTTCACCCATGTACATGTGAACGACCAGTTCTGGGCACCTAAAATGGAAGTAAATGCTAAAGTAACTATTCCCTACACTTTACAGCAATGCCGGATGGACGGCAGGATAGATAACTTTTTACGTGCCTCTAAAACTATTCCCGGTGATAAATTAAGTGCTTTTCCATTTGATGATACTGATATATATAAAGTGATAGAAGGAGCATCTTATGCGATGCAGATGAAAGCCGATCCGGCAATGGATAAATATGTAGATACGCTGATTTCTATTATTGGTGCTGCACAGGAGAAAGATGGCTACCTGTATACTTTCCGTACCGTCCATGCTGCAAAACCACATGAATGGATCGGCACTAAACGCTGGGAAAAGGAAGAGGAATTAAGTCACGAGTTATATAACTCCGGCCACCTTTTCGAATCTGCCGCTGCACACTATGAAGCGACAGGGAAAAAAACCTTACTGAACATCGCCATTAAGAATGCAGACTTGCTGGTGAAGGATTTCGGTTATGGCAAGGTCGAAGAATATCCCGGACACCAGGTAGTAGAAATAGGACTGGTAAAATTATACAGGATTACAGGTAACCAGAAATACCTGGACCTGGCTAAATTTTTTCTGGATGTGCGCGGACCTAAAGGTGAAGCTTATAACCAGGCACAGGCCAAAGTAATTAATCAGCATGAAGCTGTGGGGCATGCTGTGCGTGCTACATATATGTATACCGGCATGGCCGATGTAGCCGCAATAACCGGAGATGAAAAATACCTGGCGGCTATCGATGATATCTGGGAGGATGTGGTCAATAAGAAGTTATATATTACTGGTGGCATTGGCGCTACAGGTGCGGGAGAAGCATTCGGCGAGGCCTATCAGCTGCCTAATATGTCGGCCTATGCCGAGACATGTGCCGCTATTGCTAATATCTACTGGAACAGCCGCATGTTTCAGCTGCACGGCGATTCCAAATATATAGATGTGCTGGAACGTACGCTGTATAATGGCCTGCTTTCTGGTGTGTCGCTAAGTGGCAACCGCTTCTTCTATCCAAACCCGCTTGCTTCTATGCATCAGCATCAGCGTAGTGCATGGTTTGCCTGTGCCTGCTGCATCTCTAATATGACTCGCTTTTTACCTTCTGTGCCGGGATATGTATACGCACAGGATGCCAATAATTTATATGTCAACCTTTTCATGAGCAATAGCAGCGATATTCAGCTGCCTGCAGCGAAACTGAAAATCACACAGACTACAGAATACCCTTGGGAGGGTAAAATTGATATAAAGGTAGAACCTGAAAAGGCTGCGGCTTTTGCTGTGCATATCCGTATTCCGGGATGGGCAGGAGACACACCTGTACCAGGTACTTTATACACCTTTAAGGAGAAAGAAAGTGCTCCAGTTACGATTTCCTTAAATGGAAGTCCGCTGAAATACACTGTGGTGAAAGGCTATGCGGTAATTGAACGCAAATGGAAAAAGGGAGATCAGCTGAGCGTGGTATTGCCTATGGAAACAAAAAAGGTTTTCGCAAATGAAAAGGTGAAGGACGACAAAGGACGTTTTGCCTTTCAGCGCGGACCAGTGGTATATTGTCTGGAAGGACCTGATAACAGGGACAGTACGGTGCAGAATATCATGATCGATAAAAATGCTGTAGCTAGCATGAACTTTAATCCTGAAATGCTGAATGGCATAGAGGTACTAAAAGTAAAAGGCGTAAGTACTAACCGCCAGGTAAACAGTGAGGAGCTGATTAAAACGGAGCAGGAAGTGACTGCTATTCCTTATTACTCCTGGGCAAACCGCGGACCTAGTGAGATGACTGTATGGGTACCTTATGAGGAGTCTGCAGCTAGACCTAAGCCTGCACCAACAATTGCTTCGAAAAGTAAAGTATCGGGGTCACTGAGCAATAAACAGTTGCTGAGCTCAGTGAAAGATCAGTATGACCCGGTAGACTCTAAAGATACCAATTATCCCTACCTGCATTGGTGGCCTAAAAAGGATTCTAAAGAATATTTACAGTATGATTTTGACCAGGAGTACGAAGTTTCAGTATCTAAAGTATACTGGTTTGATGATGCACCTTGGGGAGGATGCCGTATCCCTGATAATTATAAAGTGCTTTACCTGCAGAATGGTAAATGGATTCCTGTAGCAAATACCAGCAGCTATGCTGTTGAGAAAGATAAATTTAATACCGTCAGCTTTAAACCAATAAAAACTAAAGCACTAAGGCTGGAATTACAGCTTCCTAAAGACAACGCTTCCGGGGTTCATGAATGGATAGTTAACTAATTAAATAGTTAAAATCTTCCCGGAATACCAAAAATCAACAAAAACTATACAAACCAAAACACACCAAAAATTATGAATTTAAAACTTCTACTGCTAATGATTATCGGAGTATTCTGCTTCGGTAAGTCATTTGCGCAGACCAGCGTTATCAAAGGAAAGGTCACAGATGAAACAGGAGGCGGGTTGCCGGGAGTAACTGTTAAAGTAAAGGGGACAACAATAGGCACGGCGACAGGTGTTGACGGGACGTTTCAACTCAATGTGGCAAAAGGAGCCAGGTTAGTGTTCAGTACACTAGGATTTAACGCCATGGAGGTGTTGATTGCTGATCAGAAAGTATTGGATGTCCGTCTTTCTACAGATGATAAACAGCTGAACGAAGTGGTGGTTACCGCTCTGGGGGTGAAAAGGGAAAAGCGTTCTCTGACTTATAGCACTCAGCAATTAAGTGCTGATGTGATTGCTAATACTAAAGAAAGTAACCTGGTAAATACAATGGCAGGTAAAGTGGCCGGTGTTCAGATTACCAGCTCTTCGGGCACACCGGGTGCATCTTCCAGGATTGTAGTCAGGGGATCAACTTCTATTAATTCAAGTAACCAGGCACTTTTTGTGGTAGATGGAGTGCCTATCAATAATGATGAAACAGGAACTACAACGAATGGTGCTGCCGGATCCGGAGTGAACAGGGCCGTTGATATTGATCCTTCTACTATTGAATCGATGAGCATATTAAAAGGTGCTGCAGCAACCGCGTTATATGGTTCTGCAGGAGCCAGAGGCGTGGTATTAATTACAACCAAAAATGGAGGCTTTAATAAAAAAGCTGTTGTATCTTTCTCTTCGGATTTCTCAATCGAAAATCCTATTCTTCCGGAAATGCAACGTCTGTATGCACAAGGGACTAATGGAACTTATTATAATGGCGAAGACCTTAAAATTGGTCAGTCATGGGGACCAGCTGTAGCAGGCTTAATGGTGGATGGCAAACAGGTACAAACCTATGATCCATACGACTTTTATCAGACTGGCCATACCACTAATAATACGCTGAGCCTTTCTGGCGGTAGCGATAAGTCAGAGTATTTCATGTCCTACTCTTACTTAGACCAGTCAGGTACGGTACCAACTACCGGATTTCAGCGTCATGCTTTTTTTGTCAAACAAACCAATAAGATTACAGACAAACTATCGGCTACTTTCCAGCTAAACTATACCAACTCAGAACAGAATAGGTTGCCGGAGGGTGCAAGTAATGGCCCTCAGTTCGTCGTGTTTTTACAGCCGATTACCTGGAACCCTTACCCTGTATTAAACGCAGATGGATCGCAGCGCTTATACCGCCTTTCCAGAAATGCCCCATTATGGACATTGGACCATATCAATAACAGGGCTGTGGTGAACCGCTTTTTGCCGATTACCACCTTTGACTTTAAGCCTTTACCATGGTTGACTATTACTGA
This sequence comes from Sphingobacteriales bacterium, assembly GCA_015655115.1. Lineage (GTDB taxonomy): Bacteria > Bacteroidota > Bacteroidia > Sphingobacteriales > Sphingobacteriaceae > Pedobacter. The sequence goes on from JAATFQ010000181.1 coordinate 22,384, forward strand.
AAGACTTGGTGCAGATATCTATACCGAACAAGTTAAATATACAGAAGACCCTAGTGCTGCCATTGGATTGAAAGGACAGATCCAGGACCGGAATACACTTTACCGGAAATTCAATAATGATTTTATAGTAAATGGAGAAAAACAGTTTGGCAAGTTTAATGTGAATGTACTCTTAGGATCAAACTATGTTTCAGAATATGCCCAGATAACACAGCAAGAAGGAGATGATATTGTGGTAGATGATCTGAATAACATCTCTGCAGGTTCTACCATTACTACTTCGGAAAACCATTCCCTAAGCCGGAAAATTGGCTTTTATGGACAGGCGAATATTGAATATAATAAATTTCTGATCCTTTCCCTGACAGAACGTTTTGATGGCAGTTCTGTTTTAGCTACCGATAAACAGTTTTATTCCTATGGTTCTGTTGCAGCGAGTTTGATTACCTCAGAATTATTACCTCAGTCTGTAAACAACATCATGAATTTCTCTAAAATCCGCCTGTCTTATGCTACAGTGGGAAATGATGATGCAGTGGGCGCTTATAGCTTACTTACGCCATATCTTCAGGCTAGCAGAAATACAGCTACAGGCTCTTACCTGTATCCGTACAACAGTCAGAATGGCTTCCTGATTAGCGACACTTATGGTAATCCCGCGCTTAAAAACGAAAGGTTATATGAATATGAGGGTGGATTGGAACTGAAGTTCCTGAACAGCAGAATCGGTTTTGAAGGTTCTTATTTTAACAGGAAATCTGTAGATGGTATTATTGCTGGTGTGGGAATTTCTAACGCTACGGGTTATGCTTCTACGAGTGTAAGTTCTGCAAGCGTAAGAAACAGCGGGGTAGAACTTTTACTAACGGGTACACCAATCAAGAAAAAAGATTTTAGCTGGGATGTTACTTTTAATTTCACCAAGATTAAGAATAAGGTTCTTGCTATCACCGATGGGGTAACCCAGTTGGGAAGGATCATTGTCGGTCAGCCTTATAATATCTTCTACGGTAACCGTTATGCACGTACGGCCGACGGACAATTGTTGATCAATGATGCAGGTCTTCCTTATGCTGCAGATACACAAGGGATTGTGGGTGACGCTAACCCTGATTGGTTAGCGGGTGTCAATAACAGCTTCCGTTATAAAAACTTTACATTCAACTTCTTCTTTGACATGAAAAAAGGTGGCGATATACAAAATGATGTTGAATCAGCAGGGTTTTACAATGGTACCGCTAAGGTAACTGAAGACAGAGCGGATAGAGTGGTAGCAGGTATTAGCCAGTCTACAGGCTTAGCCAATACAGTTTCTGTATCTGCACAGAAGTACTATCAAAGCTTGATTTACGAATCTACTATTCAGGATGGTACTTATGTTAAATTAAGGCAAGTAGGTCTTACGTATACGCTACCTAATAAAATGCTGAAAAAAACACCATTTAGTGCAGCTTCTTTTTCTGTAACCGGAAGAAATCTGTGGATATATAGCCCGCATTTTACTGGTGCTGATCCGGAAGTGAACTCTTATGGCACAGGTAATAGTGTACAGGGAATTTACTCTTTCTCTACACCGACATCTCGTTCGGTAGATTTTGCAGTGAAATTGAATTTTTAAGTAAATTGTTAATGTATTAAATTTAAAGAAATGAAGAAATTCGCTATATTGTTACTCCTGACTACGGTAAGCCTGGCAGGATGTAAAAAACTTCTTGATGTAAACGATGATCCTAATAATCCTATAGATGTTCAGGTTTCATTGATTCTGCCTCCGGCAGAACTGGCCATATCAGATTACCTCTATTCTGGAAATGCCAATATCATTATGCAGGACTGGATGCAGGCTACTGCGCCTAATCAGCCAAATCCGGGCACATGGAATTACCAGGTATATAACGATAGTTTTGACAGTGACTGGTATAATGCTTATGTAGTTTGCATGAATAATCTTTATCAGATCAAATTAAAGGCTGCAACAACAGGAAATACAAACTATGGAGGGATCAGTAAGATTTTAATGGCTTACTCTCTTGCTTTCACTACAGATCTTTGGGGTGATATTCCCTATTCACAATCTTTCAATGGTACTACATTGCTTACTCCTGTATATGATTCGCAGGAGGATATCTATAAAACTATTCAGTCTCTTTTGGATGATGCGATTACGGATATCAATAAGAATTATTCGGTTTTGCCCGGTACAGACGACTATTACTATAGCGGCAATATGGACAAATGGAAAAGATTGGCTTATACTTTAAAAGCGCGTTATTATATGCACCTCACTAAAGCACCAGGATATACTGCAGCTACACAAGCCAACCTCGCATTAGCTGCGCTGGCAAATGGAATGATGGCTGACACTGATGATCTTAAAATGACTTATGCTGGTGGCGGTGGCAGTGAAAATCCATGGAACCTTACCTTCGGTCCGGTGACAACAAAAGTTCTGAACGAAACATTCGTTGAAAACCTGCGTTCGGCTAATGATCCAAGGTTAACGAAAATGGTTGCTCCGGCTACATCGACTGGTTTATATACTGGCAGAAGAATTGGGAGTGATGTGGGAGTGTTGGACACTTATTCTCTGGGAGGCGATTATTATGGAGGTGCTTCGGCAAGTACTTACCTGATGACCTACACCGAAGCTTTGTTTATTAAAGCTGAAGCTACCCATATAATTTCAGGTGCAGTAACAGCACAACCCATCTTTACTGCTGCGGTTACTAACCATATGAACAGGCTGGGTATTGCAGGCACGGATATAACTGCTTACCTTGCTGCTAAAGGAACATTGACTACAGCGAATGCTATCCAAAGAATAATCGAGGAGAAAAGCACGGCTAACTTCTTAAGTACGGAGAACTTTAACGACTGGAGAAGAACTGGATTCCCTGTCTTAACGCCTGTTGATGGCGCTTTAAGTGCAATTCCAAGAAGAGCAATGTATCCTGAAACGGAATTAACAACTAATCCACAGCCACAGCAAACTGCCAAGGTTACCGACAGGGTGTGGTGGGATACAAACAATTAACTATGTTTTTAAAAGAAGTTTATCAGCAAAGAAGAAATGCATTGAAAGCTGCTTTGGGAGAAGGAATTATCCTTCTCCCTGGCAATGAAGAGAGTGGAATGAATTACAAGGATAACGTTTATCCTTTTCGTCAGGATAGCTGCTTTCTTTATTTTACCGGGATTGACAGGCCTGATCTGTGCTTTATCATTGATATCGATAACGATCAGGAAGTCCTGTTTGGTGATGATCCTACGCTGTATGATATTGTATGGACTGGCCCGCAGGAAGAGCTGGCATTACAGGCGGAAAAATCGGGTATTGCTTTTACACGAACAAAAATAGAAATTGAAAAAACATTAAGGGGAAACAGGAAAATTCATTTCCTGCCCCCTTACCGTGCTGAAACAGCGTTGAAGCTTGCCGGCTGGAACATCACAGACCAGCCTTCGGTGCCATTGATTAAAGCTATTGTTGCCCAGCGCTCGGTTAAAAGCGCAGAAGAAATCATTGAGATTGAAAAAGGAGTGGCCACAACTGTACTGATGCAGAAAAGGGCAATGGAACTCACCCGCCCGGGGATTGCGGAGAATGTAATCGCTGGTGAGCTGCAGGCAATAGCTATTGCGGGAGGCGGCAACCTTTCATTTCCTACTATTTTAACGGTAAATGGTGAAATTCTCCATAATCATGCGAGTACCAAAATCCTGCAAAGCGGACAAATGGTACTGTGCGACTGTGGGGCTGAAAACAGTAACCGTTATGCGGGTGATTTAACACGCACTTTTCCGGTCGACCGCTCTTTTACAGCTCAGCAACAGGAGGTGTATAACATTGTGCTCAATGCCCACCAGACGGCCGCTAAAGCGCTGAAACCGGGAATATTATATAAGGATGTCCACCTGTTGGCTTGTGAGCAGCTGGCTATCGGCCTCAAAGACCTGGGCTTAATGAGGGGTGACCCTAAACAGGCTGTAGCCGAAGGTGCTCATGCTTTGTTTTTCCAGTGCGGATTGGGCCATATGATGGGACTTGATATTCATGATATGGAGAACCTCGGCGAAGAGTATGTGGGCTATACCGAAGAGCTGAAAAAAAGTACACAGTTCGGCCTGAAGTCGCTACGCCTCGGCAGGGCACTTGAACCCGGATTTGTACTTACAGTAGAACCAGGACTTTATTTTATCCCTGTCCTGATTGATTTATGGTCGGCCGAAAAAAAACATGAGGAGTTTATTAACTACGAAAAAGTCTTGCAATACAGAGATTTTGGCGGAATAAGGATTGAAGAAGATTTCCTGATCACTGATCAGGGCAGCCGTCTCCTGGGTCCGCCGCTGGAAAAAACAATTGACGAAATACATAATCTATTCAACAGGTAGTTAATTGTTAAAATTGCACTGATATGCGGTAATTTTGAGTTAATATTCGAGGCCTTCATGCTTTATTTTTGAAATAAAAAATTCAGTTTATGAAGAAAGATATTTGGGCAGGCGTATTTCCTGCAATCACAACTAAATTTACGGCTGACGAAGAACTTGATCTGGTTGCATGTAATAAAGGAATTGAAGCTCAGCTCGAAGCGGGTGTTGACGGTATCGTTATTGGCGGCTCATTAGGTGAAGCCAGTACTTTATCGGAAGAGGAAAAATTTATTTTATTGACGGAGACTATCAAGACTGTAGGAGGAAGGGTGCCGGTGATATTCAGTATTGCTGAGCAGGCTACAGGTGTTGCTATTTTTCATGCTAAAAAAGCGGAAGAGCTGGGTGCATCAGGGCTAATGCTATTGCCACCATTACGCTACTATGCTTCGGCTGATGAAACTGTCGCTTATTTTGCTGCTGTATCAAAATCTACATCATTGCCGATTATGATCTATAATAATCCGGTAGATTATAAAATACATGTTACGCTGGATATGTTCGGTGAGCTTGAACAATATGAAAATATTGTTGCTGTAAAAGAATCTACACGTGATATCAGCAATGTAACCCGTATGCTAAACCGTTTTGGCAATAGATTCAAAATCTTTACAGGTGTTGATCCTTTAGCACTGGAAAGTATCGTTGCTGGTGCAGATGGATGGATTGCCGGGCTGGTAGATGCATTCCCTAAAGAAACTGTTGCCATTTTCCGCCTGGTAAAAGAAGGCAGAATTGCTGAAGCAGTAGCAATTAACCGTTGGTTTATGCCATTGCTCGACCTTGATATCCACCCTAAACTGGTGCAATATATCAAACTGGCAGAAGTAGCTACCGGTACAGGAACCGAACATGTGCGCGCACCACGTCTTAAACTGGTAGGCAAAGAACGTGAGCAAATTCTTAAAGTAATTAATGACGCTTTAGCTGTAAGACCGGAACTGCCTGCAGGTAGCTGGGGACTATATGAAACCATCACCAGCTTACCGCTTACAAACAGTAATGACTAAGCTTGTGATAGCTTCATAACATTTAAAAGACAATTATATACTGATGAAACCATCATGATCTTACAGATCACAAACAGAAATGAAAAGATCATGATAGCTTCATAACCTATAAAAAACAAATATATACTGATGAAAAAGTATGAAGTATTTTAATATATAAAATGAACGGACGTAATTTAATAGGAAATGAGTATGCTGAAGTTAATACTTCAGCATTTAAGGCTATAAACCCATTAACAGGAGAGACTCTGGATGGCGATTTTTTTCCTGCTCAGGTTAAGGATGTAGATGAGGCATTAAATTATGCCGTTAAAGCATTTACAGTATATAAAAATATTGATAAAGACCGTAAAGCTGCATTTTTACGTGCTATTGCAGATGAGATTATCGCTCTAGGCGATGCACTGCTTGAACGTGCCTGCGCTGAAAGTGGCTTGCCCCTGGGCAGGATCACCGGAGAACGGGGACGTACTGTCGGACAGCTCAATATGTTTGCCGACCTGGTTGCTGATGGCTCCTGGGTAGAGGCTATTATTGATAATGAACTGCCCGACAGACAGCCTGCCGCAAGACCTGACATACGCAGGATGCTGGTTGCTATGGGGCCTGTTGTGGTATTCGGTGCCAGTAATTTTCCACTGGCATTTTCTGTAGCTGGTGGTGATACGGCTTCTGCACTGGCATCTGGCTGCCCTGTGGTGGTTAAGGCGCATGCTGCCCATCCGGGCACGAGTGCTATGGTAGCTTCGGCTATACAAAAAGCAGTTGTATCAACAGGAATGCCTGAAGGGGTATTCTCGATATTATTTGATAATGGTTATGCGATAGGCGAACAATTGGTCAGACATCCGAAAACTAAAGCGGTTACTTTTACCGGGTCTTTCAAAGGTGGTATGGCATTGAGCAAAATCGCTGCTGAAAGGCCTGTTCCTATTCCTGTGTTTGCAGAAATGGGCAGTATTAACCCTGTGTTGCTGCTGCCGGAAGCACTGAATGTAAGAGCGGAGCAGATCGCTGAGCAATATGCGGCTTCAATCACTATGGGGGCGGGACAGTTCTGCACTAACCCTGGTTTATTGCTGGGTATTGCCGGAGCAGGATTAAACCGCTTTAAGGCTACTCTGGCCGCAAAGATTGCTGCGGTTTCATCTGCTACGATGCTTACACCGGGAATCTGTAAAAATTATCAGGAGCTTTCGGATGCGATGATCAGCGAGAAAGAAGTCACGCTGATCATGAAATCTGATCTGTTGGTTGAAGGTGCAAATAACCAGGCACTGGCAGCTGTTGCTGAGGTTTCGGCGAAGGACTTTCTGGCTAATCCTAAACTGAAAGAGGAAATATTTGGACCATGGTCGCTCCTTGTTGTTGCCGAAAATATTGCTGAGCTCGGTGAGGTGCTGGATTATGTTGGCGGACAATTGACGCTTTCGGTGATGGCTGAAGATGCTGAACTTAAAAATTATCAGCCATTACTGGATAAGGCTGAAGATATTACAGGACGCATTCTGTTAAATGGTGTGCCTACAGGGGTTGAAGTGTGTGCCGCTATGCAGCACGGCGGACCTTTTCCGGCTACGAACGACAGCCGTTTTACTTCTGTCGGCACTACAGCGGTACGCCGCTTTGTGCGCCCGCTGAGCTGGCAGAACTGGGCTGCGGATTTATTGCCTCCGGCTTTACAGGATGGAAATCCTTTAAATATCTGGAGACTGGTTGATAACAAGATGACAAAATCATAACATATGTCTGGCAAAACATTTTTCTGCATAGATGCGCATACCTGCGGCAACCCGGTGAGACTGGTTGCCGGCGGGGGGCCAAATCTTATTGGTGACACGATGAGTGAGAAAAGACAGCATTTTCTGAAAGAATATGACTGGATACGACAGGGTTTGATGTACGAGCCGCGCGGCCACGATATGATGTCTGGCAGTATTCTTTATCCGCCTCACGATCCGGAGAATGATGTAGCGGTTTTATTTATCGAAACCAGCGGGTGCCTGCCGATGTGCGGACATGGTACTATAGGCACGATCACTATTGCTATTGAAGAGGGGCTCATCATGCCTAAGATTCCCGGAATAGTGAAGATGGAAGCTCCGGCTGGCCTGGTGAATATTGAATATCAGCAGGAGAATAATAAAGTTTCTTCAGTGAAGCTGACAAATGTGGCTTCTTACCTGGACGCTGAAGGGCTGACGGTAGAATGCCCGGATTTAGGTACGCTTACTTTTGATGTGGCCTATGGTGGTAATTTTTATGCTATTGTAGACCCGCAGGAGAATTTTAAGGGTATAGATCATTATGCCGCTGATCAGCTGATTTCATGGAGCAGAGTAATCCGCAAACGGATAAATGAGCTCTACAGCTTTGTACATCCTGAAAATCCGACTATAAAAGACTGTACGCATATTCTTTGGGCAGGAGCTACGCTATCGCCCGGCGCTACTGCAAGGAATGCTGTGTTTTATGGTGATAAAGCAATAGACCGTTCTCCATGCGGAACAGGGACTTCTGCACGTATGGCGCAATGGTTTGCTAAAGGGAAGCTGAAAAAAGGTGATTCTTTTATTCATGAAAGTATCATCGGCAGCAAGTTTACCGGCAGGGTGGAAGATGTGGTGGATCTAAAAGGACGTACGGCAATAATCCCCAGCATTGAAGGCTGGGCGAAGGTTTACGGCTACAATACGATTAAAATTGATGATGACGATCCTTATGCAAAAGGATTCCAGGTGCTCTGAGCAAGGCTTGCAAGAGCATTAATAAATTTATACGAATAGATTTAAAAGACTAAATGGGAAAAGTAATTGTTATTGGCGCTGGGATTATTGGCTTAAGCTCGGCGTATTACCTGCAGCAATCGGGCTGGGAGGTAACTGTTTTGGAAAAAGGAGACCTGTCTGATAATTGCTCATTTGGCAATGCGGGTATGCTTGTTCCAAGCCATTTTGTGCCGCTTGCCGCACCAGGAATGCTGGAGAAAGGTATCAAATGGATGTTTGATAGTAAAAGTCCGTTTTATGTGCGCCCGTCGCTCAATTTTGACCTGGTAGGCTGGGGACTGAAGTTTATGAAGAGCGCCAATAAGCAGCAGGCGGAGAAGGCTGCAGTGCCCCTGCGCGATATTTCTTTGCTGAGCAAGGAATTGTATACTGACCTGACGGCTGAAATAGGGGACTTCGGACTAACGAATAATGGAATCCTGATGCTGTATAGAAGTGAAAAGGTAGGAGAGGAAGAATTGCATATTGCAGAACAGGCCAGAAACCTGGGACTGGATGTGGCATCTTTATCTGCTGGGGAGGCACAGAAATTACAGCCGGACCTGAAACTGGATGTGCTTGGTGGCATCCACTACCGTTGTGATGCACATCTGAACCCCAATCAGCTGCTTGCTCACCTGCAGGCTTACCTGCTGAAGAAAGGAGTACAGCTGATTAAAAATACTGAGGTGACAAAAATTTTTCAGGAGAAAGGACAGATCAGTAAACTGATTGCCGGTGGTAAAGAATATAGTGCTGATCACTATGTGCTGGCCAGTGGCTCCTGGTCGCCCGAAGTTGCAAAGCGTGCAGGTTTTAAAATTCCACTGATGCCGGGAAAAGGTTACTCGTTTATGGTGGATGATACGCAAAAAAATATGCACATCGCAGCGCTCCTCTGTGAAGCGAAAGTCTCTGTTACCCCTATGGGCAGTAAGATCCGCTTCGGCGGAACGATGGAGATCGATGGGATCAACGACAGGATTAATATGAACAGGGTAAAAGGGATTGTAGAGTCTATTCCCAAATATTTTCCTGATCTGCAACCATCGGTGCCTGCAACTAAGGATATCTGGTTTGGTTTCAGACCGTGCTCGCCGGATGGCCTGCCTTATATCGGCAACAGTAAATCCTTAAGGAATTTAACTGTCGCTACCGGGCACGGCATGATGGGTGTCAGCCTTGGCCCCGCTACAGGAAAGCTTGTGACGGAACTGGTTAATGATCAGACGCTATCAATGGATGTTACGCCTTTTTCGGCTGATAGATATACGTAACAGCGTTTAATTGACACTGTACAATAAGCGTCAAATTGATTTTTAAACTTGCTGCTTATTGTACTTTTATATATATTTATTGAATGAAGGTCTTGCCATTTACCATACCAGTTTCTCATGACAAGACTATCATAGTCCAGACTGAGGACATGCCATATTTTTATACTCACCTGCACCGTCACAAGGAAATACAGCTTACCTGGATTCAGGAAGGCGAGGGTACGCTGGTAGCAGGAATGAATATGCACTTGTTCAGAGCAGGTGAGATTTATCTTTTTGGCGCTAACATGCCCCATGTGTTTAAAAGCGATCCTGAGTACTTTGCGGCCGATTCCACTAAAAAAATCCGTACGATTACGGTGTTCTTTAATCCTCAGGATAAACTGGCTGCACTGTTCGATCTGCCTGAAATGAAAAATGTACAGGCATTTCTTGAATCTTATGATTGTGGTTTTAAAGTACCTCCCCGGATTTTTTCTGATATCTCCGGCAGGTTGCTGGGCCTGCTGAACTCTGATGGAATAGATCAGCTGATGCAATTCCTGCAGCTGCTGAAAACACTGAGCAGCGTAAAGGGGCTGGAACCGCTAACGGTAAACTCTTTCCCCCGCTCTATCAATGATAATGAAGGAATGCGCGTAGCAGCAATTTACAACTATATTATTCAGAACTACAATAAAGCACTTACACTGGAGGAGGTAGCCGAACAGGCATATATGACGCCTCATGCTTTCTGCAGGTATTTTAAAAAACATACGCGGTACACCCTGGTTAGTTTCCTTAATAAGGTACGTATCAATGAAGCCTGTAAATTACTGATGAGTGGCTCGCATAATGGGATTGCTGCAATCGCATACAGCTGTGGATTTAATAGTATTACTAATTTTAACAGGGTCTTTAAATCCATTACTGGCAAAAGCCCGAGGAATTATAAAGAACAGTATTAGTCTTCCGGAATTAAGTATAATTCGTAATTATCAATGCTGAATTGCTGGAAATAAATTAATAGCGGAGTTTTTTTATTCAGGTAACAATAATATTAGGCATTAAGGTTAATATCAGTCAAGCATTGATTAAATATTGAATACTTTTTACGTCGTATTCGGCTATTTTTGAGTATCAACAACCAAACCAAAACTTTTTCCTAATGAATGAACCAAAAACGTCATTCAGGCCAACCCTTGGTCTGATGGATGCTACTATGCTCGTTGCCGGCAGTATGATCGGATCGGGTATTTTTATTGTAAGTGCCGATATTGTCCGCAATGTAGGCGGCTCTGGCTGGCTGATTTTTGTATGGATCATTACTGGATTTATGACTCTGGCAGCGGCGCTGAGTTATGGCGAGCTGAGTGCTATGTTCCCTAAGGCAGGTGGACAGTATGTGTATCTGAAAGAAGCTTATAATCCGCTGGTCAGTTTTCTGTATGGATGGAGTTTCTTTGCTGTTATTCAAACAGCAACCATTGCTGCGGTCGGTGTAGCATTTGCCAAGTTTACAGCTTATATTTTTCCCTCTCTAAGTGAAGATCTCGTCTTGTTTAATCTTGGCTTTCTGTCTGTTTCACCAGCCCAGGTGCTGTCTGTCTGTGTGATTGTCTTCCTCACCTATCTGAATACCAGGGGTGTGAAAAGCGGAAAAATGATCCAGACTACTTTTACTGTCGTTAAGATCTTAAGTTTAGGGGGACTGATTGTCTTCGGCTTCTGGGCATTAAAAGCTGAGGTATGGAAAGCAAACTGGAGCAATGCATGGGATATGCATAAGCTGCTGCCCTCTGGATCTACAGAAAAGTATACGCTAGTCCCCGCTTTGGGCGCAATTGCTGCCGCAATGGTGGGTTCTATCTTTAGCAGCGACTCCTGGCATAATGTAACTTTTATTGCGGGGGAGGTTAAAAACCCAAAGCGGAATATCGGGCTGAGCTTGTTTCTGGGGACTTTAATTGTGACTGTAATTTATGTACTGGCGAATATTATGTATACAGGAGTACTGACGCTTCCTGAGATCGCTACGGCAGATAAAGACCGCGTGGCGGTAACAGCCTCGCATGTTATTTTTGGAAATGGAGGTACCATAATTATTGCGGTAATGATTATGATCTCCACTTTTGGCTGTAATAACGGGTTAATTATGGCCGGTGCCAGGGTGTACTATTCTATGGCTAAAGATGGCCTGTTTTTTAAGAAAGCAGGCTCGCTGAATGAGAATGCCGTTCCCGGTTTTGCACTTTGGGTACAATGTATTATTGCCTGTTTATGGTGTTTTAGCGGTAGATATGGCGACCTGCTGGATATGATCTCTTTTGTGGTGGTAGGATTTTATATGCTTACCATTGCGGGGATCTTTATTTTAAGAAAAAAGCAACCGGATGCTGAACGTCCTTATAAAGCTATCGGCTATCCTGTTCTGCCTGTTATTTATATTTTAATGGGACTTGCTTTTTGTCTCCTACTGATAGTTTACAAACCTAAGTTTACCTGGCCGGGGTTAATTATAACACTGATAGGTATTCCTGTCTACTACCTGATCCGCGCTCAGACTAAGTCAACAAAGGCAGATTAGCATCAAGGCAGCATATTTTAACGCTCTGTTAATAGAGGTAAAATATGCTGCCTTGAAAAAGTATTGCTAGCTATTTAATAGGGTGTTTTTGATTAACCACGATAATTCTTCAGTTGTTAAATAAGGGTTCAGCTGGCTGATCAGCTCATTGTGGTAATTATTTATCCAGTCGATATGGCGCTGTTCTAACAGAGTGACATCAATCCCTGCTGTATCGATCAATGCCATAGTAAGCGTCTCGGAGGTTAAAAAATCTCCGAAATTATTACTCCCGACAGCAACTGTCAGTACCAGGTTTTCTATACGTACCCCATGTTTTCCAGGTCTGTAGATGCCCGGCTCAATAGAAGTAACCATGCCCGGCAGTAGTGGAATAGGCAGATTGTCAGGACTGATGGATTGAGGTCCTTCATGTACATTTAAGAAGTAACCTACGCCGTGACCTGTACCATGCCCGTAATTGCGGCTATGGTCCCATAAAGGCTTGCGGATGATGCTGTCCAGCTGGTAACCACAGGTACCCACAGGAAAAACTGCCGAAGATCCTTCTATGACCCCTCTTAATACAAGTGTGTAATCTGTCTTTTCTTCCTCAGTCAAAGGCCCCAGAACGATCATCCTGGTAATATCTGTTGTTCCAAGGAAATATTGCCCTCCCGAATCTACCAGGAACATGCCTTCGGCTTTTAAGACTACATCCGTTTCTTCACTTGGCGTATAATGTGGCAATGCCGCATGTTCTTTGTAGCCAGCTATGGAATCGAAACTTACTCCTGCAAAGTCCTCCTGTTCTGCCCTGAAGCCTGCAAGTTTTGCAGCGGCAGAAAGTTCGGTGATCACTTCTTCATTGATATTCTCCTTAAGCCATTTCACAAAGCGGGTCATTGCAACACCATCCCTGATCATCGCCTGTTTGAAGTTAGCTATCTCTGTATTGTTTTTTACCGACTTTAAATGTGTGGTAGGATTGATGCCCAGTATAACTGATACCGCAGGAGGAACGAGTTCGTATAAACGTGTACAGGTTCTTTTGGGATCTAACAACAGGATTTCTGATGCTTTGAGTGCTGCTATATGAATATCAATATCCGCATAGGGACAAATAATGATCCCTGCTGCGTGTAGTTTTTCTAGTCCACCGGAATCCAGCTTGTTGCTATCAATAAACAGATAGGTATGGTTTGCAAGTATACTAGCGAAACCCAATACAACCGGATTGCATTTTACGTCTGTCCCTCTGATATTAAATAACCAGGCAAGGTCATCAAGAGATGAAATAATATGGGCAGTTGCGCCCTGTTTATGCATTGATATGCGTACTTCCTCCAATTTTGTTTCCACAGACCTGCCTGCATATTTTTCCTCCAGCAGAAAAGCGGGAGAATCAGGGAGTGACGGTCTGCTTTCCCATATCGGGGCCAGGAAGTCTGCATGTACACTATTGAGATGATTTGCTTTAAACAACAGCGATAAGTTCACCGATAACAGGCTATAGTTGCAGGCTACTTTATATTCAGGATTCAGCCATTGGATATATTCGGGCGTATGTGGTATTTTTAACTTTACCAATTCATATCCACTGCCTGCCAGCTGACTTTCGGCCTGTGTGAAATACCTTGAATCTGTCCATAATCCTGCAAAATCCTGTGTGATAACCAGGGTGCCGGCACTGCCGGTAAATCCACAGGCAAATTCCAGGCATTTATAATGCGCCGGTAAATACTCACTCATGTGCGGATCGGCAGAATGGATCATATAGGCATCTATACTGGCCTCTTTCATCTGCGCACGTATTGCGGTTAACTTTTCTAAGTAAGTCATGAATGCTAAATTTAT
>JAATFQ010000274.1 GCA_015655115.1 Sphingobacteriales bacterium
AATCAATTATTCTGCCATATTGTTTTAATAAATTCTTACGGCAAGAAGGAGATTAAAATTTATGACAATTATAGGATTTTAATCGAAAGCGCTGGTTTGTGAATAAAGGTTAACCAAAATTGGTTTCTCAGCTTTGGTACTGTATTGCTCTGTGTGCTTTACTGTACAATAAAGATGTCGATTATTGGGGGCTATGGAATAGAAAGAAGTAATAAATGCAGGTAATTGCTGCTGCGGGAAATTATACAAAAATAAGGCTGCACCCATATTGACGAGGCAGCCTTATTCTGTGAAGATGTACTATTCTTATTTTTAAGCTTCTTATGCCGTTGTAGTTTCAGCTTTTTTGGTATTGATAAACACAAACTTATTGTCGAACATGTCCAGCGTAATTTTGCTGTCCTTGTCAATATTTCCGGCAAGGATTTCCTTAGACAATTCGTTCAGTACTCTTTTCTGTATCACCCGTTTTAAAGGTCTTGCACCAAATTGCGGATCGTACCCCAGTTCTGCAAGCCAGTCCAGTGCTTCAACAGTAGCTTCGATCTCAATACCCATATCGGCAAGCGTTTCCTGAACATGTCTGAATTGTAGTTCAGCGATGTTACGTACCTCCTTACGGTTCAGTGGTGTAAACATGATCAGCTCATCTATCCGGTTTAAAAACTCCGGCCTGATGGTCTGTTTCAGCAGCTCAAATAGCTCGTTTTTGGTTTTTGCAATCACCTCATCCCTGTTTGTATCACTCAGGTCTTTGAAGTTCTCCTGGATCAGGTGAGAGCCAATGTTAGAAGTCATGATAATTATCGAGTTCTTGAAATTAACCAGTCTTCCTTTGTTATCTGTCAGCCTGCCATCATCCAATACCTGCAGCAGAATATTGAACACATCAGGATGTGCTTTTTCAATTTCATCCAGCAGCACTACAGAATAAGGTTTACGGCGCACCGCTTCAGTCAGCTGTCCACCTTCATCATAACCCACATATCCCGGAGGCGCACCGATCAGTCTGGACACGGAATGCCTTTCCTGGTATTCGCTCATATCGATACGTGTCAGCGCATTTTCATCATTAAATAAAAACTCTGCCAGTGCCTTTGCCAACTCCGTTTTACCTACTCCGGTTGTACCAAGGAAGATAAAAGAGCCTATAGGCTTACGTTTATCCTGCAAGCCTGCACGTGAGCGTCGGATGGCGTCGGATATAGCTTCTATAGCTTCATGCTGTCCGGCTACACGTTTATGCAGCTCATCTTCCAGGTGAAGCAGCTTTTCACGTTCGCTGGATACCAGTTTAGTAACCGGTATACCTGTCCACCTTGCTACTACGCCAGCTATGTCATCTGCTGTAACCTCTTCTTTAAGCATGCGTCCTTCGCCCTGCTGACTCATCAGGGTTACTTTAAGCTGCTCAACTTTGTCCTGAGCTTCTTTAATTTTCCCGTAACGTATTTCAGCTACCTTACCATAGTCGCCCGCACGTTCTGCCTGTTCGGCTTCCAGTTTATAATTTTCTATTTGCTCAAGGTGTGTATTGATTCCATCAACCACATCCTTTTCGCCCTGCCATTTGGCTTTCAGCTGATCGCGTTCTGCAGAAAGGTTGGCAATTTCTTCACCGAGAGACTTAACTTTTTTATCATCATTTTCTCTTCTTATTGCTTCTCTTTCAATTTCGAGCTGCATGATCTTACGGTCAAGCTCATCCACATTCTCTGGCACACTGTCCATTTCCAGGCGCAGCTTAGAGGCGGCCTCATCCATTAGGTCGATCGCTTTATCCGGCAGGAACCTGTCGCTGATATAGCGTTGTGACAATTCTACTGCAGCAATAATCGCTTCGTCCCTGATCCTCACCTTATGGTGTGTTTCATATCTTTCCTTCAGTCCCCTTAAAATGGAGATAGCATCCTGTGTATCAGGCTCATCCACAACCACTTTTTGGAAACTGCGTTCCAGTGCTTTATCTTTCTCCAGGTACTTCTGGTATTCATTTAATGTTGTTGCACCGATAGCGCGCAGTTCACCACGTGCCAGGGCAGGTTTAAGGATGTTTGCTGCATCCATGGCACCTTCACCACCACCAGCACCCACCAGGGTATGGATCTCATCTATAAACAGGATGATATCACCGTCACTCTGGCTTACTTCTTTGACAACAGCTTTAAGCCGTTCTTCGAATTCGCCTTTATATTTGGCACCGGCAATCAATGCACCCATATCAAGTGAGAAAACAGTTTTTGTTTTCAGGTTTTCTGGCACATCCCCTTTAATAATACGGAAGGCAATACCTTCTGCGATCGCAGTTTTACCTACTCCAGGTTCCCCGATCAGGATAGGATTATTCTTTGTCCGCCGCGAGAGGATCTGTATAACACGCCGGATCTCTTCATCCCTGCCAATTACAGGATCCAGTTTTCCCGATTCTGCGTACTCATTCAGATTTCTTGCGTATTTGTTTAAAGCATTGTAGGTAGCCTCCGCATTCTGATCAGTGACTTTATTATTGCCACGCAGTGATACGATTGCTTTTTTAAGGTCTTTTTCTGTAACACCCTGGTCTTTTAGTAATTTAGAGGTGTTGTCATTCACAGCCAACAAGCCTAATAACAAATGCTCTACAGATACAAATTCATCTTTAAACTCTTTTAAATAAGATTGTGCTTTTTGTAGTACAGAATTTGAGCCAGATGATAAATATACATTGCTGCCACTTACTTTCGGGAATTTAGCAATTTGCTGCTCCAGATTTTGGTTGAGCGTATTGATATTAACATTTAGCTTTTTTAGTACATAAGATACTACATTTTCATCAACAGTGAGCAGACCTTTTAGCAGGTGAGCTGTTTCAATAGCCTGTTGCTGGTTGCCCTGGGCTATGTCAGAAGCCTGTTGAACTGCTTCCTGTGCTTTTATCGTAAAGTTGTTGAAGTTCATGCAAAGGGAGGCACAAAATAAATGCCATGATGTATAAATGGCCAGGATCGGAAATTATGTCGTTTAATGATAATATTTTATGAATAATTGTCTGCTGGTAAGCCATTTGACCTGTAATTTTGACCGGATTATATCATTTGATGGGATTTCCGTATTTCATTAATAACTTTATGGCCTCCTACCGGAGGAATCTACCTTAAAAAAATTATGCTTAAAAGATCCGTAACGCTCTCTTTCTTTATTTTTATTGTTGCCTTTTCTGGTGCTGCGCAGCAAATTACAATCTGCTCCTGGAATTTGAAAGACTTTGGTAAGACCAAGACTGCTGCCCAGCTGACATTTATAGCCAATACGCTGAAAAACTATGATGTCATTGCAGTACAGGAAGTAGTGGCGGGACCGGGCGGCCCACAGGCTGTGGCACAATTGAGCGATGCGCTGGACAGGACAGGAGCTAAATGGGCATACACCATAAGCCATGGTACCTCGAGCGACCGTTACAGTAAGGAACGTTATGCTTTTATCTGGAAAACCAGTAAAACGGCACTGATAGGTGAGGCATGGCTGGAGAAAAAGTATAACCTGCAAATCAGCAGAGAACCTTTTCTGGGCAGGTTCAGTCTGGGTGACAAGCAATTTACTATAGTCACCTTCCACGCGATACCCAAAGCAAAGCAGCCCGAAACTGAAATTAAGTACCTCCAGTTTTTGCCGGCAGAATACCCTTCGGATGTATTGATATTTTGCGGTGATTTTAACCTGTCAGCATCCCATTCGGTATTTAATCCGCTAAAGAAAGCAGGGTACCCGCCGGCATTGGTCAATCAGAAAACTTCCTTAAGGCAGAAATGTATCAGGGGCGATTGCCTGGCATCAGAGTATGACAACTTTTTCTTCAGGGAGAGCAGGATCAATTGTATACAGGCAGGGATCAATCCGTTCTATACTTATTTTCCTGAGCTGAAGGAGGCCAGGAAAGTGTCTGATCATTTACCCGTATTCCTGGAGTTTTCTATGAATTAAATGAGAAGATATCGCCCTTGCTAAGCCGCATTTGCTATAGTTGCGAAATCATCTATATAAAAAAAAGAGGCTTTTCGGGGAAAAGGCCTCTTTTGGATGTCTGATTGGAAGGTATTTGCTGGCTAATATGAAAGACCTCTTATCAGAATTTAAATTTTCAATAAGGAGTGCTTTTAATAAGGTTGCTTTTTTGTCTGTTAATATTTAAGAATATCTTCCAGGCGTTCAGTCTGGTGGTCAGCTAATTTCTGCAATGGTCCTGCAGCCAGCATCTTCATCATCATATTCAGGTCTGCCGATATAATGTGTTTAGCAGTCGTAGTCCCGTTACCATTATCGGTCACAGTCCATTTCAGCTCAATATCAAAGGGAGCTTTTTCTGAAGGTACAGCGATCAGTTCCTGGTTTTCTACACGGCTGGAAATCCTGATAGCAAGCTTTGCCATATTCTGAATGGTAAAACTTGCTTCATCCTTTGTAGATGACCAGTTATAAATGTTTTCCGGCATCAGTCTCTGATGGTTATTTAAATCGGCTAAAAAAGTATAAACCTCAGCTAAAGGTTTATTTACAGTAGCGGTACTTTCTATAACTGTCATATATTTAGGTTAGGTGTTATAAATCTTTACCCCATTCAGAAGGATTTCTGCGCCACTTGTTCAGTAGGTCTACATCATCCTGCGCAATGAAGCTATGCTCTGCAGCATATTCAATCAGCGTGTTATAGTTCGACAGTGTAGCGAAACGGCATTTCGCTTCTTTGAAATTTTCTTCGGCAAGGTCGAACCCATAAGTAAAGATAGACACGAGGCCTGCCACAGATAAACCTGCTTCTTTCAATGCAGCAACAGCCTGTAAGCTACTTTTTCCTGTCGAGATTAAGTCTTCTACAACAACTACCCGCTGACCTTCAACGATCTCACCTTCGATCAGGCTGCCTGTGCCATGATCTTTGGCCTTAGCTCTTACATAGGCAAAAGGTAATCCTAATTCCTGGGCTACAAGAACTCCCTGGGGAATACCAGCAGTTGCAACGCCGGCAATCAGATCTACAGATCCAAATTCTTCCTGTATCAGCTGCGTCAATTTTTGCCTGATGTATGTACGTACTGAGGGGTGGGAGAGCGTTACCCTATTATCGCAATAAATTGGAGATTTCCAGCCTGAAGCCCAGGTGAAGGGGTTATTAGGCTGTAATTTAACTGCTTTAATCTGTAATAGAAATTCTGCTACCTTTAATTCAATATCACTTTTATTATACATGGCGGTAAAATTACTCAAATTAAACCTTTATCATATAGCCCGTTTGCGCTTTTTTTTCCAGCTATTGATACTCAATACGATAAATAGAAATTTGGATCTCCCGCTGTAAATAATAAACGATTGAGCTTTGTTTCAACAGGAATTTTTATACTTTTATTTTCTCGCATCTGATGCTTAGCAAGTACAGGAACGAAAATACATGATCTTACCGCTTACAGACTGAATTGGGTGGAAGTCACCATTATCCTTAAAGAAATAGAAATGAAGACATATACAATCTATATCAACTACAATACGCTTATTATAACCGATAAGCTGCCGGCACAAAAGGATCAAATTCAGCAATTGGATGGCAATGACTTTGATTTCAAAACATTTTATGGTGGACTGGGTAAAACTACTTCCAACCAGTATGTGCTCATCACTAAAGATCCTAAAGCTCTTCTTGAGCAAGTAAAGCTGAGCTGTACTATCATTAAAGCATCCGGGGGCCTGGTAAAAAATGCTGATGGAGATTTTCTTTTTATTTTCAGGAACAAAAAATGGGACCTGCCTAAAGGGAAAGTAGAAAAGGGCGAAGGGATGAGAGATGCCGGGGTACGCGAAGTTGAGGAAGAATGCGGTGTGAAGATCTATAGCAACGATAAGAAACTATGTAAAACATATCATGTATATGAAATGGGTACCAAGGTAGTACTAAAGAAAACCAACTGGTACAGCATGACCGTTAAAGGGGTGCCAAAACTTATCCCACAAAAAGAAGAAGGAATCACCAAGGCTGAATGGTTAAGTGCTAAAGACTTAAAACCAGTTGTTAAAAATACCTATCCTTCTATTATGGATGTTTTAAAGGCAGGAAAGCTGATTAAAGAGAAGATTAAAGAAATCTAAGTGCCTCTTTAGGCAGAAAAGGCGTTACGTCACCATGGTTACGGAGAATATCCCGTACTATGGTCGAGCTGATGGCAGAATATTCCGGTTTGCTCAGGATAAAGATCGTTTCCATCTCCGGCATCATAGTCTGATTGATCTGGGCAATGGCGCGTTCGTATTCAAAATCCCCTACAGAGCGGATACCTCTTATCATATAAGTAGCCTGCACTTTCTTGCAGAAATCTACCGTCAGCCCTTCGTAAGACTGTACTGTTATATTGGAAAAATCCCTGAATACTGCTTTCACAATCTCTTCACGTACTTCACCTTCGAGAAAATTCTGTTTAGAGCTGTTTAGGCCTATACCTACGATCACTTTGTCGAATAAGGGCAATGCACGTTTCAGAATGTCAGCATGTGCAATAGTTAGCGGATCAAATGAGCCTGGAAATAGTGCAATCTTCATATGGTGGAGGTATAATCAGGTAAGCGTATAATTACAGATGCAATATAAATGATAATATGCTTAAAGTGTATATTCAAAAAAGCTAAAAGATGAGTTTCCGTATCTCCGGGTTTCGGTATAGCCAGGCTGGTCTTTTAATTTCAGCAGCGAAGGATGTTCTACTACGAGCATGCCATTTTCTGTGAGGAGCTTATTTTTTGCAACCAGCTGCGGGATCATTGGGATAGTCGGCAGGTCGTACGGTGGATCTGCAAAGATGATCTGGTAAGATTTTTTATGTGTTTCAAGAAATTTAAATACATCTGCTTTTTGCAGCTCTATTTCATTGAGCTCATACCTTTCTATGACAGATTTGATCCAGAAAATACAGCCAGAATGTTTGTCGACCGACGTAACGTGTTTAATTCCTCTTGAGGCAAACTCTATACTTACATTACCAGTGCCGCAGAATAAGTCCAGCACATTGCAGCTATCGAAATCATAGGTGTTATATAAGATATTAAACAGGGCCTCTTTGGCCATATCAGTAGTTGGTCGCACAGGGAGACTGGCAGGCGCACTCATGTGGATACCTTTAAGTTTACCGCCAATTATACGCATAAATCCAGGGCTAATAAGCTGCTGTAATAATGAGCCGGCATATTTTCTAAAATAGCGTGGTCAATATCGTTGGCAGGTGGAAGGTTAAAAGAATTGTGTTCAAAATATCTGTTGATACAGGCGTGATAGTCTCCATTTTCATCGATGATACCACTTATCAGTACTGCTATGGCAGCTGTATCTATATCCAGTTCCTGGATCAGCAGCAGCAGGTAATAATTAAACTCTTCGGCATTGTCAATTTCAAAGGTATTCTGAAAGATCAGTCTGCCCTCTTTTTGCAGCAGTGCATTAAAAGAGCCGGCAGTAAAGTCCAGTATCAGCGAGGAGCTGTTTACCGTGGCTGCCATTGCCAGTACAGGTGCATTTTGTTCATAACGTTTGGCATCGGCCAGATGTGTATCCAGGGTATCTTCAATAAACTGCTGAAGATTGAAGATAGAGGTAAAGCCAAATTGTGCAAAGGGTTGCGTATATAAAGTGTCCGATTGCTCTTCGGTAAAGAATTTAGCATAGTTGTTTAAATCCTGCTCTGCATATAATTCATTCGGGATGGCAATAGTGTTGACCGTATAAACCGATGTTTTAATTTCTTTGAACGGGAGGGCCAGGTAGCTATCCTGTTTCAATGCCAGTGCAATGCTGAAACAGATGTCTTCACATTCCTGCTGATCAAAAACGGCTTTCAGCTGTCTGCGGCTTTTGTCTATAATCGCATAAGAAAAACTGTCACATGTAATTTTTAACAACAAATTACAGTCCGGCGCTGTGTTGGGATCAAACTCCGGATCTACTAAAAGGATGCTGTTTTTATTATTCTTCATCATAGCAAAATTAATTCTTTTTTCTATAACATCACCATTGCATATTTGTAAAATGGATAAAGCCGCATTTATAGCCAGTTCTTACCCCTTTGCGCCTACTGCCGAGCAAATGGTTTTTTGTGGGGAGATGGCAGATTTTTTATCACATGAGCTTGATAACAGGTGTTTTATCTTACGCGGCTATGCCGGAACGGGAAAAACTACTTCTGTGGCAGCATTGGTAAAAGCGCTGCCGAAATTTAAACTGCGCGCAACTTTACTGGCTCCAACCGGTCGTGCGGCAAAGGTGATGAGCAATTATTCGGGCAGAACAGCGCTTACTATCCATAAAAAGATATATCGTAAGCGCGAGGCCGTCTCTACCGAACTGGCTTTTCAGCTGGCACCAAACCTGGCAGAGCATACTTTATTTATCATTGATGAAGCCTCTATGATTGCCGATGAGTGGAATACCCAAAACGGCTCTTCTTTTCTGAAGGATGTGATGGAGTTTATCTATAATGGTAAAAACTGTGCTGTCTTATTTGTGGGCGACACCGCACAGCTGCCCCCTGTAGGCAGCATAGATAGTCCGGCACTCAACAAAGCTTATGTGGCGCAAAATTTTATGTTGAAGGTGACCGAGGTAGAGCTCAGACAGGTAGTGCGGCAGGGGCAGAAATCTGGCATCTTAGCCAATGCGACAATGCTGCGCCAGTTGATCAATGCCGAAGTAGAAAATCAGGAGCAGCAGATGGAAGAGGGGGTAAGCCTGCCTAAGTTTATCACCAAGGGGTACAAAGATATTTTCCAGATGACAGGTTTAAAACTTGTGGAGGGACTTGAATATGCTTATCGGAAATTTGACATCGAGAACTCATTGGTTGTTTGCCGTTCTAATAAATCGGCGAATGTGTATAATCAGCAGATCCGTGCCAGGCTGCTCTACCGCGAAGAAGAATTGACCGGTGGTGACCAGATTATGGTGGTGCGCAATAATTACTTCTGGCTGCCTGACAATGAGGCTACAGCTTTCATTGCCAATGGCGATATGGCCAGGATTATCAGGGTGCGTAATGAAGAAGAGCGCTATGGCTTTCGTTTTTCGGAAGTACAGCTCGAGTTCCTGGACTATCCCGATGCCGGGCAGGTTACCTGTAAGGTGATGCTCGATACTTTACAGGCCGAGACGCCAAATTTGCCTTATGAAGATAGTAAGAAGCTTTTTGAGGGATTGATGCTGGACTATGAGCATATCAGTAACAAACGGGAGCGTCTGCTGGCCATCAAACAGGATCCCTATTACAATGCACTGCAAATTAAATTTGCCTATGCTGTAACCTGCCATAAAGCACAGGGGGGACAGTGGGATGCTGTATTTGTTGACCAGGGATATCTGACTGAAGAGATGATAGATCTGGACTTCCTGCGCTGGTTATATACCGCGGTTACCCGTGCAAAGCAAGAGCTGTTCCTGGTAAACTTTGCACCAAACCTTTTCGCTACTCCTTCCGACGAACAATTCTGAAAAGTATTGCTAACTGTGCCGTTCTTATTGTGCGTTCTCGTTGTACTCTCCTGATTCTGTTCATGAAGAGCAGAAATCAGCTAATGAAGCAGTTTGGCTGGAGAAGACTAATGTGATTCGTGATTCTTTTTTCTGCCAAAAGAAAGATAGAGGCTCAATGCACAAATGACAAGGCATAATGCCAGAACAATAATCGTTACTTCTTGATTTCCCATAGCTAATAGATATTTAGGTTTAAATTTTTGATGAAGGTAATCAAAATTGGATGATTGCTGAAAAAAACTTCTGCAATTGGTATTAGCAGGCATGCAAAAACTCAGATATAAACATGTTTGTGGGTTTTTTAATCAAATTGGGAAACTAAATCAACATTTATATCCAGGGTATGGTTTTAAAGGATTACTCCTAATATTACGCATCAATCCGGCCATATTGCAAAAATGTATCTGGCGTTATGAGAGCTGCATAATTTTACAACCTACGAAGAGAGCTATATAATGCCGTTGAGCATGGCATAGCGTACCAATGATACACCATTTCGTGATCCCGTCCTGTCAATCAACATCTGTCTGTTATTTTCAATTGTTCGCCGGCTGCAAAAAAGATGATCAGCAATTTCCTGTGTAGTATGCCCATTGGCCACCATATTTAAGATCTCAATATCCCTTTTACTGAATTTTATGTTTTGTGTATTTATAAAAGGTGCTGGATCTGGCGTGGACAGCATCCTGCCCAGGAATCTGCGCGACAACTGCGAGCATACGTACTGTTCATTCCCGAAAGTGTGCCTTATTGCAAATATCAATTCATCAGTGCTGATGCTTTTCAACAGATAACTATCCACCCCCATCCTAAAGGCATTAATGACTTCTTTTTCATCGTCAATATCGCTTACAATAATTATTTTGACTTTGGGATACTGCTGCTTCAATAGCTGGCTTAGTTCTATGCCGCCCATAACAGGCATATATAAGTCGGCCAAAATAATATCAGCTTCCAGGCCATTATCCAATAATTCGATAACTTGCCTTCCGTTGGTAGCTTCTCCTGCGATATGATAATCAGGCTCAACGCCTAAGAGCGATTTTATTCCGCCCCTGAACAATTGATGATCGTCTGCTAAAATTAAGTTAATCATGTTTTGTTACGTTGTAAGGTTTTGCTTTATCAAACTGATTAACAACGATAAACTGGTTATGTTCTGTAAAATTGAGATTAGTGCCACCTAAGTATCAGGATGATTTTCTGTTAGGCCGTTTCTTTGTTTGAAGGGATTTACGGATTTAGAACCGGGAGATTCTTTTTTCTGTGGCAATGATATTTCAAAACACAATGAATGGAAGTTGAATGAAAAAATACTGGTTCAGCATACTTGCTGAGCCAGTATTTTTTTTTCTTCTTATTCTGCCGCTGCCTCTTCATTAATGAAACTTACAGCGCATTCAGTTAAAGCAACATCTGTTGCTTTCTCATTATCCAGTGTAGCCTGCAAAAGCTCAGCTACATCTGTATGCCCCATATTCTGAGCAAAAACAACAAGAGTGCCGTATGTTGCAATTTCATAATGCTCCACTTTTTGTGCAGCAAGAATAAGTCCCGCGTCACGTACTAAAGTACCTGTTTCGGTATCTTCAATAATGCTGTCACTTTCCTTTAACAGTCCTTCCATTGCGTCACATTTTTTTGCCTGTGCTTTCTCGCCTAATAGCTCGAACACTTGCTCTAAAGTAGCAATATGGGTTTTTGTTTCTTCAGTATGCTTCTCAAAAGCTGCGGCAAGCTCAGGGCTTGTTGCTGCCTTTTTCAATTTAGGTAATGCTTTTGACAGGTGTTTTTCAGCCCAGTAAATATCTTTCAGTTCATCTACAAAGAACTCATGAAATTCGGAATTCTCCATTTTGCCTGTTTTGCCTGTTGTTTTTGATACACTTGAAGTTTTCGCTGTGCCAGCACTTTTTGCAGGTGCTTTTGTGGTTGTCTTTGAGGTTGCCATAATTATTGTTTTTAAAGTTAGATGTCTTTTTTAATGATATAAATGTTTTGAGGACTGAACAACTTAAAACGAGCTTGGTTTGTAGGCTGTTTAATTCGAGTATTTTACACCCTTTAAATTGCGGGAAATACTCTGTTTTTA
Organism: Sphingobacteriales bacterium; assembly: GCA_015655115.1. GTDB lineage: Bacteria > Bacteroidota > Bacteroidia > Sphingobacteriales > Sphingobacteriaceae > Pedobacter. The sequence continues at coordinate 11,628 of JAATFQ010000274.1, forward strand.
ATTGCCCCTGGTCATCAAGCTGAATACCTTATCACGTATAGTACTAAACAGAAAAAAGGCAGCCAGAATGATTACCTTGAAACAGAATAAGGCAGTTACAATAAATACTTTGATTGAGGATGAAGCAGGATGCAGCAGGACAGTTGCTATGTCAATTATCCTTATTTTAACGCGAAATAGGGGGATGCAACTAATTTACAGCTGTAGCTTATTAACCAAATATATTCCTGAATCTATGAGATCTATGTATTCCATTTTGCTTGCGGCATTTATGTTATTAAACATTGCTGCAATTACCCAGCCCAAAACTCCCGACTGGGTAAATAAGGTTGGTTCCCGAAAAGTTAACTTAAGAACTGTTATTTATAGCGTAAATAAATATGGCGCCGTAAACGATGGAAAAACACTGGCAACAAAATCTATACAGCGCGCTATTGATGAAGCTGCAGCCAAGGGAGGCGGCATTGTTTCATTTGCTCCCGGAAAGTATCTTACAGGATCGCTCTTTATTAAAACAGGCGTAAACCTGCAGGTGAATAAAGGCGTGGAAATCCTGGGCAGCCAGGACATCAGGGATTATCCTGAAATTGATACCCGTGTTGCCGGTATTGAAATGAAGTGGCCTGCAGCGCTGATCAATATTCTTAAACAGCATAAAGCCGGGATTTCTGGTGCCGGATTGGTCAACGCGCAGTGTAAGCCTTTTTGGGATGCCTATTGGCAATTGAGAAAAGAATATGACCCTAAAGAATTGCGATGGATTGTAGATTATGATGCAAAACGCCCAAGAACCACTGCAGGTAACCAATTCTGTGAATGTTAAGCCTTAACACCTTTAAAGAATAATCATGAAAATATTTTATAATATATTATTTTTCTCCTGCCTCCTGGTTTCTTCTCTTTTTGCCCAGGAGCTCTATCCGCCATTACTAGCTCCTGGCTATTGGCATGATGAGCAGCATGAACTGCGCTACCGGCCAGAGGGTAAGGATTTTGTTATTCATAATGGCAACAGGCGTTTTACGCGTGCTTTATATGGGACCAATACTGCATTTCGGGTAGAGACAGGTGATCTACCCGAATTTGCCATGTATATGCCTGGTATGGGCGGCAATCTGAAATTCGGTTTGCTAAGTGGCAATAATAGCAAGTGGCTGATTAAAGCGGGCAGCATCACTACAAGATACCGTGCAGGGTCTATGTATTATACTATAAAAGATCCAATGCTGGGGCAGGGCACGCTACATCTTGTTGTTTTGGCGCTGAGCAGGGCAGATGGAATGATAATTAAAGCCAGGTTTGAAAATGTTAATCCCGGGGTTACCCTTTTCTGGGCCTTCGGTGGAGCAAGCGGTGGTAAATTCAGTCGCAGTGGCGACATGGGGCTTGATCCTGAATCGGTGTTTTACCTGCAGCCGGAAAATTGTAAAGGGAATGTCTTTGTGGCAAGCGACAATTCGTTTAGCCTGAGCTATGGTACTAATAAATCACTGACGGGCTTGTTCCCTTCTGCTAAGCTGAAGATTGCTGATGCGGCGAAACAAGATTCGCCCGTGGATATGGATCAATCGACAGGACAGAAGTACCCTGTCCTGACAGGGAAGCTGAAGGTTGAAAATGACAAAGACTTATATTTTCTGATCCAGAATCCGGAGAGTAACCAGGCACCGGCAACGTGGAATGTGGAAGAGCAGTTTGTGCAGGCCGAGGCATCCCGTAAAGTTATTGCAGAAAGGATACAGATAGATACGCCAGACCCGTATATCAATACGGTTGGTGGAGCACTCAGCATCGCTTCGGATGCAATTTGGGAAAGCCCATCGTATATGCATGGTGCCATTGGCTGGCGGATGCGCCTCAATGGCTGGCGCGGACCTTATACTGCCGACCCGCTAGGCTGGCATGATCGTGCGCGAACGCATTTCAGCGCTTATGGAAAATCACAATTAGTTAGTCCCCCGACGGGGCCTGTCGTCGCTGATACGTTATTGAACCTCACCAGATCTAAAGAAGTCCTGGGCACAGCAATGTTCAGCGAAGGGTATATCAGCAGAGAGCCGGAAGGAAAATCACTCCGCGCACATCATTATGATATGAACCTTGTTTATATAGACGAGCTGCTGTGGCATTTTAACTGGACGAGCGACTTAAGCTATGCGAGGGAAATGTGGCCTGTAATTAAGCGGCACCTGGCATGGGAAAAGCGTACATTCGATGCGGACGATAATGGTCTATATGATGCTTATGCAGCAATATGGGCAAGCGATGCGCTGCAATATAGCGGTGGCAGCGTAACGCATACTTCTGCCTATAACTACCGCGCAAATTTTATGGCAGCACGGATTGCCAGGTTACTGCATGAAGATCCTGCTCCTTATGAGAAAGAAGCAGCTAAAATATTACAAGCGATCAATACGCAGCTATGGATGCCTGCAAAGGGGTGGTATGCGGAATATAAAGATGCACTGGGATTGCAGCAATTACATCCCGCGGCAGGGCTGTGGACGATCTATCATGCTATAGATTCTGATGTGCCTGATCCATTCCGGGCATGGCAGAGTTTGCGCTATATAGATACAGAGATACCACATATTCCCGTGCGTGCTGCGGGACTTGAAGATAGGGGATATTATACCCTGTCTACTTCGAACTGGATGCCATATGAATGGTCGCTCAATAATGTTGTGCTGGCAGAATCAACCCATACCGCTCTGGCCAACTGGCAGGCAGGACGGACTGAGGAGGCTTTTAAACTTTGGAAGAGCGAAATCTTAAGTAGTATGTACCTCGGCGGCAGTCCCGGCAACTTTGCACAGATCTCTCATTATGATGCGAGCAGTGGAGAGGCTTACCGTGATTTCGCCGATCCTGTAGGCATCAATTCCAGGGCGCTGGTAGAAGGGCTGTTTGGGATTGTACCGGATGCCATGGGCAAAATGCTGCTGATACGCCCTGGTTTACCCGCAGCATGGGATCATGCTGCACTGAAAATTCCTGATCTTTCTTTTTCTTTTAAGAAGGAGGGCTTGCGGGATGTATATACCCTGGTACCATCATTCGCTGAACCTCTTGGCTTGAAAATGCGTGTAAAGGTGAGGAGCAGCGGACTGAAATATGTTAAGCTGAATGGTAAGATAGTGAAGTGGGAAAATGTGGCGTCGGCTATCGGCTGTCCTGAAATTGAAATCAGCAGTGCCCCGGCAGCGAAATATAATGTTGAACTGGTATGGTCTGGTAAAAGTATCGGCAGGCCTCTTTTGAAGCCTGCTTACCTGCAGGGAGAACACGTTGAAGTTCATTTTCCGGATGCCGTAGTGGTTAAGGTTTTTGACCCTCAGCAAGTGCTGCAGCACACGCAGCTTTCGACCGGTAAACTCAATGCCACCCTTAGCGGGGAACCTGGAAACCGTACGGTTTTTGTGCAGTTGAAAAACGGAATGTTCAGCTATTGGTACCCTTTGTGTTTTGAACTGAAGAGTAAGAATAAGCAGGCAAAGATTACGCTGGACTTAAGTGCCGCAAACTGGGCTGGGCAGAAATTTGAAACACAGGATCTTTCGGCATACTTTAATGATAAGGTGACGCAGATTTTTAGCAACAAGTACCTTTCTCCAAGGCCAAAGACGACAACGCTGCAGTTACCTGTACAGGGTATCGGCGACTGGACACATCCCAATCTTAAACCTGAAATTAATGATATCGGACTGCGGAGGCTGGCAGGAATAAAAAGTGAGGTTGTCCTGCCTTCCGGAATAGTTTTTAAAACCCCAGGTGATACCTTAAAAAAGAATATTCTATTCAGCTCCCAATGGGATAACTATCCGAGGAAGGTAGAAATCCCTCTTTCGGGGAAAGCCAGTGCAGCTTTCTTCCTGCTTGCGGGCTCTACCAACCCTATGCAGAGCAGGATGGACAATGGGTTGATCACTATACAGTATACCGATGGTTCGGTTGAAAAGCTGGCGCTCCGTAATCCGGAGAACTGGTGGCCAATAGAAAAAGACATGTTCAGTGATGGCTTTGCCTTCTTTACGGGAGCTGAAAGGCCATTGCGTATCCATTTAAAAACCGGTATGATGGTGGGCCATGCTGAAGGTGCAGCCTGGAACGGGAAAGACATTGACGGAGGTGCTGCCACAGCGCTGGGGATAGCACTGGATGCTAAAAAAACACTATCGGGAATAACGCTATCCACTTTGTGCAATGATGTGGTTATTGGCATAATGGGCATTACGCTGGTACGCTAAACTGGGAAAAGATGATTAGAAGGAGACTGCCATTGCGTATATTATTGCTATTTGCAGCAATAGCTATTTTCCCATTTGTGGGTCTTCTTGCGCAGCAAAACAGCAATATCATCCATTATTCTACAGAAGATGGCTTATCGCATGACGGGGTATTATGTATCACGAAGGACAAAGAGGGGTTCATGTGGTTCGGCACGTTTGATGGTATCAACAGGTTTGACGGACATAACTTTGTGGTTTATAAAAGCAAGCCCGGCGACACTTCTAATCTGAGGAACAACAAGATCAGGAGTATTGTAGAAGATCGTTCAGGATACCTGTGGACAAAAACATACGACAATAAGGTCTACCGCTTTGATAAGAAAAATGAACAGTTCCTCCCTATATCCGACGGGGCCTATAAATACCTGTTTACCGATAAGGCTGTTGTTGATAAAATTGTGCCTGATGCTGACAATGGTGTGTGGCTGGTAACGGAAAATTACGGCCTGTTTTATGCATCTGCTGATGCCTCGGGGGCGGTAAGGATCAGACAATATGCCAAGGGTAAAGATCAAAAGTCCCGTCTTAGCGGCAATGTTGTGCAATTTATAGAACGTGACCAGAAAGGGCGGATTTGGGTAGGCACTGAAGGTGGTTTAAATTGCTTACAGCGCAACCGAAACAATATATATGAGGTAGTTGAATTTAAAAAAGAGCTGACAAAACTTTTGTCGTCTTATTCTTTTACCTGTTTTGCCCGGGATTCCAAATCTCTTTTTTTCGGTACCCGGACAGGACAGTTGCTCATTAACGACTTTTCTAAAGATGTTTTTCAGACAAAGACACTTATTCCCGGTACTTCATTAAATGCGATCTGCAGCACAAAGAAAGGATTGCTTTATATTTCTACTGCGGGTAAAGGCTTAATGACGCTCGATCTGGCAAGCTCTGAAATCAGTAGGTCTGGCATTACAGGCAGCGATACGTTCTTTTCCCTGTATGAAGATAGAGAGGGATTGATCTGGATAGAGCCGCTAAAAGATGGGATCATCAAATACGATCCGCGAAATGGAAAATATAAATATTTCGTTCAGCAAAAGGATTTCAACAGTTCAAGCCGTGATTACCAGATCATCACTGATGTTAATGGTACAATCTGGACTACCATGAAGGGCGGTGGCTTCGGGTATTATGATCCGGGGGCGGATGATATTGTTTATTTCTATGATAAACCTGGTTCTGCGGACCAGAAATTCTCCAATATCCTGACTAGTTTATTTATTGACCAGACTGGGGTATTATGGCTAAGTGCTAAGGATGGGGGCATCAATAAGGTGGTTCCTTTAACAGGTAGATTTAATTATCAGCGGCTTGTGAAACAGCCTCAGGTAAGGTCGGAGAATGATGTAAGGGCAATGATGAAAGACGCGCAGGGACGTTTATGGGTATGTACCAAAGACGGCCATGTATATGTTTATGATCAGGGGAAACGGATTGATGTATTTGGCAATGCCAGCGGTAAGCTAGGGTCTGTATATACGATAAAGGAAGACCGCAAGGGTAACGTTTGGCTGGGCACTAAAGGTAATGGCTTGTTTAAGGCTACGCCAACGGAAAAGAACAGGCGCTCTTATATGCTGCAGAACTATAAAAATGATGTATCTGACAACAATAGCCTGAGCAGCAATCTTGTTTATTCGGTCATTGAAGATCGTAAGGGAAGGATCTGGGTGGGTACGCTTGGTGGCGGCATCAACCTTTTTACGCAGTTTGGCGGTAAAGAAGGTTTTATGAACTGTTTCAACACGTTCCATAACTATCCTTTCTCATGGGCCAAGGTGATCAGGCATTTGTGTGAAGACAGCCAGGGGCGGATATGGATTGGCACCAGTAATGGCCTGCTGATCTTCAATCCTGACCAGAAAGTAAATGGTAGTTATCAATTTAATGCTTATCAGAAGATCAGGGGCGACCGGTCCAGCTTGGGCAATAACTGCGTGCAATATATCTATAAGGATAAAAGCGGGCAGATGTGGGTAGGTACATTTGGCGGGGGACTCAATAAGGTTATTGCTGAGCAAGGCAACAGAATGAGGTTTGACATATTTACCACAGAACAAGGATTATCTAATGATGTGATTCTGAGCATTACCAGCGATCAGCAACATAATATATGGGTAGCCACAGAACGGGGATTGTCGAAATTCAACCCCAGAAGTAAGACTTTTAAAAACTATGATTCCTTTGATGGTCTGCCCAGGGCAGGATTTTCGGAAGCTACCAGTTTCGCTGCTGCTGATGGTAAATTATATTTCGGCTGTACAGATGGGTACCTTTCTTTTAACCCTTTAACTATTGCCAACCAAAAGGCCTCTGCAAAAATGGCGCTGACCCGTTTACAGTTGTATTATAAGGATATCGTTCCCGGTGCTGAAGGGTCTCCGTTAAAATATGCCATCAATGAAACTCAGACATTGACGCTGAATGATGACCAGAATGTAATCAGCCTTGACTATGCCGTGCTGGATTACCGTGGTGATAATAAGGTCACCTATGCGTACAGGCTCGAAGGCTTTGATAAAAGCTGGCATCTGGTTAATGACCAGCGGAAAGCAACCTACACAAATATACCTCCGGGAACATATACCTTTAAAGTAAGGGCAACGAGCGACGAGCTGTTCAATACTATTCCTGAAAAAACCCTTCGGATTATTGTAAAACCACCGTATTATTTAACCAACCTGGCTTATTTGATTTACTTTGTTTTAGCAATAGGGATTGCTATCCTGGCGAGGCGCATCATTATTACCATGATCAGGCTGAGAAATAAAGTGGTTGTAGAGCAAAAGCTTACAGAAGTGAAACTTTCTTTTTTCACGAATATTTCTCATGAACTAAGAACACCTCTAAGCCTGATCGTGAGTCCGCTGCAAGAAATATCACGGACTGAAGATTTATCTGCTAAAGGGCAGGAGTACCTGCGGGTAATTGACCGTAACGCCAAACGTATGATCCGCTTTATCAACCAGCTCCTTGATTTCAGGAAAATACAAAGTGATAAGATGCAGCTCAATATAGCAGAGATGGATTTTTGTGCTTTGGTAAAGGACATTGGCAGTCATTTTACAGGTTTGGCCGCAGAGAAGGACATCACCTTTGAAATTAACAGCGATCAACAGCAGGTTGTTCTATGGGCAGATGAAGAGAAGATAGATATTATCGTTTATAATCTGCTGTCTAATGCTTTTAAGTTTACGCCTCCTCACAAGAACATCACATTAGCAATCTGTAGCCTGGCTGCTTCAAATGAGATCGAGCTCAGGGTTATAGATGAAGGACGCGGCGTGCCGGCAGATAAGCTTGAAGATATTTTTGAAATTTATTATGAAGGGAACTTTGACGGAGAGCATCATTTAAAAGGGACGGGTATCGGCCTTGCATTAGCAAGGGGGCTGGCACTCAGCCATCATGGGAAATTGTGGGCGGAAATTAACAGCTTTGGGGGACTTACTTTTGTCCTTCGCCTGAAAGGCGGATCTGCACATTTTAACCCTGCCCAATTCGGAACTTCCAAAAATAATGTTGCTGATGAGTCCTTCCAAATGGATCTGTCGGATGAAAATATGGAACTGCCCATCCGGCATCTTCATGATTTGAATACACCGCAGATTCTCATTGTAGAGGATAATCCCGATCTGCGCAGTTTTCTTGCGCTAAAACTCGATGGCCTGTATCGTGTGGAAAGTGCTAATGATGGGGTGGAAGGACTGGCTATGGCGAAGGCTTTACTGCCAGACCTGATCATCAGTGATGTCATGATGCCTCATATGGATGGCATCGCTATGCTGGAGCAACTCCGGCATGATCTGCATACAAGCCATATCCCTGTGGTACTGCTTACCGCAAAATCTTCTTTAGAAAGCCAGATAGAAGGATTGAAATACGGTGCAGATATTTACCTGACGAAGCCATTCCATACTGACTTCCTCCTGGCATCGATAGCGAATATCATTACTTCCAGGAGAAAGCTTTTTGATCAGCTTTCGGGGATGGCAGAGAAAAAGGTACTTAACCTGGAGCCTGGCGAAGTTGTCATCACTTCTAAAGATGAGGCTTTTTTAAAGGAGATGATCAAAATTGTGGAGGAAGGGATGAAAGACCCTGAGTTTAACATTGATGATGCCGCCGCTGCGATAGGGATGGGCAGAACTACCTTTTATAAAAAACTGAAAAGCCTCTCTTCATTAAGCCCTGTTGAGTTTGTGAGAAACATGCGTTTAAAGCGCAGCAAGCAGTTGCTGGACAGCGGCTCGTATACGGTATCCGAAGCGGGGTACCTGTCTGGTTTCAATAGCCTTCCATATTTCAGTACTTGTTTTAAAGAAAAATATGAGATGGCCCCCTCAGCTTACCTCAAAAAGAGTAAGGTTGATGGCTGCCCGTTGAAAATTCCCTCAGAATAGCCGTTAAAACTTCATTTTCGCCAATTAATGCAAGTATTTGGTCAATTTTTGAAAGCCCTGATTGTGCTTTCCAGATAGATTTGTATCCATAAAACCAAATATATAAACCAAAAACAGGCAAGCCACTTCCGGGGAATTCTCTTCCAGGGCGGATTGTTTGATACCTGTATTAACCAAATTATCTATGAGCAGACTTCGTATAAGTTCATGTTGTTGCATCCTCCTTTTTGCTTCTTTTTTAATTACCTCAGGTGCGCAAGCCCAGCAGCTTGCTTTTCCGGGAGCGGAGGGTTTCGGCCGTTTTGCTGCTGGAGGCAGAGGCTATCCTATCTACAAGGTTACTAATCTTCAGGATTCTGGCAAGGGATCTTTTCGTGATGCCGTAAGCCTGCCGCGGCGAACAGTAGTTTTTGATGTCTCCGGCGTAATCAGAATTGAAGGAAAGATCAGCGCTGCGGCCAATATCACTATCGCCGGACAAACGGCCCCGGGCGAAGGGATTACTGTGTACGGAAATGGCGTGTCATTTAGTGACAACACTATTGTGCGTTACCTTCGTTTCAGAGGGGGCATCAACATGTCCAGGGGTTCCTGTACTGTGGTGGCCGACAGTCTTAAAGATATTATTTTTGACCATGTATCTATCGAATGGGGGCGCTGGGATAACCTGCATATTAAGAAAAGTACAAATGTAACGCTGCAGTATTGCCTGATTGGCGAAGGTATTGACCCCCAACGGTTCGGTGCGCTGCTGGAAAACCCGGAAAATATAACTATTCATCATTCTCTTTTTACAGGAAACCAAAGCCGTAATCCTAAGGCGAAGGCGAAAATTGAATTCATCAATAATTTGATCTATAACTGGGGGACGAGTGGTTTTGTTGGCGGACATTCCAGTGCGGACCATTATCAGGATCTGGTGGGGAACTATTTTATCGGCGGACCTAGTTCAAGTGCCGGTTTCCTGAGTATGTTCACTGCCACGGACCATGTGTATCAGCGCGGCAATTATGTAGACCTGAACAAGGATGGTAAGCTGAATGGACGCCTGGTTACCGATGAAGATTTTAGAAAAGAAAGCGCTACGCTCCTGAAAGAACCCTCGCTTCTGTCGCAAGGCAGTGTAAAGACCCATACAGCTGCCCAAGCCTTTAAAATGGTACTGACAGAAGCAGGTTCTTCCTTAAAGCGGGATGCTGTAGATCTGCGCATTATAGGTTATCTGGAAAGCCTGGGCAAAACAGGGCAGATATTTAAGACTGAAGCAGATGCCGGGGGGCAACCGGAGGTGAAGGAGACGTTGTCGTCTCTCATTGATAGCGATGGCGATGGTATTCCCGACAAATGGGAACTGAAACAAAAGCTGGACCCTAAGCATGCTGCCGATGCCAATAAACTCAGTTCCAGTGGATATACAAATCTTGAACGTTACCTGAATAGTTTGGCGAAATGATGAAGATATTCTTTTTTAAGCGACGACATCCAGGTATGTTATTGCTGGTGGAATTGCTGATGATCCTTGTGATGGTATCATCCTCCGGCTCAGGTGTTTTTGCACAAATAAACCGTAAGGCATTGGTAGAGCGGCACATTGTCAGGGTTGGCAAAATCGACTCCTTATCCGCCTTGTCTGTCGGTAATGGAAGGTTTGCTTTTACTGTGGATGCTACCGGACTGCAGACTTTTCCGGACAGCTATGCGAAGGGTGTCCCCTTGGGTACCCAATCAGAATGGGGATGGGATTCTTTCAAAAATACTGGCAATTATAAGATTGAAGAGGCCTACAAATATTATAACCAATACGGACGGAAGATTCCATACACTGTACAGCTGAATGAGCCAGAAAGCGTAAAGGAGGCTGTAAACTTTTTCCGTCAGAATGTACACCGGCTTCAGCTGGGCAATATAGGGCTGGAAATGGTTAAGGCAAATGGTGCAGCGGCTGAAGCTTCGGATATTAAAAATGTACAGCAGCAGCTCAATCCATGGACTGGTGAAATTAACAGTGTATTTACGCTGGAAGGTGTCCGTGTTGAGGTTACTACTGTAGGCCATCAGGATCAGGACGTTATTGCCGCCTCGGTAAAATCAGATCTGATCAGGTCGGGACGCCTGAAGATCAGGTTACGTTTTCCATATCCTACGGGCGAGTGGGCTGATGTGGGGAACAACTGGAGTGACGATGGCAAGCATACTTCATCAATTGTAAACAGGAGCAGCAATGGCGTTATCATTCAGCACCAGCTTGATTCAGCTGCTTATTTCAGCACCTTATCCTGGGCTGGTAAGGCTGCTGTGATAGAAAAATCAAAGCATTATTTTCTCCTGACTCCTGATAAAGGGGCATCTACATTTGATTTTAGCTGTCTTTTCAGTGCTGTGAAGAGTGTAGGCAAGGTGCCACTGTTCGTTGAAGTACAAAAAAACAGCTACCTCAAGTGGAAAGCTTTCTGGCTGAGTGGTGCTGCGGTAGATTTTAGCGGCAGTACTGACCCCAGGGCAAATGAGCTGGAGCGAAGGGTCATTTTATCGCAATACCTTACTAAAATCCAGTGTGCAGGAAATTTTCCTCCGCAGGAAACAGGACTAACCTATAACAGCTGGTTCGGTAAGCCACACCTGGAAATGCACTGGTGGCATGGTGTCCATTTCGCTTTATGGGGCAGGCCGGAATTGCTGAACCACAGTGCTGACTGGTATTTTAAAGTGAAAGACAAAGCAGCACATATTGCAGCTGTACAGGGATTTGATGGGGTAAGGTGGCAGAAAATGACTGATAATGAAGGAAATGAAAGCCCTTCGTCAATAGGGGCTATGCTGATCTGGCAGCAGCCGCACCTGATTACATTCTCCGAGCTTGAATACAGGGCTCATCCAACTCAAAAGACACTACAGAAATACCAGGAGCTTGTTTTCTCTACGGCTGATTTTATGGCTTCGTTTGCGCATTATGATACTGTGAAACACAGGTATGTGCTAGGTCCGGGGGTAATTCCTGCCCAGGAGCGTTTTGTGGCCGAGGATACCTTTAACCCGACCTATGAACTGGCGTACTGGGAATGGGGATTGAAAACCGCACAGCAATGGAGGCTACGTTTAGGCCTGCCGAGAAAGGAGAAATGGGATGAAGTTGTCGCTCAATTGTCGCCCCTGCCTGTGCAGAATGGCGTATACCTGGCTACTGAAAGTGCGACAGATTCTTATACCAATCCTGAATATAAAACAGATCACCCTTCCGTCCTTGCCACCTTTGGCATGCTGCCGGAAACGGCATTGCTGGATAAAAAGGTAATGCGGAAAACATTTGACCTGGTATGGGACAGCTGGAGCTGGAGCGATACCTGGGGATGGGACTTCCCCATGACCGCCATGTCTGCCGCCCGTTTGGGAATGCCAGAGAAGGCGATAGATGCACTCATGATGAAGATTCAGACCAATACTTATCTGGTTAACGGCCACAATTATCAGGACGGAAGACTACGGATATATCTGCCGGGCAATGGTGGGCTCCTGACTGCTGTTGCGATGATGTGTGCAGGCTGGGATGGTAATACGGTTATCAACCCCGGCTTCCCTAAGGATGGTACATGGACAGTAAAGTGGGAAGGCTTTAAAAAGATGATGTAATAAATAAATTATAGAACACATTAAATTCAATTTTTATGGTGAAAATTAATATAGTACTCTGTTGCTTATTGACCTGTTTCGTAAGCATCGCCATGGCTCAGACCAGGGTCATTTCTGGCATTGTAAGAGAAAAAGATAAAGGAACGCCATTGGCTGGAGTTACAGTCATCGCAAAAGGTCAGAATCAGACAACAGAAACCAATGCCTCGGGCGCTTACCGGGTGACGCTCACAGGAGCTGCCGCTCCGGTGACGCTTATTTTCAGATCGCTCGGTTTTAAATCTGTTGAAAAAGTAGTTACTGCGGCACAAACACTTAACGTAGTTTTGGAAGAGGAGGTGAATGTGCTGGATGAAGTAGTGGCTATTGGTTATGCCAAGGTAAAACGTAAAGATTTGACAGGATCATCAGTTTCTGTGGGTGCTGAAGAATTAAAATTAGCGCCAGTTACCACGGCTGCACAAGCGCTGACGGGCAAGGCGGCGGGTGTGCGTGTAACGACACAAAGCGGTGCCCCTGGGTCGGCTATTAATATTACTATCCGGGGAGGTACTTCCATCACACAAAGTTCAACGCCACTATATATTGTTGATGGATTTCAAATGGATGATGCGCTGCGTAATGTAGACATCAATGATATTGAAGCTATTGACGTCCTCAAAGACGCATCGGCAACGGCAATCTACGGTGCACAGGGCTCCAATGGGGTAGTATTAATTACAACAAAGTCCGCTAAATCCGGAAAGACTGTGGTGGAGTATAATGGCTACCTGGGATTTGAAAAGTTAGGCACTAAGCTGCCAATCTTGAATACGCTGGATTATGCAAAATACCAATACGAATTTCAGTTGTTGGCGGGTAAAGAAAGCAACTGGGCTTCTTACTTTGGAGGGGACATTAATACTCCGGATTTTTATACAGGAGCATTCAACCGTATTAATAGTGAATATGGTACACGTGAAGGGATCGACTGGCAGGATGAGGTATTCGGCGGCACTGCTTTAAGTCAGAATCATAATATCAATATCAGCGGGGGCACAGATCATACAAGGTTCTTGTTAAGTTATAATAACACCGGACAAGATGGTATTATGGACAAACATGGCTATAAAAAAAATGGGGTACGTCTTAAAGTGAACCACGAAATCATGAAAGGCATCCGGACAGATTTTGCAGCAAATTTCCAGGATACAAAGATTGACGGCGGCGGCTCCTTAGGTGGTGCATTAAAAATGACTATCCTGCAACCTGTAACCGGCGGTACACGTTATACCAATGCCCAGCTGATTGGTACAGATGTGAGCGAGGACATGCTCAACTACGATTCTCAGTTCGATATTTACAATCCTATTATCACTAACGATGCGGTGACAAATACCAATATGGCACGTACGTTTAGCGGAAACTTAGGTTTGGATATTGACCTGATGAAAGATTTGACCTTCCGTACTGCGGGCAGTTATCTATGGAGGCAAACACGTTCAGATTATTGGGATGACGGTCGCACAAAGACTGCTCAGAATAACGGCGGGCCATATGGTTCGAGGAACAACAGTGAGAAGTATACCTGGCAGATTACTAATACTCTAAACTGGGGGCATAATTTCAATGATCACCACGTGAATTTTCTATTAGGACAGGAAACGGTTTACAATGAGTCTATAAATCTCAATAATACCTATTACGAGTTTCCTGAAAGTAACTTCGGGCTGAATGATGTAAGCAGTGCTACGAATGTTAAAAATGTATACAGTTCAGGTAAAAGCCGTAATGGCGTAGCCTCCTTTTTTGGTCGCGCCTCTTATAGTTATAAGGGTAAATATATTGCCAATTTCACTTTGCGGGGTGATGGTTCTTCTAAGTTTGCTCAGGGTCATAAGTGGGGATATTTTCCTTCTGCATCTGCGGCATGGCGAATTTCGGAGGAGAAATTTATGGTAGACCAAAAGATAATCAATAATTTAAAGCTCCGTATTGGTTATGGTACTTCCGGAAATAATAATATCGATGATAATATGTATACCACAGATTATGGATCAGGAAGTTATGCAATTAATAATGCCAATTTCCCGACCCTGGTACCTGGTGATGTTATCGGTAATCCTGTGGTAAGATGGGAGAAAACGGTATCTACCAATATCGGTATCGACCTCGATATACTGAATAGCAGGATCAGTATGAGTGCGGATGTATATAATAATGAGTCTAATGATCTTTTAATTAAAAATAAAATACCTTCTTCCTCAGGGTACCAGTATCAATTTCAGAATATTGGTGCTATCCGTAACCGTGGGATAGAGCTTGTATTGAAGAGCGTTAATATCCATTCGCAAAACTTTAAATGGAATACTGACTTTAATATTGCTTTTAATAAATCGAAAGTTTTATCCCTTTACGGACAGGACGCAGCTGATAATTTCATTCAGAATTATGACAGCCGCGTGGATTTTCTGATTAAAGTAGGCCAGCCTTTGGGCCAGTTTTATGGGTACAAGTATGATGGCGTTTATACTACAGACGACTTTACTCAAAATACCAATGGTACTTATACACTTAAAAATGGTGTTGCGAGATTGAAGGGAGGGAATGTCGCCAATATTAAACCGGGGGATGTCAAATACATACCTACAGCCGGGGCGACTGATGCGAGTGGTAACCCTGTATGGTCTACAGCAGACCGTACGGTAATCGGTAGTGCACAGCCAAAATACCAGGGAGGGATCACCAATACTTTTACCTATAAAGGATTCGATTTAACGGTATTTATGAATTTCTCTGTGGGCAATAAGGTCTTTAATATGAGTTCACAACGCTTTATTGGCCCTTACCTGGCTAATCAGAATACACTCGATGTGATGAACGACAGGTTTAAACTAGTAGATCCGGTTACAGGAAAAGAGACTACCGACCTTACCAGGCTTGCTGCAATTAATCCGCAGCAGTTTGATAAAAATGCGATGTGGAGCCTCCATGCTGATAATAAAATAGCGACTACGGATGCATTGGATTATTACCTGGAGGATGGCTCATTCCTCCGTTTAAGTACGATCACTTTTGGTTATTCTCTGCCTAAAAAATGGACTAAAAAGCTGAACATTAGAAATATGCGTGTATATGGTACGCTGAATAATATCTACACCTTTACAGGTTATAGTGGTTATGATCCGGATGTATCTGCAACATCAGGTGTGCTCACAAGTGGAGTCGACAATTCCGCCTACCCGCGGACAAAAAGTTATGTAGTAGGTCTTAATGTATCGTTTTAATTAGCTATGATTATGAAAAGAATATTAAATATTACTTGTATTATAGGCGCAGGCATGATGGCGTTATCCACAGCGTCATGTAAAAAGTTCCTGGATCAGCCATCAGAGTCGAAAGCCAACAGTGAAACTATTTTCGAAACCGTTGGCAGAGCCGAGATGGTTGTTGTTGGTTGCTACTCACAGACCTTTAACCGGGAACTGTATTACCAGCTTGGGATGGGCACTGATGAATGCATGTCTACCGAGGGAGAGACAAACAGTAAAAACCAGGTTGCCAATTATGTTTATTCGCCAGCCAATACGCCTACCTCTACCTATACAGCTATGTATATGGGCATAGAATACACCAATGTAGCTATTAGTGGGTTGCAGAAGATGACGGTATCTTCTGAAGGGGATAAGGCGAAGATCAATATGTTGCTGGGAGAGGTTTATGCCATACGGGCAATGAATTATCTGAATCTGATCCGTTTTTTTGGTGATGTACCATATTCTGTATCCCCAGTTGTAGAGTCGGGTATTTTTACTTCTTCGAGGGAAAGCCGTGACGTGATATATGATGGCTGTATTGCTGACTTGCAAAAGGCTGTTGAGTTGCTGCCCTGGAAAAGTTCAGGAATGGTGAGCACTACCGAGCGTTTTACAAAAAACTCAGCTTATGGTATCCTTGCCCGCGTGGCGCTGTATGCCGCTGGTTACTCCCTGCGCTGGGACCTCACCAGTTACGCTGCCGGATCAGTTCATATCGGACAGCGGCCGGACGCTGCACGTATCAAAGAGCTTTATAAAATTGCTGCTGATGCATGCAAGGCGGTAATTGACAGAGGTGAAAATACATTGTTGCCAAGTTTTGAAACCGTATTCCGTGACCTCAACATGCGTAAGTATAATACTGAGTCTATGCTGGAATATGGGCAATATGGTAATGACAACAATGGAACAGCAGTAGGATATACCAATGGTATATATGTACATACCAGCAGTCTGTTTGGAAAGAGCCAGCCTGCAATGGGCGTAACACCTACCTATTGGTATGATTTTCAGGATGGAGATTTGCGCCGTGATGTAACAATCTGTAATTATGCAATCAACAGTGATAATGGAAGGGAGATGAACTCCTATTCCAGCAATACAATAGGTAAATTCAGGGTTACCTGGTGCGATAAACTTGGTACTGCGATCAATAAACGCGATATCAACTGGCCTGTACTCCGTTACTCCGATGTACTATTGATGTATGCAGAAGCCTTAAATGAATATAACAATGGTCCTACAGCCGATGCCAAACTTTACTTTGAAAAAGTACGTACACGTGGTTTTGGTGGCAGTACTGCTAAAATAGGCACTACTCCTGCAGATTATCAGGGTTTCAGAGATGCAATCATCAATGAACGTAAATTTGAATTTGGTTTTGAATCGTTAAGAAGGACAGATCTTGCACGCTGGGGTATTCTATATGAAACATTAACTAAAACGAAACAGAACCTGATTAACATGGCTAATAAAACAGGTGCGTACGCTAACATTGATCTGTACAGAGTATATAAAAGAGAGATCGCTACAGGTTTTGAGGACAAGGTAGTGGCGATTCCATATACAGGTTATAAACAATTATCCAGTGCAGACTCAACCCAGCTTGCTAAAAGCGGGAGTGTGGTGTTAAGGATGCATGGCGCATCGAAAGTAAATTCACAAGGTGTACTTACAGCAAATGCGGCACTGGTGACCAATCTGTTCCGGGGGCTGGAAAGAGAAAAAGTTGAGATTCTCCCGTTGGCAACCTCCATTATCGATGTTAATTCTGGTTTAAAGGGTCAGCAACACCCTAAATATTAATTAATATATCTGGCGTTAACTAATATATCTAGCGTTCTTTTTGAGAAAGCAACTGAAGACCCGTATAGAGCGGCCTTCAGTTGCTTTCTTATTATCATGGTTTAGGGAGCAATGAGGTTACTATTTATATTTCCAGTGTCTTATTTTTCCTTCGCTAATCCATTCAATCGTGGTGTTTAGCCGTTTCAATCTTGTACTTTCGGTTTTGGCATCTTCAAGCCATGTGATGTATTCTTTCTTTTGCGACGGGCTGAATTTTTCGAAATGTTCTTTTGCATCATGATGCTGATTAAGCGCTTCCGTAAGATAGGGAGGCACACTCAGCTCGTTTTTATCCAGCAGAGTTTTTGGGCGTGAAGGAGCTTTGATACCTTCTTTATTTAATAATAGGGCCTGTTGAATATATTGAATAAGGATTTCATCCTCCGGCAGATCTGCGAGGCTTGTAATGCGCCCGAGGCTACCTGCTGTATCCGCTTCCTGGTTCAATATCTGATAAGGATCGTTTAGTAATGCGGCTTTCCAGAAACCAAAAGCACAATGCTTATTAAATGCTGCCATCTGGCATACCGGCCCTTCATGATCAAAAAATGGAGAGCTCCATTTCATGGTCTCCTTAATCTCGGAGGAGGCCCTGTGTACCAGGTCACGAAGATGTGTAAGAATTGGTTTTGCGAAGTCTGCACTCTTAGCTATATATGCGTCTACGCTGCTATCGTATTGTTCCATAAGGCAATATAGTAAATTGTGTTTTGATAATCAACGTAGCAAGTCTGCTCTGGGCAATTCTCAGAACTTCGCTATTTTTCTCTTAGTGCCCATCTCTTTTATAGTCATTATATAATCAATAGCTTTTGAATAGTATATGGTGCGCCATTCCTCTCAATGGTTATAGTGCCAATTTTTTTGGCAGTGGCAAAGGCATCTTCCGAGAACGATACTACAAAATATCTATTTCAATGATAAATATGGCTACTTGCGATTTAGCATATCTTCTGGGTTTTTGAGAAACAAGAGGCATTGATCTATTTCTTTTAACCCTGATAATTGTAAATGAGTAAGCAGGAAATTCATTTTTGCTGAAATTCATGCGCCAAAATGCACCGTATCTCAAAGAAGATTCTTTATTTTTTTAATCCGTGTTTGAATTCAAAAAACTCTTTGTGCAGTTTTTTGAATTCAATTTTCAAGGTTTTAATCTCATTCATAAGGATCAGATTGTTCTCATTCAGCGTTTTGATATCTGTAACAAGATTGCTTTTCTCGGGTTTATCTTTACTTCCGCCTTTTCCTGTAAGGAGCCATTCCAGATTCATTCCAAAAATGCGGTTTAAAGCGATGATGACATCGATAGGAATACTAAGCCGGCCTGATTCATACCGAAGAATGGTACTCTGATCTTTATTTATCATTTCTCCAAACTTAGTCTGTGTAAGACCTTCACTTTCTCTGAATGCTTTTATACGCTTTGCTGTTTCAGTAACTATTTCTGCCGACCTGTCTGCCATAATTTTTTAGTTTATCGATGACTATTTTAGGTATTTTTTACTATCCATCCATCAATTAACCAGATGTTTTTGATTTTATCAATGGGCATGTCCATGTCATCATAAGACTCGTTCTCGCTTTTTAGTATAAAAAAGTGTGCACTATCTATGGCCCTTCTGATATACTTCAGGTATTTCCTGCCGTCTGTACATACAATTCCGTAGATTTTACCGTATTCTATGTGGCTTCTCCAATCTTCTAATTTAGTTCCGAACAGGATTGAGCCGGACGAAATGAGTCTTTCCATGCTATCACTGTAAGCTTTAAAAGCTGTGCATCCCGCAAATTCAGGGACATCCATATAGTAATCAGGATATATTGTTCCATCTTCATAGTATTCTTCTGCCTTGCCGGCGATAAAGTCTGCATTATAGAAAGGAACCAGTGCATTTGTTTTTCTTCTGTTGGAATTATTGGCAATAATTTTTCCAGAAGGCTTTATGATCTCTGGTTGATTATTGAATTGTGTCATGTCAATGCCTAATTTTTCACTTATCAAACTGCTGGTTTCGGCATCTATCTGAGATTTTCCAATCCACGTAACTATAGTTTGGCGGGATACACCTATTTTTTCTGCAGCTTCACCTTGTGTTAAGTCAAGTCTTTTTAGTGCGTTTCTTAAATTTATACCGCTTATTTTCAATTTGTTATATTTTATGTTATTAAATATATTGATTTAGTCTTGTCTTTGTGACTTGTCATTAGTATGTTTGTACTGTGCAATGACAACAAATATACACAAAAAAAACTATTTCACTTTACATTCCTTAAATAAGTAAAATGTCACAGACTCAAAAAAATGATCAGCAGCGTATTGAAGACCTTGAAAAAGAATTATTAAATATAAAATTGAGCCTAATGGCCAGGATTGAATGGATAGAAGAGATAGTAGGTATTGCTGACGATTATATACATGCACCAGTCAGGCCTATTAAAAAATGACCTGTCGTGCTTGATTATCACCGGTGAAACTATCATAAGCATACCGTTTACAAGCAACAATGAAAATGCTTAAGATGACCTCATCACTTTAAAAACAATATTTACCAATGGAAATCAAATCTAAAAAATCCAGGTCCCTTTTATATTCAAAGCCTTTGATCTGCTTCGGATGTCACGAGCCATTTGCCCATGAGCGGTTTTATAGCGGAGGTTATACTTTTTGTGATCTTCTATGTAAAAAACAATTCGAAGCAAAAAGTAAGATCAGAAAGCAGGAGGATTTTGGTAATTGATAAAATTGAACAACATCATAATCTTAAAGGGTGGGCATTTTTACTTACTGTATGCTGTTGTTATCATTAAGATCAGGATTATTAAAATTTATATGTCATTAAAATCAACATCCGGTTATGAATACTTTAAATGAAATAAATGAATCGAATATTTTGCCTTGTATCAAGACGAATTCAATTGCTAAATCGGATATCCAGAAATTCATTGATAGATACGAACCTTCAAAGTTCAAAATATTAAAAAAGAGCGTTGAAATACGCAGCGTAGGAAATCTGCATGGAGCTGTGGTTAAGGCCGCAGAAGTAATTAGTGATCTCTCTCTTGAATTGGTAGTTGTGCAAAGTGCTGAGACGGCAGAATACAGGGCATTTGAAGTTCGGGAAATATAACAGCCGTCAGTGGCATAATTGGATGTTTTATGATTATGAACTTTAGTAATACAATAATTTAACAATAAGATTTTTTGATATGTTAGACTATAAACAATCACTCGTTATTGATATTCTTAGTAAAGAATATCCGGAAATACACTTCACTATACGGAAAAGGATTGAAAATTCAATACCGGAAAAGTTGCAGGACTTAGAATTGGTTCCGCAAATCATCAGTTCATTTAAAAAACTTAAAGGAATAAACTATAGTTCATGGACTAACCGTGACAGAGAGAAAGAAATCAGCGAGAATAGAGGGCTGTTATTATGCATCGTACTTATGTTTTTTCATCCTGAAAAAGTATTGAGGATGACAACCCAGAAAACCCGGTTTGGAGTTATCAGGGATATTGCAAAGGAACTGAATTGCAGTTCGACGATTTTAAAAACCAGTCTTCCTTCTGTTATTGTTGCCTTCAAGGCTTACAGGAATTTTAGGGAGGAAACCTACAGGCTTTATGAACTGATTAAAATTGAGAACAGGTTTTTTGAATAAAAGATTCACACAAATCCTAACAGCTAATTCGCAGCCTTACCAAAGGGCGATGGTAAGTTTAGGAAAAAATATATGAAGTAAATGATTGGTAAATTTACACTTATTAAAACAAACATAAAACATACTATGTACGATAAGATTCTTGCACAACTGCTGGTTAGAAACCCAGGGGTGTCGAAAATAGTTCTGGGATTATTGGCCGATAAAATGGCATCAAAAATAACAGAGGAAAATCAGATTGAAGGGGTTATCAAAGAATATGAGAACAACTCGCTTATTTCAGTAGCAGAATATGCGGCTTTAGTGCAGAAAGAAGGTGATAAGCGTGTTTCGGATGCTTTAAAAAAAGTGAAGAAAGATATAATCATCACGGATCCGGTGAATGGCAGAAGCGAAAAAGGTAATCCAATAGACATGCAAAGGCAGATTGAGGATGCAATTGCATTAACAATAAAACCTTTTAGGGAAATGTTCCTGACCAATAAAGAGCAGCAAACTAAAGAAAGCCTCAGGGCTCTTTTAAAAGATAAAGGTGTTCCTGAAAATTGGGCTGATGATGTTTATATAGGGAAAACCTTCGACATGGAAGCAACCGCTGCATATCTGGAAAATAAATGGAACAAAGCTAAAGCCAGGGCAATACATAAAATTGCTGCAAATGGGACTGATTTAAAATTAACAAAGGGAATAAAAAAGAGGATAGGCAAGGGAAATGTTTTCATTGTGATTGCTGGAACAAACCATACACCGGATTTAGAAAGATATTGCAGGGACCTGATAACTACAGAATCGATCAAAGCCAATAATGAGTTTATAAAGCGATAGAGAATTTTAAAAATACACTTAAATAATTATGGATTTCACTTCAATTGCACTCGTAAATATGCTTAAAAGTCACATTGAGCATAGTGTTCTTTTTACTGACAATAATAAGCCCGATGGAAAGCTCTGTGAGTACGAAAGACCGCTTGGCTCCAAATCGGAGGATGTCGTGATCAGTGTACTTTCCCTGCTAAAGGATGATGTGGACAATGGTATCTTAAACGTGAACATCTACGTTCCGAACCTTATCCTGGCGGATGAGCCAAATGATACCTCACAGCCTGACACGGCCCGCATCCAGATACTGTCAGATCTTGCGAATGAAGCTTTTGCAGATGGTGAAGAGATTTGGGATGACAATGGGGGGTATTGTTTTAAACTACAGCAAGACAATGTATTGTCTGATGAGAACGATCAGCATTATATCAATTTACAAATAGAGTTCTACTCATAAACAACAAATAAAAAACAAATATTATGGCAAAGAAATATTACGGATTAAAATCCATCACTATGGGTCCAAATGCAGTTGACGGCGGAATGGGATTAGCATTGACAGAAGTATTAGGTGACACTGTAAAAGGTACTGCGACCCTGACTTCCACTGCTCCGGAAACGGCAGAGATTGAGATCGAAGAGATTGATCAATTGTATGATGAAATCGAAACTAAAGGCGCTGTATGGACCCTGGCTGCAAGTACTTACAATGTGACTAAAGAAACAATGCATGAATTGTTTGGTGGTACTATTACTGGCAACATCTGGTCGGCTCCTGTAGGTGGTGCAAGTGCTGTTGTTTACCGTTCTGTAGTTGCAGAAACAAGAACCAACATTAAGGTTTCGTTTGTTAAAATGAAGCTTACAGCTACTGCAAACTTAGCTTTTGACAAATCTAAATTAGGCCAGATTGACTGGACCGGGAAAGTATTAAGTCCTGATAAAGCAGGTATCGCTGCATTATCTTTTGATTTTGGTGAATAATTAATTGATAAGCTCCCCTGTAAATCAGGGGAGCTTTAATACTCCAGGAATGACAGAATTTGAAAAATTACAGGCATTAGGGTTTGCCGGTGAAGTGATTACTGAGAAATCAAAATCAGTCACTATTATTGTCAGGCCAGGCAATCTGATCGAAAAAGTACTGATGAAAATTGGATGGATGAAAACCGAGCGCGTTTTTGAAATCAGCCCAATTTTAGTAGGCAACAGGTTAAGAGTATCGGCCCTGGCAAATAAGATCCCAAATAATCTTTTTGAAAATGGAAGGATCAGCGAGACGAAAGCATGGCAGGCGATTCAGGATTATACAGACCACTTTATTTATATCGTTGCGGTGTGTATCCAAAACAATAAAAAGGAGCCTTCCAGGCATTTGCTTGAATATTTAAGATGGATTGATGACCGTCAGTTTTTTCAGCTTTTGGACAAGTCCCTTAGTCTGGCAGGAATAGAGCTTTTTATGAAATCTATCATCTTGATAAAGGGGGCGAGTGTCCTGAATGTTCCGGAAAAGGTTGCAATGACTGTAACGGATCGGGAATAGCGCAAGATGAGTCTACAGATTCCGGGGGAGATAATAGCCCTTGGGGAATGATTAACTCCTACCGCAAGTATTGGAATTGCAGTAAAAAGGAGGTGATGTGGGGGACGAGCTGGATGAATTTTATCATGGATTTAGCCACTATACCAGACAGCAGTAACAACAAGGATAAGGATGAAATTATGGTTTCTCCTGAAAATGAAGCAGCAGAATTAAGAAAAGATTTAAGAATATAAGATGAGCGTATCAACAACAGGCAGCGGATTGCATTTCGATTCTACGATTGATGACAGTCAATTTCAAGCATCGATCAATCGAATGAATAGCAGTATTAATAATTTCACCGGTAACATTGAAGACCAGGGTAATCAGATAGAGAGACTCGCCAGGCAAGTGTCTGTGGCGGCGGCATCCTTTTCTTTCAAAATTGATGGTGGCTTTATTGCGAAACTGGATCAGGCAAGAGAAGAGTTCCTGCAATTGGAAGTTGCCTTTTCTGCCATGCTGAAAAGTAAAGCAGAAGTTGATGCGTTAATGAAAGAAATATCCGTGCTGGCAGGAGCAACGCCATTCGGATTGAGTGAACTGGCGGAGGCCGCTAAAGCACTGTTAGCTAATGGCTCAGCCGCCGGCACGTTAGTAGAAGAATTGAAGATGCTGGGCGAAGTTGCATATGGAGTTTCGGAACCGATCAGTAGCCTGGTGACAATATATACTTCTTTACGGGCTCAAAACCTTGCCTATACTAAAGAGATACAGCAATTCGCTGGTCTCGGTATACCTATCTACGCTGAGTTGGCTAATGTACTGAATATTGATAGAGAGAGTGTAGATCAGTTTGTGAATGCCGGCAAGGTTGGTTTCGCTGAAGTTCAGCAGGCTTTTACAAATTTAACTGCTTCGGGCAGTATTTTTGG
The DNA here is from genome assembly GCA_015655115.1 of Sphingobacteriales bacterium. Lineage (GTDB taxonomy): Bacteria > Bacteroidota > Bacteroidia > Sphingobacteriales > Sphingobacteriaceae > Pedobacter. The sequence goes on from JAATFQ010000274.1 coordinate 36,039, forward strand.
TGGCCTGATACAGGAGAAATCTGCTGTATCGATTCAACAGATAGAGCGCTTTAAAGAGGCATGGGCTTCAATGCTGGCCGAGACGAGTAAAAGTAAGAGTGGGACATCTGGTACTGATGTTGAGTCTACGTCAGGTTTGGTGGCAAGCTATCAGAAGGTGTTGGATGTGCTCAAATCTGTAAAAGATGCTCAGGATGCTTTTGATACTGTAAAGGGTATAATCACACTTGGAAATACCGCTTCTACATTAACCGAAGAGGTTATGATTGGCACAGAGCTGACGAATGTAACGAGGGCATTAACTCTTGAAGAAGGGTTGAGAATGGCACAAACTGAAATTGCAACTGGGCTTCAGGGAATATCAAACAGTCTGATGGCTGCTGGTATAAATCCGTATGTGCTTGCAGGTGTGGCGGTTGTTGCTTTGGGGGCTGCGATTTATGCTTTAAATGATAGCATGACGGATCAGGAGAAGGCTCAAAAAATAATCATAGAACAAAATCAGAAATATGCTAAAAGTGCAGAGGAATTAAAATCTAAAGTATCTGGTTTAAATGGGGTGCTTTTCGACAAATCAGCAACTGATTTTCAACAGACGAAAGCATTTGCCGAGTTACAAAAACAATATCCCGGTGTTTTCGACAACTTATCTAAAGAGGCCTATTTAAAGTTGGGCGTTGCTGATGCACAGAAGTTAATCAATAGTGAAAATGATAAAAATGAGGTCGCAAATTTAGGTGAAAGATATAAGAATGCAACTGCAAATGTTGCAGCTCTGTCTGCAAAAATAAACAGCCTGAACGAAATAATAAAAACGTCTGGTGACCAGGGCGGCAGTATTTCTTTTGAAATAATGAGAACATCCAAAGAATTGGAGGTTGCAAAAGTCGCAGCAGCGGAATTGGGGACATCTTTTAGTAAACAACATGAGGCTTGGAAGATCTCACTCATGACCGATGAGCAGAAAATAAAGTATTATACTAATCTGCGAGATGAACTGAATAAGCAGAAAGATCTCATGACTAAGATCAACATTGGGGCAGGTGGGGTACAAGATGTTTTCAGCAACCTATCTCTAAACAATATCAACGGTCAACTGAAATTCTTCAACGACAATATTGATGCTGCGAAGACTAATATTGCATTAAAAGGATCTGTTGCTGCATTAGATGAGGCTATTAATAACGAAAGGGGTAACCAAAGTAAAGCAACAAATCATGCAGAGTATCAAAAGTCCCAGAAAAAGATAAATAAGCTGGAGGATCGTAAAGCAAAAATCACAGAGGACCCTGTCAAAGTAGCACAAGAAGCTGCAAAGCGCAAGGAAGATATGATGAACAAGATCCATGATGTAAATAGCAAATATAATGATAAATCAATCACTGATGATGAGCAGAAGCTTCTTGATCTCCGAAAGGAATATGCTACTTTACAAAAAGAGATTGAGGCATATAATGCAGATCCAAAAAATACTAAAAAGATAAATGAAAATCTAAAGCCAGAGCGTGAAAAAGCAGAAGAAAATCTGAAGTATGAAACTGAAACCAAAAATCTTAAAGTTTCGCTAGATAAACAAAAACAAATCTACGAGGAATATGAGCAGTATAAAAATGATTTTGGAAAGGCTGCGGCAGATAAAAAATATGAATCAGACATTAAGACATACGGGTCTTATTTAGAGAAATTGGAGGCTGAGCGTTCAGTGTTGCTTTCTAAAGATCCCAAAGATATGAATGGGCTTGAAAAGGAACGATTAACAGAATATGATACAAGAATCAATGAACAGGTTAAGTTACAAAAGGATGCTAACAGTAAGTTATTACTTGAAAACAGTACATACGAACAAAAAAAGACTTTAGCAGACGAGAGATATGCCAAAGCTTATCTCGAACTAAAAGGAGATGAAAACGCAGGTTCAAGAGCTATCTTAACAGAGTCGTATAATAAAGAGGTATCCTCATTAAAAGAATCTGCTTTACAAAAAACAGACATTTATAAGAAAATGTCTCAGGATGTTATCTTGTATACGAAAGGCGAGGCCGAACAAAAAGCTAAGACTCTTGAAGGACTATTGGGGGCAAATGACATCCCTAAGGAATTTGTATCAAAAGTACAAGATAATTTAAAAGATCTTAATCTTACGCTAACAGTTGGCGCAGATCAGGCTAACCTCGATCGGTTAAAACAAAAACTAAAAGAAACCAAGGATACACTTAACGCAAAAGACAAAAATAATAAAAGCATAGTAAGTCCTGAGGAAGCGGAAAGGATTTTAAATGATTTGGACAAAATTGAGACTAAAATTGCTGATATCGATGTAAACGGAGACGGGAAAGCGACTTATGCCGACAAAATTGCGAAACAGTTCGAGTATTTAAAAGGTAATACACAAGAAATTGCTGAAGGTGTATCTAAAGATCTTGGCAGATTATCCGGTGGATTCTCTGAATTATCGGGTGCTTTAGGGGGTACAGGTACGCAAGCCGGTTACCTGCTTGACACGCTCAGCCAATTAGCCGGAGCGGCATCCGACGCCGCTGCTGCCGGCGCTTCTTTTGCTTCCGGTGATATCATTGGTGGTGTTACTAAAACTGTCAGCGCCGTTACCAAAGTTCTTTCCATTGGTAAAAAGGTAAAGGAAATGAATGCCGCTGCCCGTAAAGAAGTGGACGATTTTTACAAGACTGCTGTTGCAGGCGAAATTGAATACCAGGCATCTTTGAGAGACCGTGAATTGCAGACGGTAAGGAATAATAAAACAGCGTTACAAGGCATCCGGGATGAAGTAGAACTTCGGAAAAAGGATAAAGAAGCATACAGCAAGGAGTCTGAAGAGATTATGGGCAAGCTTCAGGGGCAGTCTTATGTAGAAAGTGAGACCTATACACATGGCACCTGGTTCAGGAAAGCTAAAGTAAATAAGACCTACAGCAGCCTGGCAGGTAAAAGCTTTGAAGAATTAAGTCAGCTGCTTACGGAGGGGAAACTTGAGGGAGATACCAAAGGCCTGGTTGAACGGCTAAAAGAGCTAGAACAAAAGGGCTATGATGCTGAGCAAGCCATAGCAGGTTTAGCTAAAGAAACATCAGAACTATTTACGGGTACTACATCAGACAATCTGACCAATACGCTCGCCGATATGTTTGCGAGTGGCAAAACCTCTGCCGAAGATCTGGCTAGCTTCTTCAAAACTACGATGGATGACGCAGCCTTAAGCATTTTCAAGAACAAAGTGCTGGCGGATGCCATGGAAAGTTTTTATGATGAATTTGATAAAGCTTCCCAAAGTGACGACGAATTAACATCGGATGAGATTGCGCGGCTAAACGGTCTTTTTAATTCCCTTACCGGGGATGCGATAAAGAAGTTTGAGGAGTATAAAAAGATTACCGGGTCCGATCTGAATAGCGGAGATACTATCGGCTCTTCACAAACGGGAGTTTCGGGTGCAATTGTCGGAGCCGCCTTAACAGAGGGGACGGCCAACAGGGTTTTAGGTATTGCTATTTCGCAATATGATGAAATTATAAGGCAGGGGCAATCCTCACAGGCTTACTTCAGTATGGCTGCCTCTAACTTTCAGGTGCAGCTGCAGATTGAGCAAAATACCTTCAGAACTGCCAATAACACGGATGGAATAGCAGAAAAACTCGACATAATTGCGGCAAATACAAAACCTGCTGTGGAGACTAGTCTGGAACAGTCTTTAAGAGATAAAGGAATTAAATTTTAATCAATAAAGTCCTGAAATACAATGTATAATTTAAATAAAATATCACTCGAAAGCCTGGGGTTTATTCCTGGAAGGCAGGATAACAGCAACATCGCCTTGTCAGGATTTCTTGATATGCCTTCACGTCTGGGGACAACACAGTACGACTGGGCGGGAGAAAGCGGGGTTGAACCCTACCTGTCTGCTGATGAAATATTCTTCGGTGGCCGGGATTTAGTGCCCCGAGGGTTTATAAAGGGCAATAGCCGTGCTGACTGTGAAAGCAAAAGGCTACAAATAGTTTCTTTGATTGACAGTTTTACCGATCTGGTACCGCTGGAAAGTAAATGGGGCGAACACAACGTGTATGTCAATGGGGCCGTTAACGTTGAGTTTCTCCAGTCTAAATTTCTGAAAATCACTATACCTATGCACGAACCCATGCCTATAGTGTCAGGAGTACTGCCGGCAGCGGATGATTCAGAATTGGGCATTGATGGTATAAGTTTCAAAAGCCTTGGAGGTACAATGCTCGAGTTATCCGGCGACAGGAGAAATAGGCCTGCCCCTAAATCGGTACAATTCACCACCTACGGCAAGGAGGGATATGCAATTACGAAAACGGTATCTCCTGAATTAAATCTGAAATTATATATCAAACAGCCTAATTACGCTGCTTTTAAAGAAAAGGTTCAGGGTATGATGGCACTATTGTCTTCACCAGGCCTACGGCACATTACAGGCAATAATGATAGCATACGCAGTTTTTTTGTAAAAGACGGGTTCGTGGTGAATACAATGTATTCCAAATCTGCCCATTTCACAGGGGTGATAGAATGCAAACTAACTCAGGCGGGAATACCAGTAAGTGTTGACAATCTGAATATTAACGGTAGCCTGGTTACAATCAATGCAGAAACAATTCAAATAAAATTATAACCATTTAATTAAAACATATGGAATTTCCAGAAGAAGCGGAAGCAATAGGTGTTGTTGCAGGGAATGAACGGTTACTTGCTGTTCGGTTTGCAGGAGGAGGGATGGCGTATATTACGCCAAGCCAGTTACTTGAAGGTCTTGTCAAGTCAAATAACATTAAAACTATTAATGGTAGTTCTCTGGTGGGAACAGGTAATATTACGGTGGCAGCTGGTTCAGCTGAAACCAGAGAAACCATCCTGAATAAGATAGGTGTTCTGCCTCTTGAAAATTTGCCGGAGGCTATCTTATCCAATGAGCAGTTTGAGGTGCTCCCTGACGGACAAATAGGTTTACTGCTCAGTTATTTGCAGTCTCTTAATCTGGGAGGGGGTGGTCAGACCAGCGCAGAAGAATATTTAAAAGCCCTGCCGGGTTGGGGAGTCGATAAATTGCTTCAAGGTAATTTAACATGGGTAGATCCTCCTACTGGAGAGCAGCTCGAAAAATTAGGCGCACCTGTGTTTAGTCATGGAAATCCTGCCAGTGATGCGATGCCGTTGTATTGGGAAGTTGTGCCTAATGGGCTTACATACACTATTGAGCGGGATAATACATTGTCATTTGACAATGCAATTACTGTGTATGTAGGCTCTGGCCTCTCATTTCTGGACTCCGGCCTCACTGCAAGTACTTCGTATAAATGGAGGATAAAGGTTTCTGCTACTGGATTCTTTAGTTCCAATTGGACAATTGTTGAAGGTACTACCGATATCCCTGGTAATGTTACGCCAGCAGCACCAGTTGTTACAGGGAATGATACTGCTAATACTTTAATAGCAAGTCATACATTAGGAATAAGCGAAATTTTAGTTAGCGAAAATGAAGGAACCTACATCGCTTACACAGGTAGTATCAATGTGGGTAATGTGGCGAGACCAGCGGGATACTGGAAATTTAAAATCAAAGCAACCACAGGCAGAAATGAGAGTCCTGTTGCCAATAGCCCTGCATTTACCGTTACCCTCGCCAATCCGGTAGCCCCAACGGGTGGAACAGTCAACAATGAAACCAGGGAATGGACAATAATTTTGGTTTCCGGCTATACCGCTGCGCAGCACGAAACTTCCGTAGACAATGGAGTGACCTGGGCAACGAATACCTCTAATGTCTTTATTGTTGGAAATGATGCTTATCCGACTGGTTATGTTAAAAGTCGTGTTAAGGCATCGGCAACCAATAATGCCGGAGCAGTTTTATCCAGTAAGTCAGCTTTTACAGCTTATATACCTCCGATAAGCGGTAACCCGGTTTACTTGACGGCACCAGTCCAATCTGAAAATCAAACCTGGGACCCGGCTATATATGGAGTGGTAAGTAGCGTTGCAGGTAATCAGCAATGCCATAGCCGTTGGAATCATCATATTGTTGCAGGTAGCGTAGGTTACGTGCAGGGCTTGGTAACGGGTGGTGGACAATTGGAAATGGATGTACATGCGAGTTTTGAGGGCAATACTGCAATCTCATTGGAGAAAAATCCTACGATAGGCAGAATACAGGCCAAAGTAGGTAATACTTATTTAACCTTACTGGATTCTGAGACTCCCTCTACATCTACCTACGTAAGAATCAGCTTTCTTGAAAATACGCTGTTGTTCCAGTATAGTAGAAATGGGGTGGTTTGGCTAGGCGATCAAACGATCGAACGGCCGGCGGATCTGGACTACTATTTTAGGGTGAGGGATAATTATGATTACACAGCTACACCTGTTACCGTCGGAAAGAGTATTAGTGATTTGAAAGGTGTTAATCTGGTAGTAGCATGAAATCGGCAAGAAATTATAAAATTGGTGGAGGAGTAGTGATTCCTCCACCATCAGACAGATTAGTGCTGAAATTGAATGTCAATGCATTAACTAATCCTTTACTCAGACCTGCGGATTTTAAATACAATAAAGATGTTGTGTTTATGGGCGGGTTTGATGATTCAAATCTAAGTCATCTAAGATTGGCCTATCCCATCTTTCAAGGTGGTTTAGCTATGGATGGGATAACTTACCCGGGGTTGAGATATTCTGACGGTACAGGCAAGATGATTAATTTCCGTGGAATGCTGGTGATGGTTGCAGGGGATGTGAAAGAAGAAAGTGATAACAGTACTGTCTATCATACCTGGACGCAAGCACGCGAGGCTTTAGCAAATGGTTGGGAAATAAGTAATCATACTGCCTATCAGGATAGGGATCAAAGTAGCCGTGTGGGGCCACACCCCTGGGATTCCTTAAATAACTTGCTCGATGCAGAAAAAAAGATCTGGCAGGAAACTGGATACAGGCCAACGATTAATACTGCTCCGGCAGATGATGAAGGGTATATGTACACTGCCAGGGAGCTGGGCTATATAGCGCATTCATCAAATACCTATGAAAATAATATGGATGTGGTCATCTGGGATAAGGCTACACCTGCTACACTAGAGCAGTTTATGTCAGTAGAAACTACGGGCTGGTTTAACCTGGTACGTGAAAATTTTGGCGACGAATCGAGCAGTGAAGGAGTAGGCAGATACAAAGAGTATATTGACGTAATTTTTAGCCGTGCTGTGAATGGGGCTAAATGGATGGGCAATTGGTATACCCATGGGCCTGACCCTACTAAAGGCGCGCAGTTTGCAGAGATATACAATTATATTCTCAATCATCCATCAAATACCAATCAAAACAGGATATGGATTCCCAGTGTAGCAGAATTTCTTCAATATTTGCACGTAAAAAAAGATAGTGTCATTACGCAGGAAATAAACGGTAATGTGCTAACTATCACAGTAGATCAAAGTGCCTTAAATTCGAATTTCAGGTGCAGGGATATCTCTCTGTTAGCTACAGGCTTTACCATCGGTTCGATTCAGGAGATTGAAGGTTGGGATGACGTAACATTTAACTCATCTACCGGACTGATCAATCTTTATAAAACTGCTGTTAATAAAGCTACTGATCCTTCCTTGCAGATATTGCCGGCTCAGATCATATCGTTAGTGGCATCTGGTAACACTGTTTTGATCACTTACGATAAAGCAGTAACACAATCATTAATTACCGCGTATACCGTGCCTGGTAAAACAGTTGTAAGTATCTCAGGCACTGGTAAAAATTGGACCTTAACCTGTAATTCTGCGGTCAATCCCGGTGATACGATGAGCTATCGCATGTATAACGGGACATCGTCGTTTAAGGGTGATGCGATAACAGTATCCACCGGCAAAAGAGTGTGTGATTATATTAACTTCCCAATTTCATAATTATGACTAACAAATTAAATGTATATAGATCTGGCGTAATCGTCACTTCATTTGATATTGATGAAAGCACTGTTTTTAATGAAAAGCTGAATGGCACAAAAACGATTACTTGTGCTGTTAATTCAATTATCGCTCTTGATCTTCAAAAAGAGGATTACATCATTTATAAAGACGAGAAATTTACCATAAATGTCAATCCTGAAGCAGCTAAAGAAGGTACTAGCCTGACTAAGAGCTATAATATGGTTTTTGAACCCGATCAGGCCACCATGCTTGATATTTTCGTGGATAAAAACGGAGTAAAGACCTTTCCCTATTATGGCACTGCTGCGGGTCACCTGCAGTTATTGACAGATAGTATGGGCGCCGGATGGTCTGTTAGTGAAGTTGACAGTACTGAAGAAAAAAATCTGGATTACGATTGGACCTATGTCCGGTCGGCTCTTGACCAGATTGCTGCTGCATTTGAATTGGAATGTCAGGTTACCGGAAAGTCAATTAAAATGGTTAAAAGCATAGGACGGGATACAGGTCTTCTGTTCCGTTATGGGCGTGGGAAAGGATTACATCAGATCAAGCGTGCAGCTGATACTTCAAAGTCGTCCGTTAATCGTGTTTATGGCATTGGAGGCACTAAAAACATCCCCGCGACCTACCGCGGAGGTGTACAAACGAACCTGGTTTTCGAGGAAAGATTTATTGAAACAGCGGGAGTAACGGCTGGTACTGTCAGGATTAAAGAGGTAAAGTATGTGAATGAAGATATATATCCTCATTTTTTAGGTACTGTTACCTCAACTACTGTCAACAGGAATACGGCTGGAGAGGTTACCTCTTGCACAATTACGGATTCTGCAATTGATTTCAACATCAACGAGCACTTTCAGGCAGGAGTAAAGGCTAAAGTTTCGTTTCTTACAGGTCCATTAACTGGTGTCGATTTTGAAATTTCGGCTTATAACGCAATAACTAAGACGACCACATTGATTAATAATACGGATGCAAATGGCTATATCCTACCAAATAATCTCAATTACCCTGGTATAGGGGATAAATTCACTTACCTGGAGATGAATATGCCCGAAGAATATGTGATCAGGGCGGAAAATGATTTAAAAGCTAAAACACAGCAATATTTGTACGAGAGTACCCCTGACAGATCAATATTTGACGTTAAGCCGGATGAAAAACATTTGCGTGATAACCAGATTTATCTGCAGGTAGGTGACAGGGCAAAGATATCGGATACAGAGCTGCAGGCTGACGAAATATTAAGATTTACAGAGATCAGCTATCCCCTGGTAAATGAATTTAATGTTACAGGAGTAGTCGGCAATGAAGTAAAGTATGATGTTGTAGAAAAACTTTTTGCCAATGTGCTACAGGCGCAGCAACAGATACAAGTGATTAACCGTACAAATATTGAAAATGCCAGAAGGAACAGCAGGAATTTGATTGAGCTGAGGGATGCGGTAGTAGATCCCGATGGAAACTATTATACGGAACTGATTAAACCCAGAAGTATTGAATCTTTATATCTTTCGGTAGGTGCGGTTGCAACTAACTTTAACCTCAATAACATATCCTTTAACCCGAATGTTGCAGGTAACCCGAATGCATTTACCGCAACCTCCGGGCAACTGATCCATTACGATATAAAACTGGGCGAGAATGGCTATATCTGGGAGATGCAGCCCTATTCGGTAACTAACCTGGTTGCGGCGAATAAGTATTTCTTGTATGCAAAAATATCAAAAACAACGCTCGTGGGATCATGGGAGTTGTCAACAGAGGTCAAGTTGGTTGAAAGTTTACCTGGCTTCTATATATTACAAGCAGGGGTGTTGTTTTCCGTAAAGGATGGACGAAGGGATAATCAATTGACTAAAGGGATGGTCTTTATCGTTGGTGATCAGATTACGGCAGGACGGATGAAATCCATTGATGGCAAAATGTTTATTGACCTGACTACTGGCCAGTTGAATTTGATCGGGGCAAAAAGTGCATTTGATTTCAATGTGAGCAGACCGGGGGAGGTCACTTTGGCGGGTGCCTTCTTTCAGTCGGGATCTGGAGTAATATCACCTATCCCTGCATATCGAGGCGTTTATGTTCCGGGAGCCTCTTATTTTAAAGGTGATACGGTTACTTACGCAGGTAGTTCATGGATTTACATCAATGAACTACCTGGATCAGGGCATGTTCCTGCTGATGATGTTTATTGGGATGTCTTGGCTGCGGAAGGATCAAAAGGCGATGGGCTCCAAACGCAGTATTCTGTGAATGGATCTTCTCTGTGGCATGACACCTTTACGGTCGGGGATATATATATGAGACAAAGAAGCGGAGATGCAGGTACCTGGTCGACTGCTATAAGGATCGTAGGGGAAGGAGGTGATCCTGGGGTTGACGGGAAATATACGGATTACCAATTTGCAAAAAATCCGTCATTGACCATATCTCCTACATCAGGTTGGCAGGATTCGCCAGTTGCGATATCTGACACAGAATATCTTTGGATGAGAACAGGTGAGTTCAATGCAGACGGGTCTCAGATTGGCGCATGGTCTACTGGTGTAAGAATTTCCGGAAAGAATGGCTCAAACGGCATAAATGGAGACAATGGTATTAACGGCAATTATACGGAATTCGTTTTCCAAAAAAATGGCAGCACAACCGTGGCCCCTACTTTAACGCAAACAGATAGTAATCCGTCGGGGTGGTCAGTCGTGCAACCTTCTACTTCTGCAGGTGAATACCTATGGATGAGCTCAGCCCTAAAGTCAGGCACTACCGGTGCATTGATTAATGTATGGGCAACTCCGGTGAGAACGAATTCTAAGGATGGCGATCCGGGGGCGGCTGGGAGTCCAGGTAGTGTAGGCCCTTCTTTATCCTATACAGGTAATTATGATCCAGCAAGAACTTATACAGGATCTTCACTGAGGATTGAGGCGGTAAAATACAGCGGAATATATTATTTTACTACTGTGAATGCTGGCTCTTTCAGCGGAGTGTTGCCTAATACTCCTGAGACTTTGAAATGGAATGCTGTAGGAGCTATATTTGACAGTGTGGCCACTGACTTGTTATTAGCTAAAGCTATTACAGTTGATGATCTAACAGTTAGAAATGTTAAAACGGCTGAAGCTGGCACAAAACACGTTGAAATTAATGGTATTGACAACAATATTAAAATAATTGATGCTTCGAGTAACGAGTTGATTGTTATCGATGATGACAGTGCTGTAGAATATATGACCATAAGTGCAGGGGATGGTAGCCATCCTATATTGGTGAATCACTATGGTCCTGGTATCAAGATTGGAACACCAGGAGGTAGAACAGGATCTTATGGGCGTAGGGCAATAATATTGATTGATGATTCTGGTATGGAACAATTCTTTATTGGTACAGATACGAATTCCAGAGGTAGAGTAGCTTTAGATATATACAACGGCCTCCACCTTAAAAACGCAGATGGTGGTATAAAGCAAACCATAGCAGGAGTAGACTATAATGGTGTCACTGGAAATTTCCTGGTATCAAATGCCTTTGGAAACACTGCTCAAATGACATTTAAAAATGGAATACTAACAGGAACAATTAATTTGTAATGGACGAGGTGCTAAAGTCGAATCAACAGGCAGTCTATCTGGCGCTATGATCGGCTTTAGCGTTGTTTTGTGTTCTGATGGCTTGCTGTCCTCTTTTTTGCAGCTGGTAAAGCTCAATATCGCCATTACTGATAAAACTATAATACATTTCATTTTGAATTACTTTTCTGTAAAGTTATCTCATGCCTGCTATTCAAAAAATAGTATTTAACTACTATATCTAGTGAATGCTTGACAATGATATGCATTGTCAAAACTTCACGTATAACCAAACATATCATGGCGGTAAGTTTGTATCACACCGCTTAAAGTGAGGGAGATATGAAGGAGATTAGAGAGACATCAAATAAGGGTATTCAGTTCTTAATACAGGAAGAGGGATTAGTAAAAAGACCATACCTAGATCAGGTTGGGGTGCCTACTATAGGAATAGGCAGCACATACTGGGAAGATGGACAAAAGGTTAAAATGACTGACGCCCCTATTACCACAGAACGAGCCATACAGTTGTTCAGAACTACATTGAAGGGCTATGAGTTGGCTGTTTATTCAATGACAAGAGATGATATCAATCATAATCAGTTTGATTCATTAACGAGCTTCACTTATAACGTCGGTACAGGGGGATTCAAATCTTCTGACCTGGTAAAGAAGGTCAACCAAGATAAAGGAGATCCCAAAATTCAATAGGCATTCGAAGCTTGGAAAAATGCCGGGGGTAAGCCTATTTTACTTGCTCGCAGGAAAAGATAGGCCGCATTATACTTTACTCCTGATGATACACAGCGAGCTACTGATCAGCAACTATATATTAATCAGGTTAAGCATATCCAGACAAAGTTGGGACTGCTTGCTGATGGTATTTTTGGCAAGAATACAAAAGCTGCAGTTATAGCCTTCCAGAATAAACACAACCTCATTACTGACGGGATTGCTGGTCCGCAAACATTGGCTGAATTAAATAAGATATCCGCCTAATTAATGGAAGAACAAAATATCCCTGAGACAGGGGTGAAGCAGGATGTGATTGATAGAAAGGCTGCCTGGCTTGAAAGAATGTTTGATCGTTTGTTTGAAGCGATTTTAAGGAATCCATTTGCTGCTCTTTTGGTGCTGGCGGTAGCAGGCTTATTTTATCAGCAGGGCATTATTAACGATGTAAACGCTTTAAGATTGGCTGATAAGGATAAGTCAAATCAAGATATGATTAATGAGGTTAGACGAAGTGTGAAAGCTGAAATACCAAAGCAAATGGCTCCACTTCAATCCTAGCAAGATAGTATGAATAAGAAAGTAGATACATCACTTATAAATCTAAACGGTACAGTTGAAAGTGTTAAACAATATATTATCAAAAAGACAAAATGAAAAAGCTATTAATATTTCCCGCATTACTGTTTTGCATGACCGCCGCCACATTTAACCGAGTTCGGGCCCCAATAATTGGCGATCGCGTAATATTATCCCCAATCAATACGAAGGTGGATAACGTAAACATAAAAGCAATTGAGCTTAACCGGTTAATTAGACAGACACAATGAGAAAGTTGATATTATTTTTGCTTGTATGCTCACTGGCTAGCTGCGGCGTATTTAGAAAAGTTCATAAGGAAAAGACATTGGATAATCTTGAAACATCCAGTGTTACCAAATCGGACAGCTCAGGTATTACTATTGATAAGTCAGTCAGTACGATCAAGGAGAAGGCAGATATTACGCTAACTGTACCAGGTAAAACTATAACTCGGGATATGTATTTGAATATGGATAGCCTGGTGAATGGCATAACGGCTGTGCAAAATGATCTGCTAAATGTGAAGCTGATTCTCAATCCCATTATTATATTCTGATGGTCAAAGATAACCAAGAGTTAAAAGAACAGGTAGAAAAAGTGTTTGCTATGAACCCCAAACAGAGGCTGAGATCGATCTTGATTTCGGCCACGGAAGAATAGAACAACGAACCTGTCAGGTTATAGACAACCTTATTTTTTAGATGATAAACAGGACTGGCCAGGACTGCGAAGTATCGCTAAAGTGATCTCGGAGCGGACAGACAAAAGAAGCGGAAAGCAATCCACTGAAACAAGATATTATATATCCTCACTTGCTGCCAAACCCAAAGTGATTGGTAAGGCTATCAGAGGCTATTGGGCTATATAAAATAACCTGCACTGGATACTCGATGTGGTATTCAAAGAGGATAATTTCTAAAAAAGAAGAGAAACTCTGCTTTAAACTATAATATCATCTCGAAAATGGCCTTGAATATCATCGAGAGGGAAACAGAATCTAAAAGCAGTAAACCTCAAAAAAGAAAAAGGGGCTTTGGATGATGAATTCAGAAGCAAGCTAATCGCGGGTTAAGATCTTAAAAGCGATTTCCCTATGAAATCATGCTCTATGTTTAGTTCTCAGTTGTTATTATGGTATCTTGTTTTTTAATATTATTTCACCTTACAAAGTGCTGTTGGTAAGGTGGTTAATTGAGTGAATCGCGATGGTTTTGGTAAATTTGTAATACGATTAAAAATAGATTGTATATGAAATTAACACGTAAGGAACTGGAAGGATTAGCTGAGACTATAAATATTGAGTATGCCTCTTTGATGGCATTTATAAGCGTAGAAAGTGGTGGGCAAGCTTTCATTAACGGGAGAATGGTTATTCAATTTGAACCGGCGTGGTTTAAAAAGAAAGCACCTTTTGCTCCCTCCGGATTATGGTCTGTTAATAAGGTTGAAAATCAGGAAAAAGAATATAAGGCTTTTAATAATGCCTTCGCAATTGATAAAAATGCAGCACTGCAGGCTACGTCAATAGGGGTAGGTCAGATTATGGGTTATCATTATGCACGTCTTGGATTTAAGACTGTTGATCAAATGTGGGATGCATTCAAGGAGGGGGAGTACCAACAGGTAAAAGGCATTGTTAATTTCATCAAAACTGATGCAAGGTTATGGAAAGCTATAGCTGACAGGAATTGGCATTTAGTAGCTACTTACTATAATGGAAAATATTATAAAGAGCTTGCTATCAAATATGGACGTGAACCTTATAACATCAGCATGGAGAAAGCATACTTAAAATTCAGATTAGATGGACAGGATTAAAATACCCACTCCGGAAAAAATGCAGAAATACCCCTGGGGCGTAACTGTTGTTACGCTGATTGCCATGGTTATTATGCTGCTATATACAGTTCTCAGGAAAAGTGATTGTGAAGAGTGTGAACAGAGATACCAGTCTGAGAGAAATAAGAATGATATACTCACCACTGCCTTACTGATCAAAAACGGAATTATATTAAAACAGGCTGTAGAAGCTAAGGAAAAAGACAGTACAACGTATAAAAAACTAAATAAATCAAAGAAAATAGTCAAAGAATATTAGTAACATGGAAAACTTGAAATTTTATTTTATCATATTCCTACTGTCGGTCTGTATAATTGTATTAGGATATAAATGGTATCAAAACAATAGTGAGCTGGAGATCGCTCATCAATCAAAGCAGAAAATAAAAGATCAAATTCTTACCGGAGCAAAAGAAATCAAGAGAACGGTTCTTAGAAATGGGGCTGAGAATCTTTTACTTGACATCACAGGGCACCGTACTTCAATAGGCAATGCAGAACAAACTGATATTCCTGATATCGTAGACACAGCGGCTATGGCTCTTGATATTCGTACAAAGCAATTGATAGAGGTGACCGCAATTGTTGCACAGTATAAAGCAGAAAATCTGCAGCTTAAGGCTCAATTGGATTCAAATAAAAATCTTTTTTATACCTATAAACAGAATGGCCTGGAATTAAAATTCACTCCGCCGTACAGTTCTTCAAATTATGCTACAGCCGACTTCTTAGGAAGATTTAATATTACTGCCGCCCAGGGCTATCAGCGGAAAGGGCTATTAGGCCGTAAAAAAACACTCCTATCTATCACTTCCGATTCCCCGTTTTTTATTATTGATAAGGTAAATTATGTTGGTTTTAATAAAGAGCCGATCAACTTCGACCTTGAATTGCAGGCATCAGCTTCTTTCAACCAAATGACAGGTGTTGGGGTAGGACCAGGGATAAAAATGGAAATTGGCCGTTTTGATTTTCGCGGGAATTACCAGTATTACCAGCAGGAGCGCGCATGGATGTATGGTGCCAATGTTACTTATAAAGTATTTGGGTTTTAAGGCTTTTAAACAAATTTATGATCCTGGCATTTCCTCCAATAGCTAAGCGATAAAGGGTAACCTATAATGTCAATATATTTGAATTATTACCTCATGGAAATGTTGCCTCGACCTCCTTAATTCATTAGAAGATTATAGTTTTTAACTATTTCGCATAGAATTAATTGATTATGATTATCGAATTCAATACCATAAATTTATATTAGTTTAGAAGCAGACGGAAAAATTATTAGCCAATATATAAACTTATAAAATATGGAAAGTGAATCTAATGACATCAGTAAATGCCCGTTTCATAATGGCAGCATGAAGCATAATGTTGGTGGTGGCGGTACGCGTAATAACGATTGGTGGCCTAACCAATTAAAGCTAAGTATCCTGCGTCAGCACTCCTCTTTATCAAACCCGATGGGCAAAGATTTCAATTATGCCGAAGCTTTTAAAAGCCTCGATCTTGCCGCTGTAAAAAATGACCTTCATACACTCATGACCGACTCGCAGGATTGGTGGCCGGCAGATTTTGGTCACTATGGCGGTTTGTTTATCCGCATGGCCTGGCACAGTGCAGGAACCTATCGTGTAGGTGATGGACGTGGCGGTGCCGGAGCAGGGTTACAACGTTTTGCACCGCTTAATAGCTGGCCCGATAATGTAAGCCTTGATAAGGCGCGCAGATTACTCTGGCCTATTAAACAGAAATACGGCTCCAAAATTTCATGGGCTGATCTGATGATCCTGACAGGTAATGTAGCATTGGAATCAATGGGTTTTAAAACCTTTGGTTTTGCTGGTGGACGTGAAGATGTATGGGAAGCGGATGAATCTGTGTATTGGGGCTCTGAGACCACCTGGTTGGGTGGAGATATCCGTTATGCACATGGCTCGCCAGGCGTGGAGGAAGGTCATGGCGTACTGGTGTCAGATGACGATGCTGATGGTGATATACATTCCCGCAATCTGGAAAAACCACTCGCTGCTGTACAAATGGGATTGATCTATGTGAATCCCGAAGGTCCTGATGGTAATCCTGACCCTATTGCTTCCGCCAAAGATATACGCGATACATTTGGGCGTATGGCTATGAACGATGAAGAAACGGTTGCATTAATAGCTGGTGGTCACAGTTTTGGCAAAACGCATGGTGCTGCATCTGCAGACCATGTAGGCAAAGAGCCTGAAGCTGTCGACATTGAGATGCAGGGACTTGGCTGGAGCAACAGTTATGGTTCTGGCAAAGGTCCAGATACAATTACCAGTGGGCTGGAGGTGACGTGGACTAAAACGCCGACCCAGTGGAGTAATAATTTTTTTGAAAACCTGTTTGGCTTTGAATGGGAATTATCTAAAAGCCCGGCTGGAGCGCATCAATGGGTGGCTAAAAATGCAGAAGCTATTATCCCTGATGCGTTTGATAGCTCAAAAAAACGGCTGCCGACTATGCTTACTACCGACCTCGCTTTGAGATTTGATCCTGCTTACGAAAAAATATCCCGGCACTTTTTTGAAAATCCGGAAGCTTTTGCAGATGCTTTTTCGCGTGCATGGTTTAAGTTAACGCACCGTGATATGGGGCCTATTGCACGTTACCTGGGACCGGAGGTTCCGCAGGAAGAATTGCTTTGGCAGGATCCTATTCCCGCAGTTAACCATGTGTTGATCGTTGAAAGCGATATTGCAGCGCTGAAAGCAAAATTGCTCGAGTCGGGTTTAAGCGTATCCGAGCTGGTATCTACAGCTTGGGCTTCGGCTTCTACCTTCCGTGGTTCTGACAAGCGCGGTGGTGCCAATGGTGCCCGTATTCGTCTTTCCCCACAAAAATACTGGCAAGTGAATAATCCCGTGCAATTGCAAAAGGTATTGAGCTTACTGGAAGGTATTCAGAAGGAATTTAATGGTGCACAGGCAGATGGTAAAAAAGTTTCGCTGGCTGATCTGATTGTGCTGGCCGGTTGTGTGGGGGTTGAAAAAGCGGCGACAGCTGCTGGGCATTATATCCCTGTTCCTTTTACTCCTGGCCGCATGGATGCCTCGCAGGAACAGACTGATGAGGAATCATTTAGTTACCTGGAGCCTGCTGCCGACGGTTTTCGTAACTACCGAAAATCGAAAGTTTCTGTCTCTACTGAAGAGTTACTGGTCGACAGGGCGCATTTGCTTAGCCTAACAGCACCTGAATTAACAGTATTGGTGGGAGGACTGCGTGTATTGAATACTAATTTTGATGAATCCAAACATGGTGTTTTAACTTCACGTCCTGGTCTGCTCACTAATGATTTCTTTGTCAATCTATTAGATATGAATACGCAATGGAAAGCCGTATCCGAAGATAAGGAACTATATCAAGGCCGCGACCGCACTACTGGTGATGTAAAATGGACTGCGACCCGTGCAGATCTTGTTTTCGGCTCTAATTCAGAATTGAGAGCTGTCGCTGAAGTATACGGAAGTGAAGGTGGGGAGGAGAAACTTGTGGAAGACTTCGTTGCTGCATGGAGTAAAGTGATGAATCTGGACAGGTTTGATTTAAGATGATTGTAGGTCGCAATTACTTTTGTTTTTATCTGCTTGAAGGGATTAAATAGATGGTCAAAGATGATGGTATATCATAGATGACGCTATCCTAAAGATGATGTTATACTAAGAAGATCATATGATATTAAAAATAAGGCACCCGATAGTTAGGGTGCCTTTTAAGTTTTTCAACATTAGTATAGGGTGAAGCTATCTTATTCCGACCATGGGGAATGTAAGATGCAATCGCAAAAATTCTTTCTGTGAAATCCAGGTATCATATATGCGCATACATCTGCCTTCATATTTCCGAAGGTAGTCTCTGTTTTGTGTTCAAAGCCACTGAAAAAGGTGGGTATTATATTTTTCTTGAAGTCCGTTCTCGGGAAAGCGGATAATATTTCTGCCCTGTTTTCTGCAGAAAGATGTTCGTAACCTTCGCCCATAACGTCAAGCCCCACTCCTGAGTACATCAATGCAACCTCAGGCTCTTTGTATTCGGCTATTCCAGGCGTTGTATGTAATGCTATGGTATCCCATACCAATTGCAGTGATTCTTTGGGCAAGCCATTACTTCTTAGGAAATCCCTCGCTGCATTAGCCCCGTCTACTTCAAATCTTTTGTCCTTACTGCTATAATGTTTTGTTAGTCCCATATCATGAAAAACGGAGCTGATATAAAGCAACTCCGCATCAAATAATATTGAATTTCGCTTGCCGTTTATTGCTGAGAAGAGAAATACCTGATCTCGCCCAACCCATATTCAATGATGATCATCTGGTTGTATTTCAATCGGTAAAGGGATTCCATTGCATCCTGGCTGCTTAAAAGGGAAATAGAAAAGGAGTCCTTTATATCATTTTGCAGATTCAGGTTGATTTGTTTTCTTTTTTCGCCTTTCATGATGATACGAATTTAGGTATTGTCTGGTCATATGCTGCTAAGTGTTTAGGAGAATAATAGATAATCACCTATTAAGAATTTAATAATTGATACTTCTAAAGTATAATGGCTGCGGAATCGTCTTCTGTTAAAGCTGTGGAGTAAGGCTCTGTTAAATAGTTATCAATTATTAATCGTATATTTTTAATATGCAGTTTATTACATTTGTTTGATGAGTAAGGCAAAATATATTGCCTGTTTTTAGACTTACTTAGGAAATTAATGATGTCTGTTTATAGGGGGTATTTAAATCTGTCATGCTCTTTTGTCGCTATTAATACCAAACATCACTAGAGAAAAATATGAAAAAGAAATTTTTATGTATCATATGGGCTTCGGTAGTATTAGGCAGTTGCCAGGAGAAAACAGGCCGGCAAAATACCATCCAGAACAGTGAACATGTTGTTCAGACAGCAGGCGCTAAAAATCTAACTGTAAAAAAACAATTTTCCCAACAGGATTTTTTGTCGTCACTCGCAGATATTTGCGTAGAGGATGATGGTGTGTTCAAGAATTGTGATCCGCTGTTTAGTAAAGACGGGTCGTCTCTTTTCTTTTTGATTATCCCTAAAATAGGGGCGAAAAACTGGTATGAAGCAGAATCTAAAAATTTAAAAGGGGCGGTATATGAAAAGAACAATGTTTTAACAGCTAAAATACAAAATATAGATAAAAGCGACTTAAGTAAATATTTTGATGTCTGGGTATTTTATACCGATAAAAAATACACACAGCATGTAGGTATGGATGTGGCTTATAATATTAAAAATCCACACATCACTGATCTTTATTATTTAAGGTCTGCAAAAAACAATTGGGAAAAGCTGGAGAGTTTTAACGTTACAAATGATGCCGATGCTCAGAAAGAAAATCAGTGGAGGGATGATTTTATAAATAAAGCCACCATGATGTCGAATAAGAAAGGTCGCAGCCCTGCTATAGTCGCTACACCGATTTCTACGGACTGGAACGGTAAGTATACAGCCTATTTTAGTTATGGCGAAATTGGCGGACAAAACGCAGGCTGGGAATTGGAAATTACCATTACAGCCAATAATATTACTGCAAGGGGAGACGGATATCAATTGGCATTTTTAGATGAGCTCAGTGCTCAGGAAAATAAAAGCGAATTGGTTTTAAGTCATGTTAGAAATCTGTCGGGCTACAAAACAGGTTCAACTATGAGCCCGGAATTTATACTGATAAAAGACAATGGACAATTTTATATAAAGTCCAAATGGATCGATGGTGATGTCATTACAAAACCTAAAAAACCTGGATACGAAATTGAAAAGGCGGAAACTATTTGAAGCCAAGAAAAAACAATTTCTCGGTATCTACCGTTCTGCAGGCGAGGACTCATTCTTAAAACTGAACACGAGTTCAAAATAGGATACTTACACTTTAAGATTCTGCGATGCTACATTCTACAGCGATCATATTATTTATGCCTTTAACAATTAAAAGATTGCCTGAATTCAACTGGTGAAAGATTTGTTTTTGCTCTAAATAGCTTACTAAATGATTGCGGATGTTCAAATCCTAACGCATAAGCAATTTCACCAATGGATAGGCCTGTCGTGGAGAGTTTTTCTTTAGCCTTTTCTATCAATTTATTATGCAGGTGCTGTTGAGGGTTCATACCTGTCAGTGATCTCAGCAATCCGCTGAAATATGTGGGCGATAAGTTTAATTTTTCGGCCTTTGGACATAATAAAAATCCAAATTATGATTGACCACATGCTCCTACGGATTTAACATAAAAAGGCCTCTGAGATAATCTCAAAGGCCTCTGTGGAGCCGAAGGGGTTCGAACCAATCGGCACCGCTTTTATGGTATCTTCTATGGCCTTTATTGGAGGTTCAGACGGTATTTTTTTTGCCATTAGTCAGCTAGTTGGTCAGACGGTTTTGTTGTTTGTACTCATGGAATTCGGCATGCAGCTTTTTGAATTCTCTCTGCAGCTGTTGCATTTGGTTCATCAATACTTCATTATTTTCACGCAGGACACTGATATCCTGCAATAGCGTATTTTTTTTAGTTCCGGCACGCTCATCTATTTTCACCTTTTTAGGACCCTTTCCATGGTAAAACCATTCCAGGTTGAGGCCGAAAATACGGTGAAGGTCTTTAATAATCTAACTGGAATTTTATACATGCCGGTCTCCCATCTCGTATAGTTGCCCTGCGATTTGCCAAGCATCTCAGCCATTTTAACCTGAGTCAGTCCCTCGGATTTTCTGAATATTTTGAGCCTCTTGAACTCATCTGTAATAAGCCTATCTAATTTATCTTTATCCTCCATGATTAATTTGAATTAGGTTCTTCTGGTTTTATATTTTTACCCTCTG
>JAATFQ010000097.1 GCA_015655115.1 Sphingobacteriales bacterium
AGCTATCATGATCTTTTCATTTCTGTTTGTGATCTGTAAGATCATGATGGTTTTATCAGAAAAACCCTGCCTGGGGACTGGACATTTGTGGACATTGATGGACATCAGTATACATTTGTGGACAGGGGTGCTCCGGATGGTAGGTTTTCTTTTCGTAATGGTATACATTTATCGAAATTAAAATATAGAAATCATGGGAAAATTAAGAGGAAATTTTTTAATCGGGAGGATCCGGGATCTGATATTCAAAGAAGTAAAGGGCGTCCAATTAGTAACAAGCAAAGTAGAACGCGGCACAATGAAGCAGACGGCTGCTACAAAAATAGCAGCCGGTACTTTTGCATTGGCAAGTAAGTTGAGCTGTAATTTCAGAGAAGCTATGCGCGACGAACTGAGGGTGGCAAATGATGGGACAATTCATTTCAGGCTCACTAAAGCACTGCTGACCATACTGACCCAGTGCCGCGATAAAGCAGGCAATAACTATTCATTCAATGAAGATAGTTTCAATGATCTTATCGATTTTAACTTTAACACTTCAAGGAGTTTAGCAGATAATTTACCTGGTAAGTTGAAAACTGTGCTCAACAATGGTGTGCTGCATGTTGCTTATGCTGACAATCAGCCATCCCGCAATCTCAGGTTTACCAAAGGAAGTACGGCGTGTAAAGTGACATTTGGGATTGTGTTATTCCGCTTAAATAACGGCCAGGTTGGGAGAGACTATGTTCTTCAGTCGGTGATGGTTGAGAAGAGGGGCCCCGAATTGAAGGACCTTGCGTTTTCGTTTGAAGTGCCCAATGATTGCTTGTACTTGCTTACGGCTACACTTAATTATTATAAGGGCTCAGTACCAATTATAGATACTAAATTAAACAGCGGTGCAATTTATGATGCTGTAGTTGTAAAGGGCGAGTATGATGAGGGCCGGAAATTCCGCTGGCTGGAAAGCGAGCTGGTTTTTAAATAAGGTTATGTTTTTTACTTCAAAATTTTTTAAGAGCTTCCGATAGCCCCATCACCAGAGGCTCTTTTCAGCTTCTCGATTCATTTTGCTAGAAAAGTCTTTCGTAGATAACAGGAAATTGCAGGTCAGCTTTCGTGATCGATATCAAGCTTAAATTTATGGAGCAGTCCTACAAGATTGAGTGCAGAAAATTTCGCCTGCTTCATACTATTTAATGAAGGGTCGATGCTGAAATTCCTGGCGGTGCGGAAATCTGTTTTCTCCAGGATTGATCTGACAAAACTTGCACCTGTGAGGTCACAGTTTTCAAAAATACTGGATGTTAAATCTGCACCTTCAAAATCTGTTTCTTTTAAGGTGCAGCCGATAAATTTAGTTTTTCTGAGCTTGGTACCGTAAAAGGTAGAGTAGTCGAGGAAGCTATTTTCAAATACGAATGAAAACATATACTTGTTACACTTAGAAAAATCGATGCCCAGGATTTTGCACCCGGTAAAAGTGATGTCTTTTAATCCTGTACCACGAAGCAGCGTGAGAGAGAAATTACATTGTTTAAAATGGCAATCTACAAAATCGTTATCGCTTAAATCGCTGTTTGAAAAGTCACATCCAATAAATTCACACTTTACAAATTCGCGGTTCTGAAGTGTTTTGTCAGCATAATTAACCCCTGTAAATGTTTTATCCTGATGTAATGTCGTGTCGTTAGAGCTATTCATAAATTGGGTTTGATATTTAATAGGTACAGGTTTACTGATTGATTAAAGACTTGTTGTTTTTTGTGATTGCATATATGATAATAGCTTAGATTGCTCAATGTAATTATTCTTCCTTTTGTATGGGTTTTCCATCAGCGAAGATACCGAACGACGGGTTCGTTTGCAAGTTTTCAATAATGCCGGCTTTTGATTTCAAATTCAGCAGCATGTCGGGCAGGCATGAAGTGTCGGGCTAAATGTTCACATCTACAGTTACGGGGAATAATTCCCAGCTTTTATTTCCTGTTTGACATTATTTTTTTATTTTAGTCTGATTTGAGTGCGGAATGTGATTGTCAAAAAGATTAAACGAATATAATCGATTAGTTTAAGCTAACTAAATAAAGTTCTAATTACATTTACATACGAATCTTAACATTATGAGTACTATAACAGACCATCCGAAAAAAATGCATATTGGAAGAAATATTAAGAGATTTCGAGAAATTTTATCGATTAAGCAAGAAGCTTTGGCGATTGAGCTTGGTGAAGAATGGAACCAGAAAAAGGTGTCAATAATGGAATCGAAGCCGAGTATTGATCTGCAACTACTGGATAAGGTAGCAGCTGCGTTAAAGATTCCTGCAGAGGCAATTAAGAATTTTGATGAAGAGAAAACCATCTTGAATATTCAGAATAATTTTGAAGGATCTAACCCTGGTGGTGCATTAGTGGTAGGGGGCACTGGAAATGCTGTTGGTCATAATGAATGCACTTTCAATCCATTAGATAAATTGGTACAAACAATGGATGAGTTAAAATCTCTTTATGCAGCGAAGGAAGCTTTATATGCTGAAAAGGAAGCATTATATGAGCGTCTTTTACAAAATGAGAAAGAGAAAATGGAGATGCTAAAGTCAAAAAAATAGGGAATCATACTTCGTTTATTAGGAGATTGAATACTAGATTAAACTAAACATGGCTACAGAAGTAAATCCAAATCTTGACATGCTAACTTGGGCAATTGCCCGTGCAGGATATGAATTGAGGGACTTTGCTTCCGCGTTTCCGAAGGTAGTGGATTGGCTCGAAAAGCGCAAAAAGCCTACTTTAAAGCAACTCGAAGAATTTTCTCACAAAGTTCATTTACCGTTTGGATATTTATTCCTGGAAAATCCTCCGGTTGAAAGCCTGTCTTTTCCTTTTTTTAGGGCTGGGAAATCTCAAAATTCCAGCGTGAGCCTCAACCTCTATGATACGATCCAGCTGATGCAAAGAAGACAGGATTGGTTGGTTGATTATCTAATTGACAACGAATTCAAAGAACTTGATTTTGTGAGTAGCTTTGAAAGCAATAGCAATTTCCATGAGATCGTCTCCGACATGAGGAGGGTTCTAAACCTTTCTGATGATTGGGCTGCGAGTCAAAAGAATTGGACAGTAGCTTTAGGTCATTTGTCCCGTGTGGTAGAAGATGCAGGAGTCATTATAGTTTTCAATAGTGTAGTTGAGAATAGCAATAAACGCAGTATTGCAGTGGATGAGTGCCGGGGATTTGTCCTGGTGAACAAGTACGCCCCCTTTATGTTTATTAATGCCGCAGATGGTAAAGCGGCACAGATGTTCACCATCGCTCATGAATTGGCACATATCTGGATCGGAAAAAGTGCAGGGTTTGAAAATGATAAATTATTGCCTGCTAATGATCCCGTGGAGTTGCTGTGTGATCAGGTGGCAGCGGAATTTTTGGTTCCTAAAAATATATTTTTGGATCTATGGGCGAAAAATCAAAATATTTCTAGTCTGGCGCAACATTTTAAAATCAGCCCTATTGTCTTGGCAAGGCGTGCGCTTGACCTTCATAAAATAAATAAAACTGAATTTTTCTCTTTTTATAATAATTATATTGCTGAAGTCAAACTCAAGAAGGATAACAGCTCTTCTGGAGGAGATTTTTATGCGACACAAAATAAACGCCTTAATGTACGCTTTGCTGCACATGTCAATCAAGCTGTAAAAGAAAAGCAACTCCTCTACCGCGATGCATACAAGCTTACTGGCTTGAAAGGAGATACCTATGAAACCTATATAAATAAAAATTTGTAACATAGCATGGAGCCTTTTATAGTAGACAGTAACTTCTTTATACAGGCTCACCGGGGCACTTATCCTTTAGATGTCGTGTCAAGCTTTTGGGATAAAGTATCAAATCTAGCGAAAAAAGGAAAGATAATTAGCAATAGGCATCAGAACTGTAAGCACGATTGAAATGTTTAGGCTGTTAGGTGAAAGATTTTAATCGTGACTGAAAATAGGTAAATTACACCCGGATTAAACATATATAAACGATGAAAAAAAGCTGTCTTCTATTTTTTTTATGGGTATGGGCTTTATCTGGTCAGGCACAGCATAAGAAATTTAACCAGTCGCTCGCAGACAGTCTGAAAAACTGGGCCATTTTGGATCAGACAGCAGCAGGTCCCCCTATAGGCCGATTTAAAGATATGACTCCTGCACGGCGAACAAAGTACAACGACAGTGTCTTTGTCGCCAATGAGCAACGGCTAATTGCTGTTATCAACAAGTATGGGTTTCCAGGATATGACCTTGTGGGTGAAAAGGGAAGTAACAATTTTTGGCTGATGGTGCAGCATTGTGATAAAGATGTCTCCTTCCAGCGAAGGGTACTAAAAGCGATGAAGGCAGAGTTGCCGAAGCACAATGCCGACCCTAAAAACTTCGCTTATCTGACAGACCGGGTCTTGGTAAATACAGGTCATAAGCAGCTTTATGGTACACAATTGACCTATAATACAGATTCCTGTCAGGCAATACCTAAGCCACTCCAGGATAGCATTAATGTCAATAAAAGAAGGCTTGCCCTCGGATTGGAAACAATTGAGTCTTACCTAAACTGGACATCTCAATGGCATTTCGATATGAATAAGGCCAGTTACGAACAGAGAGGTATCCATAAGCCTAAACAGATACCCGAGCCGAAGTAAGAGGTCCGGCCTCGATAACGCCAGGGATATGCGCTTTAGGGACTCTACTTACCGGTTTCCATATGCGGGGCATCTACAGGCTTGGATTCCGGAGATCCTTTTTGACGCAGATAGATAGTCAGGAAAACGATTGACGCAACAGAAAGAAATTCACTCTGCCAGTTCTGGAATGTTTCAAACCAGAATTCAGCTTCTCCCAGATAAGCCCATACGGTATCTTTCGGCAAGTGTTTAGCTGCCTGTTCGACGTTATGGTTCTGCCAGCTTCCATAAAGATGTAAACCCCAGCTTAAAAAGAACAGGATTGCAAAGCATATGGAAAGGGAATTGCTGTAAATTTTCAAAATCCATCCTCCTTTTTTCACAGCCCATGGCGCATCTTTTCCGGAGACAGGCTCACGGTCTACCTCTTCGGGTTCATCCAGTTTTTTGGATTCTGCCGAGCCAATCTGACGCAGTGAAACAGTCAGCAGAACATACAAGGACATCTGCAGGAATTCACTTTCAAAATTCTCGAAAGTAGCAGAAATAAAGTGGCCGCTTCTTACATAGGTGCCTAATGTGATTTCCTTTGCATGGTCTTCTTTGAGATCCTGGTTGTGTTTTTTCCAGCCAGTGAGTGCCTGTGCAAACAGCGTGATAATAAATAGCAGTAAAAAGACGATAGTAAGCCCGTTACGGTAGAAGAATGAACGTTTGCTGGTAGTTGTCATGATTTGGTTTTAAGAGATATGAGCCTTAACATCGCTCGTGTGATAAAGTTTGGTTTTTATTGGATGTGCTGCAGATCTGGGAAGAGGTAATTAAAACCTTTAGCTGCATAGCCTGTTATCTGCTGATAAACCAATAACTATGAACGTTTTTCAACGCCCGTTAATCTTAGGAGCAATAATGCTCCTGGCTTGGTGCCGCGGCTACAGCCAGGAAGTAATCCACAAGGCATACAATATATTCAAGCCGGTACCTAAAACTGAAATGCGTGAAATGGAAACAGACCGCCCGGATGTTACCGAATCGCCTTTCACTGTGGATGCGGGGCATTTTCAGTATGAGGCGGACTTACTCAGGTTTTCGAGGGAAAAGGATGAGTTTACTGACCAGAAAACATTGCTGTTTAACCAGGCCAACCTCAAAGTCGGGATTACAGGTTCTACAGATATTCAGCTGGTAGTGCAGAGTTATGGACGAATGAGTGAAATCAATGCGGGTACCGGAGCAAGGACCGTTGTTCATGGCATAGGAGATATAACCGTCCGTCTAAAGCAAAATCTCCTGGGAAATGATAAGGGCAGTTTTGCTATAGCTATTATGCCTTATCTAAAACTCCCTGCTTCCAAACTGGAAGATGATGGCAGACATGAAGCTGGCCTGATTTTACCTATGCAGGTTAAACTTCCCGGAGAGTGGAAACTAGGCTTCCAGGTAGAAGCCGACAGGCTGAAGGACAAGTATGATAGCGGCTTGCATAGTGAACTGCTCCAGTCGCTCACCATCAGCCATGAAATTGTCAAAGGGCTGGAAGGCATTGCCGAAACTTTTTATAGGTATGACTTTAAACAACACCATTGGGCAAACTTTCTGAATGCTGCGCTGCAAATGGAGCTGGCTGAAGATCTTCGTATAGACGCCGGATTAAACTACGGTGTTCAATCGGATGCGGAAAGAAGTTATTTTGTTGGAACATCATTCAGATTCTAACCCTGCTAAATCTAAAACCATCAGCGTTTTAATGATAAATTTAAAACCATCATCAGTTTAACTTGTTCAGCAGGCAAAGAGATTAATATGGAAAATCAATCACAAACTACAGTCGGCAAAGACGCTGACAAAGAAAATGCGAAAATTGGGATAATTCCGACCTCCGAACTTAAAGGAAGTGATGCTGATACTGCTTATCCGGGGGATGGCAAAGAGGAAGGGGTAGACGCTGACCATGTTGCACACGAAGTTAAAGGATCGGACGCCGAACCGGATGATAATTAGTACGTATAATTGATATATAATTGATAACAGTTGAAAACACTTACTGTAATTGTTGAAACCCCGAAAGGCAGCGGTACGAAGTTTGATTTTGATCCGTTTTTGGGTTGTTTCAAGCTGAATAAAGTAATGCCAGCCGGTCTGGTCTTCCCCTTCGATTTTGGGTACATTCCCGGCACAATTGGCGGGGACGGAGACCCTGTAGATGTACTGATTATATCTGATATTGAGACTTTTACAGGTTGTGCCATTGACTGCCTCATCATTGGCGGCATCAAAGCCAGTCAGCGGGAACGGGATGGTGAACGTATGCGTAACGACAGGATGATAGGTATTCCTCTTGTTTCAGCTCAATATGCTGATGTTAAAAAATTATCTGACTTGCCGAAAGGACTCATCGACCAGCTGGAAAGCTTTTTTGGAAATTATAACCAGCAGACAGGCAAGGTCTTTACCCCGCTGGAAAGGCTTAGCCCTGAAAGGGCTTGGTCTATTATACAAAAATCAAGAAACCAGGAGCAGAAACATAGCTTGGTACAACTGTTTATTCCGTTGTATGATCAGCAGGGGAAACCTTTTCCGGAAAAGTTCTATACAGCAATTCATACTGAACTATCAGAAAAATTCGGCGGACTTACTGTGTATACCAGAAGTTCGGCGACTGGTATCTGGAAAGAGAATAAACAGAAAACCGTTCATGATAAACTGATGGTTTACGAAGTGTTAATAGAAGACCTGGCAGACCGCAGCTATTGGATTAAGCTGAAGTCAAAGCTTGAAAACCAGTTTTCTCAAGAGGAACTGCTGCTGCTCATCTCTACAGTGCAAAAGATCTGATTATTCCAGGTGATTCCCACCACCCATTGTCCCACGATCAGGGTGGTGGCGTTTTCTGAAATGGGTATCACTGAAGTGATCATGTGCGTAAAAATCTTCAGGATGATTTTCATAAATGTCGCTGCCTTCCAGTACTGTTCCTTCATTACCCATAAATGCGTATCGCACTGCCAGCTCTTCCGCAGGTGAAATAATGCTCCCCGGTTTATATACTGGCAAAGTGGTTAATACGGATACAAGGTGGGCCGGAATCAGCACTTCGTCTTCATCCTCATCAAGGCCTACAATGCCTATAGGGATCAATATCAGCCTTGAATTATCCAGCTCATCGATTTCGAGATTCACCACCAGGTAACGCACTTTTCTTGCCTCACGGTCGAAGATCAGATCTTCAACTTCACCCAGTTCTTCTCCATCAGCGCTCAGAACTTCCCATCCAAGAATGTCAGGCTGATGGTCTGCAATCTCAAAATCACTTTTACTCAGTTCTTCAAGGCGCAGTGCTGTATTATTATGTTCGTTGGATTCCATAGGTCTTAGTAATATGAATGCAAATAGTTGCTGAAGGTATAACGTTCAGGGAGAATTTTTGTTTACGATTTAAAGCGTTTTCCCCTGATTTTCGTGCCATTCAGAGATTTTGATACACGTATCTATAAACTGTTCATATTTTTTGGCACCAATTAATTTGATATATTCTTCGGTTGCGGTATCTGCCATCTGGGCTACAGCTGCATGCAGTCTCTTTCCTTCCTCAGTTAAAAAAATCATGATTGACCGCGCATCGCTTTCACTTTTACCTGTGTAAACAAGGCCTAATCTTTCCAGCTCCTTCACCGTTTTGCTCACTGCCTGCTTGGTAACCATAATCTTCTGTACCAGATCATGGTTAGAAATGCCATCACTGCCAATGCTCATAAAATACGGCATAAAGGTGATATTGAAATCACCTGGCATTAGAGTGCCCAAGTAATCGGCAGCCGCTTTATCCGTATGCCGCTTTAAGATATAAAGTAGTTTGAAAATTAACCTTTCATGATCTTTAACCTTTTCCATAACTGCAAATTTAATATAATATTGCTTATTTAACTAAGCGCTATAAATGTCATTTAATTCTAATATTGACATTGTTGTTAATAAAAACATGTAAACTAAGTTGACTAATATAGTCAACTTAGTTTACATTTGTCGCATTAAATTTAAATTATGCAACCAGAAGAACAAAACTCATCATCGGCTAACAAGCTTGTAAAACCATTGATCATTGGTGCTGTAGCCATCGTTGTTGGCTATTTCGCTTTCAATAAAATTAATCACGCGCTAACCCATGAAAGCACTGATAATGCACAGATTGAATCAAATGCGGTCCCTGTGCTCAGCAGGGTTTCTGGTTACATTGACGATTTTAAGCTTTTGGATTATCAGCAGGTAAAAAAAGGAGATACTCTTGTGGTCATCGACGACCGTGAATATGTACTTGCCGTGAAGCAGGCCGAAGCAGATCTTCTGGCAGCAAAGGCTGATCTGAGCAGTGCAGAATCTCAAATTCCGACAATCGGCTCTGACCAGGACGTGGCCTCTGCAGGAATCAGCGTAGAAGAAGTGACCCTGAAACAGGCAAAGCGGGATGTGGCGCGCGATGAAGCTTTATTTAAAGAAGGATCGATTACCCAAAGACAATATGAAAGGAGCCAGTCGGCCTATCAGACGGCTGTGCAAATGCTGGCGTCAAGTAAAAGCAAATTCAGACAGGCAGGTACACAGACAGGGAATGCGAATGCACAGATCCTGCGTGCAAAAGCCAATATTGAAGCCAAAGAAACCGCGCTGGAAAAGGCTAAGCTAAACTTGAGTTATACAAAGATAGTTGCCCCTGCGGATGGCAAATTAGGTAAAACCAATCTTAAAAGCGGGCAATATGTACAGGGAGGTCAGCAGTTGTTTAGTGTGGTGAGCAATGATAATTACTGGATTGTTGCCAATTTCAAAGAAACCCAGATCGAGCATATGAAAGTTGGTCAGCCGGTAGATATTACTGTAGATGGATACCCTGATCATGAAATTACGGGTACTATCTCTGGCTTTAGTGATGCTACAGGGGCTAAATTCTCGTTACTGCCGCCGGACAATTCGACAGGGAACTTTGTTAAAGTTACACAGCGTGTTCCGGTTACTATACAGATCAATAAACCAGAAACACTAAAGGGAATGCTGAAGACAGGATTGAGTGTTGATGCCGATGTAAAGGTGAAATAAGCAGGCATTAACTCAATTTTAACAGATCTTAAGATGGAAGGCGAAAAAAATAAATTCATAAAAATTATAATTGTGATTACCTGTATCACGGCAGCAATAATGGAGCTGATTGACACCTCCATTATCAATGTGGCGCTGAATAATATCAGCGGAACACTGGGAGCAACGCTTGAAGATGCATCATGGGTGGTGACTGCTTATGCCATCGCAAATGTGATTATCATCCCGCTTACAGGCTTTTTAAGTAAGTATTTCGGACGGAAAAACTATTACCTCTGCTCAATTATCCTGTTTACACTGGCTTCTTATATGTGCGGTACGTCAACTTCTTTATGGATGCTTGTCTTCTGGCGGTTTGTTCAGGGTATCGGGGGCGGAGCATTGCTTTCTGTGTCGCAAGGCATATTGTTCGACCAATTCAGGCCCGAAGATAAAGGCATAGCCGGCGGAATATTTGGGATGGGTATCGTCATCGGTCCGACGATAGGGCCAATCCTGGGCGGTTATATTGTAGACAACTACCATTGGGCATTCATCTTCGATATCAATATCCCTATCGGGATCGCTGCGGCATTGTTGACCTGGAAGTTTGTAGACAAGAAGCCTAATGAATATAACATTGATAAAAAATCTATCTCTATTGACTATATCGGGATCTTATCCCTTACAGTAGGTGTTGGTGCCCTGCAGTATATTCTGGAAAAAGGGCAGTCGGACGATTGGTTTGAGGATGAAACGATCCGCTACCTGACCTGTGCCGCTGTACTGGGGCTGGCTTTGTTTATCTGGTGGGAGCTGCACACAAAAAATCCCGCGATCAACCTGAAGGTAATGAAAAGTAAAAACCTGATTGGGAGTAACATCCTGACATTTGTATGTGGTTTCGGACTTTTCGGATCTGTTTATCTGTTCCCGGTGATGGTGCAGCGGGTGATGGGGTATACCCCCACAGAATCCGGACTATCGATGGTGCCAGGTGCTTTGGTGACCATTTTTGCCATGCCTTTTATCGGGGCTGGATTGGGTAAGGGGATAAAGCCTATTTATTTTGTGTCTCTGGGTTTTGCACTGTTCATTTTACATGGTTATACCTCTTCACAGGCTGCGCCGGACGCGGACAAGTGGTGGTTTATCGTTACTCAGATTTGCCGTGGGGTAGGGACAGGATGTTTAACAGTGCCTCTGTTAAGTCAGGCTGTGGTAGGGTTAAAGCCGCAGGATATGCCTTACGGTATTTCACTGAACAATATGTTCCGTCAGTTAGGGGGCGCCTTTGGTATTGCGATTATGAATACTTACGCTACTAACCGTTTCGCCACACACCGCATGGACCTGGTCTCTAACCTGCAGGGAAATAACCCTCTTTTAACGGAAAGGCTGGGGGGACTGACGAATGGGATGATTGCCAAGGGTATGAATCCAACTTTGGCCAAACAGGCAGCTCTTGGTGCATTGGACCACAGCTTATCCAATCAGGCACAAATGCAGGCGTACTTAGATGGCTTTCTGCTTATCGCAATATTCTTTACCTGTACTATTCCATTTATGCTGCTACTCAAAAATGAGAATATGGATGCTGAAACCAGGGCAAAGGTGGCTGCGGCAGCACATTAATAGTCAACTCATAATACATGATATTTTCATCACCTATAAAAATTAATATAATCTCAATGAAAAAGTTATTCATCATTATATCTCTGATATCTCTGTCTGCTGCTTTGCATGCTCAGGAAAATATTGGAGACCTTAAAACATTGATCAACCAGTCTTTCACATATTTTCCTCAGTTTAAGGAATTGGGACAAGCTGTAGATGTAGAACAACAGCGTATTCTACTTGCGAAATCTGCCGGACTGCCTTCGGTACAGGCAACGGGCAGTTACAGGTACATGGACCCCGTTTCGCAGATCAGTATCCCCAGTGGTGACAATATGCTTAGTTTTCAGATTATGCCTAAAAATAATTATAATACATCTGTTGATGCGAGTTATACACTTTGGGATTTTGGCGTAGTTAAAGCTGGTGTAGACCGTGCTAAAGCAGGACTGGAATATGCTCAGGATAATCTGCAATTTAACCAGAATCAGATGGCTTTCCAGGTGAGTAGTATTTACTACCAGATTGCTTATCTCAAAGATGCAATTGCCATACAGGATAGTGTAATCAACTTCCTGGAAGTCAATAAAAAGGATACAGAAGTTAAATTCAAAAATGGCGATGCCTTAAAGTATGACGTCCTTTCCATTCAGTCCAGCATTGACCAGGAAGGCAATAGGAAGATAGATCTTCAGAATAACCTGAATAAACAATATGCGTTGATGGAATATGCAACGGGGGCAAGGATTAAGGCCAACTCCTCAAATTTTGTCTTTCCTGTACAAAATGTATATGATCTGAATGAAGCGGTGGCAGAGGCACAGAACAATAACCCTGAATTCAGATTGATCAAAGACAGGATAAAACAAGCCGAAGCAGAACTTAAAGTAAGTCAGTCCAACGGAAAACCTTCGCTGGTAATGAGCGGGGGAACCGGATTTAAAAATGGCTTCACCCCGGATATTGACCAGTTCAGGTATAACTATTCTGCTGGTGTAACGCTGAATATTCCAATTTACCAGGGCGGAAGGGCCAGGAAACAA
>JAATFQ010000137.1 GCA_015655115.1 Sphingobacteriales bacterium
AGCTATCATGATCTTTTCATTTCTGTTTGTGATCTGTAAGATCATGATGGTTTCATCAACGTTATACAGCATATAGCTTTATTCACAATTGTTTACTGTCAAATTGACAAAATATAAATTTGGAACATCCCTTGATAAGCCCTCTGTGTACTTAAAAATGAGTTAATATATGAGCATAGAAGAAAAGGGAAGTATTTCCATACACACCGAAAACATTTTTCCCATTATTAAGAAGTTTCTTTATTCTGATAATGAGATATTCCTTCGTGAATTAGTTTCCAATGCAGTTGATGCGGTACAAAAAATCAGACGCTTAGCTGCACTGGGCCAATACAACGGCGAACTGGGAGACACACTTGTTGAAGTGGCTTTAGACGAAGAGAAAAAAACGATCACCATTAGCGATAATGGATTAGGAATGACTGCCGAGGAGATTAAAAAATATATTAATCAGGTAGCTTTTTCTGGTGCAAGTGAGTTTGTTGAGAAATTCAAAGACGCTAAAGATGCCAATGAAATCATCGGTAAGTTCGGTTTAGGCTTCTATTCGGCATTTATGGTGTCAGACCTGGTTGAGATCCAGACTTTGTCTTTCCAGGATGGCGCAGAACCTGCACACTGGGTTTGTGATGGAAGTACTACTTATGAAATTTCTGAAGGTACCCGTACTACAAGAGGAACAGATATCATTTTACACATCAATGAAGAGTCTGCCGAGTTCCTGAATAAAGGAAAACTGGAAGGTATCTTAGATAAATACGGTAAGTTCTTACCTGTGCCGATTAAGTTTGGTACACGTACAAATCAGGAGCCTGATGGCGAAGATGAAGAAGGAAAACCGAAATATATTGCGGTAGAAACTGATAATATCATCAATACTACTAAACCAATCTGGACAAAAGCACCTGCAGATTTGTCAGACCAGGAATATCTTGACTTCTACAAGCAATTATATCCTATGGCTGAAGATCCTTTGTTCTGGATCCACCTGAATGTTGATTATCCTTTTAACTTAACAGGAGTATTGTACTTCCCTAAGGTGAAGAACGATTTCGACATGCAGCGCAACAAAATCAAATTATACAGTCGTCAGGTATTCATTACCGACGAGGTAAAAGATATCGTTCCTGAATTCCTGATGTTATTGCACGGAGTGATAGATTCTCCTGATATTCCTTTGAATGTATCGAGAAGTTTCCTTCAGGCTGATAGCAACGTTAAAAAAATCAATAGCTATATCACTAAGAAAGTTGCTGATAAGCTGCATGAGCTTTTCAATAAAGACCGTAAAGGTTATGAAGAGAAATGGAGCGACATTGGTCTGTTCGTGAAATATGGTATGGTAAGCGAAGAGAAATTCTATGAGAAAGCGAAAGATTTCACCCTGCTGACCAACACTAAAGAAGAGCATTACACGCTGGAAGAATACCGCGAAAAGGTAAAAGACTTCCAGACTGATAAAAACGGACAGGTAGTTTATATCTATTCAACTGATCCTGCTAAACAGGATAGCTTTATCCAGGCAGCAAATAAAAAGGATTATGATGTATTACTGATGAACTCGGCTATAGATACACACTTTGTAAGTCACCTGGAGCAGAAGCTGGATAAAACACTATTGAAACGCGTAGATTCAAGCGTTACCAGCAAGCTTATTGAAAAAGACGAGGTTGTAGAATCAGTGTTGACAGATGAGCAGTCGGCCAAAGTAAAAGAAGTTTTTGAAAAGGCTATCGTTAAACCTGGTTTTCAGGTGGAGATCGTAGGTTTATTGCCAGAAGAATTCCCGGTAACAGTAACCATGGATGAATTCATGCGCAGGATGAAAGAGATGGCTCAGATGGGCGGCGGAATGAGTTTCTATGGCAGTATGCCAGACAGCTATAAAGTAGCGGTAAATGGAAACCATAAACTGGTAAACCGTATCCTGCAGACTGAGAATGCTGAGGAGCAAAGTGCTTTAGCTAAACAGGCTGTAGACCTGGCTTTACTTTCGCAAGGCATGTTAACAGGAGCAGAATTAACTGCATTTGTTAACCGCAGCGTGGAGCTGATCTAAGCTGCAGAATCGTATTTAGCAGCATTATCATCAATAAAAAACGGCAATTTTCGAAAGAGAATTGCCGTTTTTTATTATCTGGTGTTCTGATCAGAGGCGTTTTTACTTCGTAATCCCTTCCAGTGCAAACAGGAACGCGTAATTAAGCGCAACATCTTTTAGGTAATCAAATCTTCCCGATGCACCGCCATGGCCAAATTCCATATTCGTCTTCAGCAGGAGGATATTTTTATCAGTCTTCATTGCACGTAACTTCGCCACCCATTTAGCTGGTTCAAAATATTGTACCTGGCTGTCATGAAGACCAGTAGTCACCAGGATATTAGGGTAATCTTTCTTCTCCACATTTTCATAAGGAGAATAGCTTTTCATATAATGGTAAGCATCCGCATTTTTTGGGTTTCCCCATTCGTCGAACTCATTTGTAGTCAGGGGGATACTTTCGTCAAGCATGGTGTTCACCACATCCACAAAAGGAACCTGTGCAATCACACCATGCCATAAGTCTGGCTGCAGGTTCAGCACGGCACCCATTAACAGACCGCCCGCACTGCCGCCTTGTGCATAAAGATGGGCGGGACTAGTGAATTTCTCGTTTACCAGGTACTTGCCGCAGTCGATAAAGTCTGTAAAAGTATTCATCTTTTTCATCAGCTTACCATCCTCATACCATTGCCTGCCCATCTCTTCCCCACCGCGGATATGTGCTATCGCATATACAAAGCCTCTGTTGAGCAAGCTTAAATTATTAGTTGAAAAGGCAGCATCAATGCTATTGCCATAAGAGCCATACGCATAAAGCAACAGAGGTGCTGTCCCGTCTTTCACCAGTCCTTTTTTATAAACAATAGAGATAGGCACCTTTGTTCCGTCTTTTGCGGTAGCATACAGGCGTTCTGTGGTGTAATCTTCAGCATTGTAGCCACCAATAACCTCCTGCTGTTTCATCAGCTTCTTCGCCTTCGTTTCCATGTTATAATCATACGTAGAAACAGGCGTTTTCATAGAAGTATAGATATAGCGCAACGTTTTACTTTCATAATCCGGGTTTGCGCCAGTAACAGCAGTATAAGCAGGCTCACCAAAATCTATAAAATGTTCCGGACCGTTCAGGCTGCGGATCAGCAATTGTGCAAGTCCATTTTTCCGTTCAGACACCACGATGAAATCTTTGAATTCCTCAACACCTTCCAGTAAAACCTCTTTGCGATGAGGGATAACCTCTTTCCAGTTTTCCTTACCGGTTTTATCCAGCGGGCATTCCATCAGACGGAAGTTCAGTGCGTTCCAGTTGGTCAGTATTAAGAATTTATCACTCAGTGGGACTACAGTATACAAGACCTCTTTCATTCTTGGCTGGAATACCTTAAAAGCAGCATCCGGCTGGTCTGAGGGAATCATTCTTGCTTCTGAAGATAACGTAGCAGAAGAATAGATGAAGATATATTTTCCGGATTTGGACTTGCCTACCCCAATATAATTCGACTTATCTTTTTCTTCATATACCACAGGATCTGTTGCGGCATCGCTGCCCAGTATATGTTTGCGGATTTTCTCGCTCAGCAAAGTAACAGGATTTTTTGAGGTGTAAAACAGCGTTTTATTATCAGCTGCCCAGACTGCTCCGCCCTCTGTATTGGGAATAGCATCCGTTAGCAATGCTCCCGTTTCCAGGTTTTTTACATGGACAGTATACTGCCGTCTTGATACCAAATCTACACTGTATGCCAGTAATTTATTATCAGGACTAATGCTGAACCCTGTGGCAGAATAGTAGGCATGACCTTTAGCCAGCTCATCAATATCCAGTAAAACCTCTTCAGCGGCAGTGAGGCTACCTTTTTTGCGGCAATATTTAGAATATTGTTTGCCTTCTTCTGTTCTTGAATAGTAGTAATAGCCATTCTTAAATACGGGCACCGACTCATCCTTTTCCTTAATACGCCCTTTCATTTCTTTGAACAGGTCTGCCTGCAGTTGGTCAGTACCGGCCATCATTTTATCCAGATAGCTGTTTTCTGCTTTCAGGTAGTCGACCACCTTTGTGCTGTCGGGTCCTTTTTTAAAGTAGTCGATCATCCAGTAGTAATTGTCTACTACGGTATCACCGTGTAAAATTCTGGTAGTAGGCTTGATGTCTGCGACAGGTGCTTTGACATCCGGCCATTTATAGTTTTCCATTTTCTTATCTTTGTTAGTGCAAGACATGGCCACACTGAGTAAGAGCATGCCCGGAACAATTTTTTTCATTGGTTTGAGGTGTTAGGTTAGGTAATGCAAATTAAGGTTTATTTTAATAACGAGAACTTCCTGTGAAAAAAATACTGACACGTAATAATATATTCAATGGCATTATCGGGGCATTGTTGCTGGTACTGTTATTGGTGCCCTCGGCAAAAGCACTGATGCTCGAGGGGTTGATGCAAATAGGTCTGTTTAAACCCGATACCGGCTATCAGGCACAAGATAGCAGGCCTGCGGTTGATCTTTCCGGTCTGCGTTTCCGGGATGTATCGGGAAAGGTGGTGGCTATCGGCGATCTGAAGGGCAAGGTAGTGTTCCTCAACTTCTGGGCAAGCTGGTGCCCTCCATGTCTGGCCGAAATGCCTTCTATCCACAAGATGTATGAAAAGTTTAAAGACAACAGTTCTTTTGCGTTCATTTTTGTAGATGCTGACGGAGATTTACCGAAGGCCAAAAAGTTTATGGATAAGCGGAAATATGGTTTGCCTGTATATGATGTGGCAAGCGAAATACCCGAAGCGATATTCAGTGGCTCCTTGCCTACCACTGTCGTATTAGATAGACAAGGGAGAGTTTCCTACAATGAATCTGGTGCCGCAAATTACAACGACAATAAATTTATCGCTTTCATGACAAAGCTAAGTAGCGCGAATTAGTATCTTTGGCGTGAATTGATTTTTAAGACCTAAGAATAAAACAATGCAAGAGCCATTTGACATCACCATCGGAGAGATAGACTATGCCATTTTTCCTGAGGGTAACGACATTTATGTAGTCTTCAAAGACGGTAAAGAATACGTGCAGATCCAGAAAGATACAGAGTCACAATGGCTGAAACTCGATCCTGAAACGGCCCTGCCGCTTTTTGAGGAAAATGAAGAAATCAATGCTATAGGCAGAGAGATCGTAGCTTATGTTCCTGAAGAGGAAGAAGAGGATGATGAACTGAGTACCGGCGAAGATTCAGAAGAACTGTAAAGATATCTAGAAAGAATAATTGTCAGGGAAGAACGATTATCCCGACCAGCTGTCCCTGTCCAGGCTGCGGTAATGGATTGCTTCTGCGAGGTGTTCCAGCTCAATATGTGTGCTGCCCGCCAGGTCGGCTATAGTGCGTGACACCTTCAGGATCCGGTCATACGCCCTGGCCGACAGCCCCAGACTTTCCATTGCTTTTTTAATGAGGCCACGGCCTTCGGCATTGATCTGGCAAACTTTCCGCACCATATTAGCGCTCATCTGGGCATTATAATGCATGTCCGCAGCGTTGGCAAAACGCAAGTCCTGCCGGGCACGGGCATTGATCACACGTGCTCTGATCGTTGCACTTTTCTCTGCAGGCATTAAGGATGTGAGGTCATTAAAGTTTACTGGTGTCACCTCTACATGCAAATCTATCCTGTCCATCAAAGGTCCGGAGATCTTACTGAGATATTTCTGAACCATAGCCGTTGAGCAGGTACATTGTTTTTCAGGATGGTTATAAAAGCCACATGGGCAGGGGTTCATGGAGGCAATCAGCATGAAACTTGCCGGGTACTCAACGCTCAGGCGCGATCTGGAGATCGTCACTTTCCGATCTTCCAATGGCTGGCGCATCACCTCGAGTACACTTCTTTTGAATTCCGGCAGTTCATCA
>JAATFQ010000279.1 GCA_015655115.1 Sphingobacteriales bacterium
ATCCAGCAAAAAATAAACCGCATGGCTTATCAGGTGCTGGAAGATAACTTGAATGAAAAAGAAATTATACTTGCCGGGATATGGGATCGTGGCTATAAACTCGCATTACGGTTAAAAACGGTATTGCTTGAAATTTCTGCGCTGAAAGTTACCATGATGCGTATTGACCTCGAAAAAGACAATACGCGTTTAGTGGCAAGCACTGATATAGAACCTGTGAAGGTCAAAAACAGGGTTATCATCCTTGTAGACGATGTATTAAATAGCGGCAAAACTCTTTCCTATGGTATGGGCATTTTCTTAAATACACCTCATAAAAAGATACGTACAGTGGTGCTGGTAGACAGGAGCCATAAGATATTCCCGATTTCTACAGATTTCGTGGGATTGCAGATGGCTACAGTGTTAAAAGAGCATATAGATGTAATAATTGATGTAGAGGGAGAAGAAGATGGCGTCTATTTGAGATAGAGCTTATGTTTTTTTTCATTTATATTATTCTCGTTTTTTTAATTCTTCGTTTTTCTGTCACCCTTTTCAACTTTCTTTCCAATCCCAAACTGGGTAAGTATGGAAAACACTTTCCTGATAAGGTAACCATTGTTATCAATGCTGAAACTACCAAAATAAGACTTCAGGAATTGTTGAGGTCATTAAAACTTCAGGAACACCAGCCTATTGAGGTACTGATCAATTGTGTAGATAAAGAAAATATAGAGATCTGTCAGCAGTTTTGTGCGGATGATGAACGTTTTCGTATGGTGGCACAAAATCAGGCAGACTATCATAGTCCTGATAGGTCAGCTCTTCGTATAGCAATAACCGGCGATTATCTTTTATTCCTGGATGCTGACACCAGTATCAGGCCAGGCTTTCTCGATAGTGCACTCTACAGAATGAAAGTGTTTAACCTCAGTTTGCTCACCATAATACCTACACAGCAAATTAATACCATCAAACAGCGGCTATTACTGCCTCTCCAAGATTTTGTGCTGCTCAATTTATTTCCGCTGCGGCTGGTACGTCTGCTTACTAGTCCTGCTTTCTCCGCATCGGGCGATAAATGTATGCTTTTCCTGACTTCAGACTTTATGAAATACCGGTGGCAGCCTGTCAGGGAGGCCGTTAGACAGGTAAAAGAGGAAAACCTAAAAGCCGAAACCCTTTTGGGCGATCAGTTAATATCAATCTCATTCCCATCTGATCAAAATATATTTAATCAAAGCAGTGAAAACCTGCTCCTTGTCTTCGGAGACAATACCATCGCTGCCCTGGTATATCTCATTCTGCTAATTGCAGGTCCCTTAGTGATGCTTGGCGGTGCAGAATACGAGTTATTGATCATGCCTGTAGGATTGATATTTTTAACCCGTGTAATGATCTCATTTTTGGTCAGGCAAAACCCTTTGATCAATGTATTGCTGCATCCTGTACAGATGATTATGTTATGTTTTTCCCTGTCAAATGCCATCTTTGCGCGTATTTTGACGATATTAAGGCAATGGAGGTAAAATTTGAAACTCTTTTGTGTAATTTTGTTTTAGCAATATAATTTGTTTAGGCGATATCAGTGTTGACCACTAATGAAGCTTACATTGATAAAAAAGCTTAAGAATTATATCCTAATCAAACAAACAATCTGATGAAATACAACCTGGCCGTAACAATAGATAAAGCTTCCGGTTTTTGTTTCGGAGTAGTTTATGCCATAGAAATGGCAGAAGATATTCTGGAAAATGAGGATTATTTATATTGCCTTGGCGACATTGTACATAATGATGAAGAAGTTAAGCGCTTAACCGATCGTGGGCTCCGGATTATTGATCATGAGCAGTTGCAGCAATTGCATGACGAAAAAGTATTGATCAGGGCGCATGGCGAGGCACCGTCAACTTATCAGCTGGCATTAGAAAACAACCTAATTCTTATCGATGCTTCATGCCCTGTAGTATTGAAATTGCAAAACAGGATTAAGAACTCGCATGACGATAAAGAGCAGATCCTGATTTTCGGTAAACACGGACATGCAGAAGTTATAGGATTACAGGGGCAGACTGATGGTGAGG
Organism: Sphingobacteriales bacterium; assembly: GCA_015655115.1. Classification (GTDB taxonomy): domain Bacteria; phylum Bacteroidota; class Bacteroidia; order Sphingobacteriales; family Sphingobacteriaceae; genus Pedobacter. Next base: position 2,067 of record JAATFQ010000279.1, read on the forward strand.
CAATTGTATTTCAGGACCTGGCAGAATTAGATCATGTAGATCTGCCG
>JAATFQ010000056.1 GCA_015655115.1 Sphingobacteriales bacterium
CCACCTTTCATAATTACCTTGCGGTCATAACATATCCTGATATTTCCCTTCAGTTTTTCTTTTAGCCAGACCGTTACGCCCCCATCTGTTTGCAATACCAATTTTCCTTTTCTTGTTTCAGCAAAGGACCCGGGTGATGGCTGCAGCTCTATATGCCAGAGACTGGTATCAAGTGGTTGTGAAAAACGCTCCCTGAAGATCAACTGCCAATCTGCCTTACCACTATGTTTAATGCTATGCTGGGCAAACAGGTTACCCGCAAAAAATAATAGGACCATTAAGCTGGTCAACATATACTTTTTCATTTTTTAAATTTACTTTTTTAGGTATCCTATTTTTTAAGCCGCGTATTTTTAAGCGTACTTTTTTTGACGATCAGTACCTTTTCTTTTGAAGGATGAAGCATACCGCTGCCAAGATAAAAGCCAGGGTGTGGTGGCTGGTTATAACTTACGTTTTGCCCCGCTACAGCTGTGCGGTATTGCGGGTCCTGCATGAGTGAGGTAAAGCGGTAGGTTGTTGGGATAGTAGTAGAATAAATACGCAGCTCCTTATTATCTTTTGTTCGCCAGATCACTTCCTCGCGCCAGTCGCCAAACAGATCGGCACTTAATACCGGCGTAGCCTTAGTGCCATTATTGGAAAGGCAATCTTCTGCCTGCAGCAGGTTCACGGTTTTTTCTGTTTTCCAGTCCCATTTATCGATCCTGTTTTTATCCAGCAACTCTCTTGTCAGATCCCCATCCCACCATATTACAAAATTAGTGGAGCTGGGCACAGCATTACTTATTGTTTTACCTTCCAAATCACGCAGTCCGCCTGGTCCGCCCCAGTTTTCAAAGCCCGGATGCGTCGGGTCAATATCCGCAGCCACCCCTCTGCCTACATCAATATTGCGTCCCAACTTAAACCTGGTTTCCCCAGTCTCCGCACTGTAAAGTGCTACACCAGGTCTCACCGGCGTTTTCAGGGTATCTTCGATCTCATGTATCCCAAATACGGACACCTCTTCGTTTGCCGGACTCATTTTTGCTACATGTAAAGCATCGCCATGTCCGAATCCAGTAGTATATAGCCCCTTTCCATTGTCATCTACTGTCATTGCACCCACACAAATCTCATCCTTGCCATCATTATCCATATCGGCAACACTCACACTGTGATTGGCCATGCCTGAATAAGGATTATCCCTGTTTTTAGAATCAAAAACCCAGCGGCTACTTAATTTCCCCGCCTTCCAGTCCCAGGCCGCTATTACCGTACGCCCATACCAACCACGTACAAAGAAAGCGCTGGGATGTTTTCCATCCAGGTAGGCAACTCCTGCAGTAAAGCGGTCGGCCCGCCCTCCCGTATTATCATTTCCCCCATTACCGCCAGTGCCACCCCAGCCGTCAAGCGGGAACCTGTCGGGCACAAAAGGTACCGTGGCCATTACCGCTCCGGTTTCACCATTGAAAACACTCAGAAACTCAGGCCCCCGGACAATCTTTCCATAGGTACCACCCTTTTCATATGTTCTCCAGTCTTTGGTTGGGTCGCCAATTACTTTACCTAAGCCATCAATAGTACCATCTGCTGTTTTAGTAATCAGTTCAGCTTTCCCATCGCCATCAAAATCGTAAACCAGAAATTGGGTGTAGGCGGCACCCGATCTGATATTTTTACCAAGATCAATACGCCATAAAAGTTTTCCATCCATTTGATAAGCATCAAGGATCTGATTTCCTGTAAAACCAGTCTGCGGTGGGTTTCTGGAATTTGAGGGGTCCCATTTCAGGATAATCTCATAATCCCCATCACCATTCAAATCTGCTGCACTCGCATCATTAGCAGTATAAGCATATTTTACACCATCAATTTCGCCGGCAGGGGGCAACTGGATAGGGATGGATAAATATCCTTTTTTAGCGTTATCTGCTGATAAAGTAAAAGTAGAACCTGGCTCAGATGCAGCAATATTAGCTGCTTTAACCCACCAGGTGTAGCTTACAGCAGCTTTAGGAGAAGTAGCACTGAAATCTACCGTAGTGTCTCTGAAATTTGTCACATCCTTTATTGGCAGGTTATTTAATTTCTGCTTTGCTTTGCCAGTTTGCTGCCTGTACACATCAAATGATAAATTCTGCGGGTCACTTGCCAACAGTCGCCAACTCAAAAACACATGCCGCTCATCATATTGCAAAGCAACAAGCCCACGGCTAAGGTGTTCAACCTGTTTTTGTGCAAAACAGGTAACCGTACTGCTCCAAAGCGAAAACGCTAGTAGTATTATCTTTTTATAGGAAACCATTATCATTAAATTACTGGAGTATCATTATCAAATTACTGGAACTGCACTATATAGCCTTGCCCGCATAGGCAAGACACTGGATTGCTGCCAGCGCCCATTGGGCAACCGCATTGGTGGAAATCATCTTATTTTCTGCTACAGGATAAAGCACCTGTACACCTTTTATCTTTTCAATTTTAAAAGCTCCCGGAACTATTCCAGCTCTTCCTTCATAAAATTCTGCCCATGCTCTTTTAGCTAGTTGCGGATCCTGTTCCTTATAAGCAGCGTAAGCTGTTAAGCGCGAATGCCCCTGTCCCAGGTTCAGTTTCTTCAGGCTCTGCCCCAATTCCTTTTCCTGCTCAGCGGCACCCGCATTATATAATCTGCAATAGCGCAGCCATGCATCCGTAAATTCAGGCACATCCACCAGGGCAATCAGCTCCTCGGCAATTTCGGTAAGGCCAAAGACTGCATTCAGGTGCGACACGCTTAAGGCTTTAGAAGTACTGATTTCAAATTTTCCGGTATCCAGGTGCAAGATGCCAGAACCGGTAAAAAAGCCATGAGGCTGTGCTGCAATAGTTTTCATACTATTGACCAGGCGGTCACGGATTTCCTTATCGCCGGTACGTTCCCATTCTGTTAACCATGCTGCAGCAATGGCACCCCAGTCTGTGCCGAAACTTGCAGGGATTTTATGCTCAGTATATTCAGGCTGTTTACTATTCCTGATATTTTCCAGTTTACGGCCAGGTTGTATACGGCTCAATGCCCTGGCTGCAAAAACCTGCTCTTTCAACAGATCGCCTATTCGTTCATCAGCTGTTAAATAATAATAAAAACGCCTGTTGGCGGCAGTGCTTATTCTCAATTGTTTGGCACTGCAGCCCCAATGCATTACGTTATGTCGAGAGCCTAAGGGAGCGAAACGGCCAATATGGTGTACATCTACTTCTCCTGTATGACGGGTCATGGCTTCGGCAACTCTAAAGACATCTGTCCTTTGCGTTTTTAAATAATAATACCAGAGCCACAGGTCTGTAGAGAGCTCTGAATTATCCCAGGCAAAACCGCCTACATCGTAGCGCCAGGTATGCCGGTCGGTATCATACGTGTGCATAAAGTCGCCATAATTCCAAAAGCCGTACCATTTATGTTCTTCCACCTGTTGCTGATAATAGCCAAAATATTTATCCAGTTCATCCTCAATAGCAGCTTTAGCCAAATCTGAGTGATTGGTTAAGCTCCAGTTGCCTCCAAAAACCTGTTGTGTTTTCAGGTAAGCATGGTCAGCAATTAAGGTTGCAGGATTTTGAATTTGCTGTGCAACTTTCAATAATATTGCTCTGGAGGGAGTAGCAATAACCGCTTTCAGCACTACCTCACTTGTTCTTGCTACGCCAAGAGGCGTGCCAAACCCAGGTTCATAATCTTCATAAGTAATTTCCAGCGCCTCTCTTTGTTTTACAAAATCGTCTTCTCCCATACCATCATGATAAAAACGAAGGTCCATAGCCGCAGCTTCAGGAGCCCAAAGCCATAAATTCAATTTACCGGTATCCGACGCAGCATTGCGGATATCCAGTTGTGCCGGGAAACTCTGCCAGAAATTCCGTATACCGGCAATCAGTCCCCCTTTAGGCGTGCCCAGATATACCGTTCCCAATGCCCTTTTTCCCTGTGCAGAGCTGAGCCAGCCATGTCCGGCTGCCGTTCTTTTTTTGATGGTAAAACCTTCAGCATTGCCCTGGAATAATGTATAATCACCAAATGCCGGGATATATTTTAAATGCTCAGCGATAGTATCAGGCAGCGCAGTTAAAGGCGGAGTAGATTCTCCATTGATCTGTCCGTGGGTAAACAAGATACCCGGGTCTTTACGCAAACCTGTCAATCCTCTTACGGCTTCTCCAAAGATCCCCTCCTCTTCTGTATTCACAAAGCGAATATGCCTGTTATGTAATTCATCATTCAGCGGAATATCAAATGATAACCCCAGTCCTTTTACGAAATGGACCTGTTCATTGGCATCATAGATCAGCGTATGCAGGATTTTGATCTCGTCGCTATCTGCAAAAAAATGGAGACGGATCACAAAAGGCAGCAGGCTGAGCTGTTTTGAAACGTGGCGCCCGGTTATTTTGATCACGGCCCTCACCGGACCGCGATGCTCAACAGTTACTTGCTCAATCTGCCCTTTCAGGATTTCCCGGGCTACAGGATGATCATAAGTGTCATCAGGCTGATCCTGAATAATTGCCTGTAGCAATCCAGAAATAGCTATAGGCTCGTTGTTCAGGCTGATTTCTGCAATCAATACCTGTCCGGATTTGTTAACGATACATTGTAATTTACCAGTATCAATCCTGATAATGCTTTCATCCTCCCGAATGGTAATTACGGCACTTGTAACGGCTGTCCCACCAGGAACAATCGTATACTCACCATCAGATGGTAAAGCCGAGGCCGCATTTCCTGTCCATTTCAACGACCCATCCGGCCAAAAGGCGAGCGGCCATGACTGAACAGCATATTCATTTCCCTGTACATTGCGCAGATGAAATTTTTGTGTTGCTTTAAGCGTTCCTTTGGGCCATGGTACTCCCCAGGTTAAACCCGCAGATAATGGCGAATTGCTTTTATCTAACCATGCCAGTTTCACAGGTCCCGCTGGCGTTTTAATCTTCGAAATTACATTTGCTGTACTGGTATTGATAATAGCTGGTGTGGCAGCAGTGATGATGAGTGAATTTTTAAGGAACTTCCTTCTGGAAAGGGTACTTTTTATCATTACAATTGAGATTTCGTCTTTTTGAATAACGGGATGGAGTGGCGGTAAATATATAAATAATCTACTAATTTAATAGATTTAATTAATGCATCAGGCAATTCCCTCTTTAATTTCTATATGGAACGTAACTGGCTGATTGACTAATAAAACCGTGATCAAAAAAACGGGCCAGATTACACCTGCTGAAACAAATATTTTGCTACTTTTGTAAAGACTACTATTTTAGTATACTTTATTAAGGCAAGCACCAACAGTTGTCAGTTTGCTTAATTTATCATGCGTTGCTGTTTATGGTTCGCGGAATTTAAAGAGAAGAGCGGCTAGATGATTACAATCGCCTCACTGAATTAGCAGGGCAGCAATTACGCAAAAATATCCTGAGAGGAAGGCTTATAGGTTTAAAAAATTAATGTTTAAAAATTAATATACTGTATGATAAAAATCAATTACGAAGCATTTGCTATACCAGCATTTCTACTATTCTTATTACTTGAATATCTGTTGGCTAAGCGTAAAAAGCGTTTAGGGGTATTTAAATATGAAAGCTCCATATCCAATTTAAGCATTGGCATTGCCGAGAGATTGCTTAACCTGTTTATTGCAGCCACATTCTACAGCTTGTATTGCTGGATCTATGCCAATTATGCTCTATTTAAAATACCAAATACCTGGTGGGTATGGGTTTTGCTCATCCTGGTTACAGACTTGGTTTGGTACTGGTACCACCGGCTGGGCCATCAGATTAATTTCTTATGGGCAGCACACATCGTGCATCATCAAAGTGAAGAGTTTAATTACACTGTAGCAGCCAGGATCACCGTTTTCCAATCGCTGATCAGAAATATATTTTGGTGTGCTATTCCATTTCTGGGCTTTCATCCAAATATGGTCATCATCATACTGATTGTCCATGGCGCCTATTCTTTTTTTACGCATACGCAGCTCATTGGGAAACTGGGCTGGCTGGAGCATATCCTGATTACCCCTTCCCTTCACGGGATCCATCATGCCAGTGATACCAAATACCTGGATAAAAACTTTGGAGACGTATTCACTTTCTGGGATAAAATATTCGGCACTTTTCAAAAAGAAGAGGAGCCGCCTCAGTATGGATTGACACATCCTATAAAAAGCTATAGCTTTTTATGGCAGCATTTCCATTATTACCTTGAGATTATTGAAGCCTGCAAACAGACAACGTCGCTCAGGAACAGGCTGAAGATTATCTTTGGAAGCCCGGCTCTTCTGGATCAGGAGATACGCCCCACATTGGAAAAGCGGTATTTTCAGCACAGATCAGCAGATATCTATAGATTTAAATTCAGGAAGTATCTAAATATACAGGTTATCTGTGCTATTCTGCTGCTTACATTTATCACCGCCGCATATGCTTATTTAGGGGTCGACGATAAGCTATTTATTACAACCCTGATTTTGCTCACACTAATCAATTGTGGTGCGCTAATGGAACAAAAAAGATGGGTTTACTATCTGGAATACACCAGGATTATGGCCGCCCTTGCATTCTTATTATGGAAAAATGATCATATTGAACTGGTTCTTCTACCGGTAATTATACTGATCATCATTGATGAGGTATTTAATATTAAAAGTATCTATACTAATTACGTGCTCAGGTATGAAGAGCTCTGAATTACAATTGATATGATAGACGATAGATAAATATCTTTTAACACCTAACAATTGAAGGCAGGTACATACCATTCAATTGTTAGGAATCCAGAACATTAACAAACAGCTCTCAATTCAGCGAATACCTCTCTTACATAAAGATTCGTCAAATGGTTAATTACTTCGTCAATCTCATTTTCCGTAGTATACCTACTAAAAGAGAAACGTACAGTTGTCCGGTCGAAGTCATTACCTAATGCCGTTAACACATGCGAACCTGTAGCGCTGGTACATGCACTGCCACCGGATACACAAATATTATGCTGATCGAGATAGGTTATTGGCGACAATCCGTTAGCAAGATCAGGTAACGAGACGCTTAACACTGTTTTTAAACTATTGTAGTCGGCTGAATTCCCATTGAATCTAATTCCTGGAATTCTCTTTAATAAATCCATTATCATCTTCTGCTTAAGATTACCTATTTGCTGTTGATATAGATCTGAATTGGCGTAACTCAGTTCAAGTGCTTTAGCCAGGCCTACAATTCCTGACACATTTTCCGTACCACTGCGCTGTCCTCTTTCCTGAGACCCACCGTTAATCAATGGTCTCAGTTTATCTGAAGTACTTTTGAATAAAAAGCCAACTCCCTTTGGTCCATGAAATTTATGAGCAGAACCTACCAGAAAGTCCGCCTTTAATTTTTGTGTATCATACTTGTACTGCCCCATAGTCTGCACAGTATCAGTATGAAATATTGCTCCGTATCTACAACAGACTTCAGCAATCTCGTCTATGGGATTGAGATTGCCTATTTCGTTATTACCATGCATAGTTGAAACGAATGCCCGCTCATTTGCAGAGAGTAAATCTTCTAACTCCTGAATTGAAATATCCCCCTTATCGTCATGATTTAAGTAAATCAGTTTTATTTCTCCATTATTGCGCAAATATTCCAGCGTATTTAAAACGGCGTGATGCTCCAATTGTGTCGTTATTGCTACGCGGATTCCGTTGCTGCGAATGGAGGATAATATAGCCGTATTATCAGCTTCCGTACCACCGGAGGTAAAAATTAGCTGTGATGGAGTAGTATTCAGTAAGTCGGCAATAGTTTTGCGCGAATCTTCAATAGCGGTCCTTGCATATCTACCATATGAATGTGTAGAAGATGGGTTACCGAAGTTCTCAAAAATAAATGGCTCCATGGCCTGAAAAACTTCTTTACTTAAAGGTGTAGTTGCTGCATTGTCTAGATAAATTCTCATTTCTTTTTAGATTTAAAATTGATAAGGGCTACTTATTCAGAAAAATCTGATAGAAATTGTATTTATCTATCCACCATATTGGCGGAAGGAATTAGCACCTTGTATCGTACAGGTTGCTAAGACTTCATAGGGCCTTTCCCTCAGTCTTTCTGGATAAGTATTAAATTTAAGAACTTTTAATAGGACAAATATATAAATAGTCTACCAAATAACTATACTTTATTTAAAATATTTATTCCGCTAAATAAACACGGTGTTTTCGGTAGGCTGAACGCCCCCTTTTTATCTATCTAAACATTAATTATCCTACCTAAACATCAATTTATATCTATCTAAACGTCAAATTCCGGAAGTATTTCAGGGATAAATTCGTTGACCTTGTTAATCGCCAGGGGTACATAAGGCCATCAAGCTAAAGCACCCGAAGCGCCAATTTCTTATAGGCATTTTTACAGAAAAGTGCCGGCCGTTTTAACTTCCCTGATCTGATCAGATAGTTGACTATAATTAAAATGAGCATTTTTATTAATTAATTAGAAGCGATAAGGAATCAGAAATTATTTTACAACCTCTGCAGATTCATTTCACAACCCTGCAGGTTACTTCACTATACCGGCAAAACGCTGATAAAAAACTGTAGGACTATTTTCATTTTTAGGGCTGTACTTACCTGCGATGATAGGGATATAAATCACCCGTCTGCGGCTTTCCTCTCCGGTAACAGACGATTGTGCCACGCGGTGCCACAGCCTTCCATCATGAACAGTCAGGTCGCCTGCCTCAGGTATAATAGCGATCTCCTTAGGGTCGTTATCATGATCTAAAAAGTATTTCTTCCTGAACAGCATCTGATAAAGCCCTTGTTTATGTGTGCCGGGAATTAATCTCAAGCCACCATTTTCAGGTTTCAGATTACTCAGATGTATACCAACATTCAGCATTGGGTTTAGTTTCTTCCCATAAAAAACATCCCTGAGCCCATCGGTATGCCATCCCATTTTGGTAAATTTACTTTCAGGTCCGTTTACATAATGATTGAACACCATTCCATCCTTTTCATTTTCGCCAAGGCGGGCATTTCCACCGGCAAGCTCAAACAGAGCCTTAAAACGCGGATCAAGTAACAGTCCGCTAAAAGCAGAATGGTGCTGATTGATAAAAGCAAATCGCTGCACAAGAGGCGATCCATCAAGGTCGCGCCCATATTTTATAGGAACGCCATTGACCTTGTCTACCCCCTCCGTTATCCACTTATTCTGCACCTCAACAGAGGCATTTACAATTGAGCTTACCGTATCCGGGGTAATGAAATTTTTGAAATGAATAAATCCATTTTTGTTAAAAAAAGCTGTTTGCTCTGCTGTTAAAGATTCAGCCAGAGAAAACCTTGTATATGAGGGTGCCATATCAGTAGGTTTAAAATTAGAAAAAGAAATGATTTAATAAAGGAAAGATCAGATCAGGAATGATCTATTGTATTAACAACAACAACACTGCATATACTTCCTGGTGAGAAGCAATGCCTTAAAGGAATAAGTAAATGTGAGCGCGTTTATCATGGTAAATTAAGACTACTATTTAAGTAGACATTAAGCGAATGTAATAAAATATTTCCATGCCTACCTAATTTTTTTGAAAATATTCAAAAAAAAAGATGAATATGTAGCACCCTGCCCTTTTGATACTTAGCTGTTCAATATAAGCCCATTACGTCAAAACTCTCCTTTACTGAGAAAGCATCACATCAATTGATGAATTGTAACTCCAGGTCATCATGGGCACGGCCGTCAATGCTCATTAAAGGATTAACATCCTTTTTAGCGTATTTTATACAGACTGGCGGCAACATATTCAATGATAGATTTTGGAAGAAAACGGTTAGCATAAGCAGATATCCTATTAGTGAAGCCGGGAATAACTTCAGATTTTTTATTGAACATAGCATTTACTGCTA
>JAATFQ010000054.1 GCA_015655115.1 Sphingobacteriales bacterium
CATTATCTTTTTTATCCGAGATTTGTTTTTTCAGCAGATCGATCGCTATCAGCTGGATCCTGAGCAAAGAGGCTTGTGATTCCAGGTCCGTCACCTTGGCGAGGAACATGCCGGCCGAGGTATTCACATCCAGCACGCCTGAATTTTGTTTATACTTCTCCATAGAGACTTCAGAGCCTTTAACAGCGGTAGAAAGGTACTGTTGCTGTTCCGTAATAAAGCGGATCATCTGTGTAGCCGATTTGGTTTTTTGGTCGCGGTCATAATTCATATACTCATTCATGATCGCGTTCAGGATATCGGCAGCGAACTGCGGGTTCGAATCCGTTTGCTGTAATGTGAGCACATTGGCGTTTTTATCCAGTTCTTCAGCATGGAGGCCACCGCGTACTCTTCCTAAGAAGTGTTCAGGCTTATTGAACTGAAACAGGTAAGTATGGTGTTCAAGAGGCTGTGGATCGTTCAGTGTAAAGCTGAGCTTGCCGATCCTTACAGGCGCATGATAAGCGAAAGTTTTTTGGACATCTGCACCGTACATCTTCCAGGAAAGCTGGAAACGTTTACTGTCTACTGATTTATATTTAATGATATCCTGATAAAAATTGAGGCTATCAAAATCCAGTAAATCTATCCGGAGCGGCTGATAAGGGTAGAGGTCAGTCGTACGGATCTCGTCGGCAGTATAAAAAGAGATGGTATAATTCAGTTTTTTTATGGCATCAATCAGCAGGTTGCGGCTTTGCAGAATAAACCGTTCGCTTTCAATAGTAGAGTGGCCGTCATTGCTATTCATCGCCGTCATCAGGTCGGATAGCTCAGTTTGTTTAACTTCAAACTTGAGCATACCCGATGTTCTATACGTTTTCGGGGTGTACCATAAATATGCATACGCATATAATACGCCAAGCAGTGCCATGGCTGCAATCAAATACCAGCGGCTAAACAAGATCCGTACTACATTTATATAGTCGATTTCCTTGTAGACCTGTTTCTTTTGGTTGCCTGATGTCTCCTCCATTAGCGGGTAAGCGTATAAATAATTAATGCAGTGTTTAATAGAGCGATAACAGGCTGTAAAACAGCCGACATACCTTTCAGGTGATCGGCATTTACGGCACGTTTATTTTGGGTAACATAGATAATATCATTATTCTGAAGGATAGTTCTTCTGTCAGACAGTGTTTGCAGGTTACTCAGGTCAAACTCCAGCACCGTCGGGTTATCCATTCCGCCCCTGATGATCTTTACATTTTTGATATTTGCCTTTTCATTCAGGCCACCGCCTTCGCCGATCATTTCCATCAGTGAAGTACGGTCTTTTGCCAGGTTATAAATACCTTGTTTATTCACTTCTCCCAGCAGCGTAACCTTCAGGTTAACAATTTTGAGTTCTATAATCGGGTCTTTCAGTTCCTTACGGTAAAGCGTTTCGATTTCGCGTGCGGCCTGCCGGCGGCTGAGTCCTGCTACTTTCACCCTGCCGATAACCGGGAGTGCCACGGTGCCGTCATCCTCCACCTGGTACTGTTGTCCGCCTTCACTATTACCAGTTAATTTGGCTGTTACACCGGTTGCCGGTTCATCAACAATGTATTTTTTATTTTGCAGGTTTCTTATTTGTAGAATATCCTGGGGTTGAATTTCGTAGTTTTTAAAATTCAGCGTGTCTGTTGTTGAATGTACCCTCTCTTTCTTTTCAAAAAGGGTTGCTTGCGGTTTGTAACTGCAAGAAAAACAAGCAATAGAGACGGGTAAGAACACTAGAAAATAAATATTTCTTAAAGAAATATTATGGCTTTCAATCATACTAAAGGTTATTTAGGTTGTTCTAATATTTAAAAATACAAATTTAATGTTAAATATCCAAAATTTTTCATAGTTTTGAATAGTGAACACTATCCGGATTTCTTTAATTACGGTTACTTATAATGCCGAGAGCACCATTCAGCGGTGTATAGATTCCATTATAAATCAAACATTTAATCACATTGAGTATATTGTGATTGACGGAAATTCTAGCGACAGAACGAAGTTAATAATTAAAGATAATGAGAAATACATTAGCATTTTTAAGTCAGAACCGGATCTTGGAATTTACGATGCGATGAATAAGGGGTTGAAATTGGCCACAGGTGATATAGTAGGGATGTTAAATGCAGATGATTATTTTGCCAATAACGGGGTGTTATTTAATATTGCTGAAACATTTTGCCGAAGCGGGGCGGATATTCTGTATGCAGACCTGGACTATGTAGATCAGGAGGGAAAGGTTATGCGTAAATGGCGTTCGGGGAAATTCCGGCATCGTAATTTCAACTGGGGCTGGATGCCGCCGCATCCGACATTTTATGTAAGGAGGGAGTGTTTTAATAAATATGGGATATACAATCCCGTGTTCGGTACAGCGGCCGACTACGAACTCATGCTCCGGTTCATGTACAACACGTCTGTCAGGGTAGTTTACCTGAACAAGGTAACAGTAAAAATGGCGGCTGGTGGTATAAGCAACAGCAATTACCGCAGCAGGGTAAGTGCCTGGGCATGTGATTTCAGGGCAATGCAGAGGCATTCACTTTTTTTTCCGGCATTGAGTCTGCTACTGAAGCCTTTAAGAAAAATATTTCAGTTCTATATATAGAAACAAGTACTACTTACCAAACATTGTTATGACAGAATTTGTCTTTTCCACCTATTTAAAGGGGCATTTTTGGTTATCCTATCTGCTCATTTTTGTCTCTTCATTTGGCATTACTTTTTTAACTATTCCATCTATCATCCATGTGGCCAGTTTCCGCAATTTTTATGATGATCCCGGGCATCAGCGGAAAAACCACAACCGGGGCATACCGCGTTTAGGAGGGGTAGCCATATTTATAAGTTTTGCCCTTACTTTGCTTTTGTGGTGTTCCAATGGGAATTTATTTCCTGTGAACTACCTGCTTACCGGTTGCATCATGATGTTTGCAATGGGGTTAAAAGACGACCTTAAAGGTGTAAATCCAGGTACAAAGTTATTTATTGAATTTCTTGCTGCCGCTGTTATCGTACTTCTGGCCGATATCCGGTTTAGCAGTATGTATGGTTTATTCGGTATTCATGAGATCTCATACGGGGTTAGTGTGGTGCTGACTATTGTGACTATCATTTTCCTGATCAATGCCTTTAATTTAATTGATGGCATAGACGGGCTGGCTGGGGTTACGGGGATTACAGTGAACCTTGCATTTGCTATTGCCGGCAGGCTTATGGGGCATGATGAGCTGGCAATGATTGCGCTGGCTATGGTGGGTGCCATTTTGGGATTTATCAATTATAATTTAACTCCGGCAAAAATATTCATGGGCGATACCGGGTCTTTATTGATCGGTCTGGTTTCGGCAATAATGGCTGTTTCCTTTATTGAGGATAATAAATTTGTGAGCACGGGTGTATCAGTTATTCTTACTGCTCCTGCTGTAGCTGTAGCTATTTTAATCGGGCCTATTGCTGATACTCTAAGAGTCTTTTTTATCCGGGTGTTAAATGGACAGTCGCCATTCAAGGCAGACCGGAATCACATTCATCACCGGCTGTTGTTATTGGGATTTTCGCATCTTCAAACCATGCTTATCCTGATCTCTGCGAATCTGGGTATCATTGTGCTGGCATTTATTTTTACAGCTTATGGCAATGCTTTTTTTGTAGCAGGTATTACAGTGGTACTTTGCCTGTCTAACTGGCTACTTGATTACCTGGTTCGTAAACAAATTAAAATACGGATACCTGATCATACTTCAAAGGGCCTGAATAAGAGCAGATTCCTGCTATGACAGCAGTATTTGGGGGTGACGTTAAAAATTAGTGTGCATTATACCAGGCGTGTTTGTCTGATGATGAATGATTGGTATCTAATTTTCAGGCACCATATGTTCAGTTAGTTTCATAAATTCATATCTTAAGCCCCAATATGCTTTTTGAAGAAGAAGATAAAAATTATTGGGAACAAATGCGCCTTGGAGATAAACAGGCCCTATTTGAGCTATACAATAAAATGTATTTTCACCTCATCCGTTTTGGTTTAAAAATCAATGCAGATGACGAACTGGTCAAAGACTGATACCGCAAACGTGAACGCGACAGCTGATGGCGGAATGGTTTTGATGGGCGGGGGTACCGATGTTGAATCTGCTTTTAAATGGATGATAGACCGAAGTGGTGGCGGCGATGTGGTCATTATCCGGGTTTCGGGAACTGACGCATATAACCCTTTCGTAAACAAATTGGGAACAGTCAATTCTGTAGAGACACTGAAAATTGACACCCGGGAACTGGCCAACAACGACACAGTGGCCAATATCATCAGAAATGCCGAAGTTTTTTTATTGCAGGAGGCGACCAGTCAGACTATATGAATTTATGGAGGGGTACTAAAACCGGAGCTGCACTAAATTACCTGCTACAGGAAAAGAAAGTTCCCTTTGGAGGCACCAGTGCCGGATGTGCCATTTTGGGCGGATTTTATTTCAGTGGCGAAAATGGTAGTGTAGTATCTGATGAAGCGCTGGCCAACCCTTACGCTGCTAACATCAGCTTGTACAACAATGATTTCCTGCACGCGCCATACCTGCAAAATGTAATTACAGA
>JAATFQ010000012.1 GCA_015655115.1 Sphingobacteriales bacterium
CTACCGCAATAACACCAATAAACTGCTTGATTTTCTGCGTGCACGTACTTATGCATTGGGCACCGGTATAGAGCAGGAAAAGAAGCTGTTTAACCCTATCAATTTATTTAAGATCAAGAAAAAACCGCAGCCTGTAGTTGAGGAAACTTCGAGGATCAGCATCATTGAAGAAATCGGGCAACTGGAAACTTACCGGGTGTGGTCGGAGAAAAACTACGAAGTATATATCTCGCCGACAGCAAATATGCCTAATATACTGAGGGAAATCGGCAGACTCAGAGAAATCACTTTCCGCGAAGTAGGTGAAGGCACTAATAAAAAGATAGATCTTGATAATTACGACATCTATTACAATCATCTTTTTATATGGGATAAAGACCTGCAGAACATTGTTGGTGCATACCGTATCGGCAAGGGCGATGAAATCCTGAATACCATGGGCCGCAGAGGTTTTTACCTTTCAGAGTTGTTCAAGATCAGGGAACCCTTTTACCCCGTATTACGGCAGGGGATAGAACTTGGCCGTTCATGGATCCGTAAAGAATACCAGCAGAAACCATTGCCCCTATTCCTGCTGTGGAAAGGCATCTTGAAATACCTGCTGGATAACCCACAATATAGGTATATGTTCGGACCCGTTAGTATCAGTAATAACTTCTCGAAATTCTCAAAATCGCTGATCGTTGACTATATCACTAAAAACCACTTCGACTACGAGCTTGGGCATTATGTAAAACCTAAGAACAAGTTTAAGGCCGACCTGTCAGCGATTGATAAAGACTTGTTGATAGAGAGCAGCGAGTCACTCAAAGACCTTGACGGGCTGATTTCTGACATCGAGAACTCTCATATCAAAATCCCTGTGATGTTGAGGCAATACCTCAATCTAAATGCAAAGATTATCTGCTTTAACATAGACCCTAAGTTTTCTGATTGCCTGGATGGATTTTTAGTAGTCGATATGAGGAGTATCCCACCAGAGATGCTGGAGAAAATCGGGAAGAACTTCTAAACAGAAATACTGTAAAAAACAGGAAACCTTGTAAAAAACAAAAGCCCTGACATCCATCGGGGCTACTGTTATCAACTAAACCATTTAATGTAAAATACTAACCAGGTATTTACACTACAAATGTAAGGCAGCGATGTTAAGCGGGGATTAAGTGTCAGTTATAAAATCAAATTGCGCGGACATATTAATGAGCTGAATTAATCATGAGCTTCACCCCAGTGTCCTGATAATAAACCGGAGCCTATTATTCATTCAACTCAAACAACCACAATTAAAAAAAATATTATATAATACAAAAGCGGGGTATCAGTTAAGACACCCCGCTTTTGTATTATATAATATTTTTTTATTTACTAATTAGAAGCTATATCTCAGACCAAATTGCATCTGGAATCTTGAGGCAAAGAAATCTTTAGAATAGCTGCTTGTATTAGCATTATTAAAAGTATAAGTAGGGTAAGTAGTTGCAGTTCCTGCAGTACCTTTTGTTAAGCCAACACTAGCCATAGAGTTAAAAGTATTAGGAGAGAAATACTGAACACCCCAATCTTTATTCAGTAAATTAGTCAGGTTAACTATATCATAAGTAAACGACAAAGTATGTTTATGCGTACCGTTTTCTATGATTCTGAAATCCTGAGAAAAACGGAAGTCAGCCTGGTAATTCCAGGGAGTTCTTGCGGCATTACGTTCGGTAAAATTACCTCTTCTGGTACTCAGATATTTGTTTCCATCAATATAAGCATCAAAAGCTGCTGCCTGTGCTGCACCATCAGTTGTTGCGGCAAAGAATTTAGAAGTTTCACCCACATTCGGAATATAAACCAGACTCACCGTTTGTCCGGTTCCGTTGATAGTAGTATTTACCAGACCTAAAGAGTATGGCGTACCAGATTGAGCACTAAAGAACAGAGAGAAATTAGCAGTATACTTACCCGCATTATCCCAGTTATGTCTGTAATTGATCGTAGACACAATACGGTTACGAATATCAAAGTTTGAATTAGCCACACCAGGATTATTAGGACTCAAAGCCTGATTCAATTGCCAGTTAGACTCCATAGAGTTACGGATACCATTAGTTACATCCTTAGATTGTCCGTAAGTATATGCTGCCATAATATCAAAACCACCTATCGACTTGCTTAGCTGACCTGTTAAGCTGTAGCGGTGACCTTTACTTGTATTAGACAGCAGGTAAGCATTTGTATATAATGAATTGATTTTTGAGCCTGAATAAATAGGTTGCTGATGCTGAGTATCATAAACCATATAAGTAGGATTATCAACAAGATTGATCTGCTGGAACATCAGATCATTGATAACTTTAGTATAGATACCTTCAACTGTAAACTTCCATTGGTTATCAGTTTTATAATCGAAAGCTAAACTGCTTCTCCATGTCTTAGGCATTTTGAAATTATTATCGATTAAATCTACTTGTGTAGCACCTGAAGCATCGTTAACATTTATCCCTTGTTTAGTTACAAATCCTGCTTCACCGTTACCTGTCAAAGCATCTTTTATCGGATCAGAACCCGCGGCAAAAGCTTTTTTACTTGCAGTATTATCATAAGCACCATAAGTTACGCCGTTATTATAATAAGCGTATCCTAACCATGCAAATGGAACTCTACCAGTAAATAATCCACTACCACCACGCATAATCAGGCTTTGATCGCCCAATACATCAAAATTAAAACCTACCCTTGGCGATATCTGTATCTGGCCCAGAAAATCATTTTTAATATCCTTAGGTTTAGTATATGTGTAACTGGTACCATAATTAGCATCCACAGGAGCATCAGTAGTTTTAATGCTCAATGGCTGTTTGTTTGGCATATCCGCCATATCAAATCTAACCCCGTAAGTCAGTTTAAAGCGGTCAGTCCATTGAAACTGATCTTCACCATAAACACTGTACATATTAACGCGGAATTGTGCAGGGGGGTTATTTAAAATATAATCACGGCTGTTATCAGTATAATTGTAATTAGTTCTTACACGATCAACATTACCGGCAAGAAAATCATCCACACTTTTATAAGCTATACGGCCATTCCAACCATTTACAAAACCGTAAGTGATATTATAAAACTCATTGTGGGTGCCGAAGGTAAAAGTATGTTTTCCCTTAGATAGGGTAAGATTATCCGTAAACTCAGTTGTCTTCTGCTTCATATTAAAGATACTCGCTTCACGATCAGTACCTAAAAAGATCGTTCCGCCAGTTCCTGTGATTTCAATTTGCGGCAATGCTGCGTTAGAAGTTGGCGTTCTGTAATCATGAATATTAGAGTAACCGATTACCAGGCTGTTCGATATATTTGGAGTAATCCGGCTTTTCAATTCAGCTACTGTTGAACTTTGGTTGTTATTCTGGATATAATCGATACCACCGAACCTAAAGTTAGATTGGTCACGTTCTAAGTTCGTAGCTTCAGACCTGATCGTATTGTTACGGATAGTCAGCTGATTTTTATCGTTGATATTCCAGTCTAAGCGATTGAAAAACTTGTTCGACTTGGCATATATATTATAATTCTCATAAGAACCTGCATCAATACCATATTTTGTCTGCATTAAGCTGGATATTGCCTTTGCCTGATCAAGCGTAAGCACTTTCATATCCGGAGAACCTGCTCCTAAGATTACAGGATCCTGACGGCGGGTAAGCTCTTCGTTAGTAAAGAAGAACAATTTATTTTTAATGATTGGCAAACCTACGCGGAAACCTGTTTGATATTCATGGAATGCAGATGGCTCTTTCGATCCATCCCCTGCTTTATTTTTCCCGATCAGGGAAGCATTACGGCCAAAGCCATAAACCGATCCAGACACATCATTTGTACCAGACCGTGTTACAGCGTTTACGCTACCACCAGTAAAGTTACCGATCTTCACATCATAAGGAGCAAGTAATACCTGTACATCCTGAATCGCATCAATAGAAACCGGATTCGTTCTTGTACTGCTACCCGGCATTCCAGAGCTTCCACTTTGTCCGCCTAAAGAAGGGCTAAAGCCAATCGCATCATTATTAATCGCTCCATCAATGGTTACGTTATTGTACCTGAAATTGGTACCCATAAATGAGTTATCCTTACTCACCTGTGGAGTTACGCGGGTAACATCCGTTAAACTACGACTTGTGGAAGGCATATTTTTAATCTGCTCTTCTCCGATCTGCGTTCCGGCACCAGTTTTCAATACACCTCTTTTACCTTTTACAGTAACCTCAGTCAATTGCTGGCCTTCATCTGCCATAATGAAATCAAGGCGTTGATCTATACCTAAGCCAAGGTTAATATTATTTTTTTCCTGTTTATTATACCCTACGTATGTAACAGTAATGCGGTACGGTCCGCCGGGATTAAGATTATTCAATCTGTAGTAACCATCAGATCCGGTTACTGCACCATATTTAGTGCCTGTAGGTACATGTACCAACAGGACGCTTGCTCCTGGGACAGTGATACCTTTTGCGTCTTTAACCTTTCCATTGATACTGGAAGTTGTTACCTGTGCACTTGCATTCAGCCCTATAAAAAGAAGGATGCTGGCAAGAATTAGATAGAGATTAAATGTTAGAAATCTTTTCATCTGTGTTGCTTCTGTTTTTTTTGTAAAACTAGGGCTGCAACATGATGTTAATATTAAGCTTACATTAATACGTGTTAGAATTAATATTAAATTAAAATAGGATTAAAATGAGATTAAAAAAGCGCTTTAAGAGCGTGAAAAAGCCTCTTTTACATAAACATTAATTTAATGCCCATCCAAACAGGGCTTAAAATAGTGTTCATTTAGTGTTAAATTTATGTTAAGATGGCTGAATAATTGAGATTTCACCACAAAAATAGCCGAAGCTCTATACACAGTATTAAATCTACACGCATTTTAAACGTCCTGTTTTTAGCAAACAAATGCCTAATACCAATCAAGCCCTTACTCCTGACCATCCTCATTTGCATTTTCAAGTGCCTGCTGATTTATATTTGAAAAGTGATATTATTTCACACCACATTACATTGAAAATGAAGCTTTGACCCACATAGTAATATTAGGCATTCACCAATAAAAACAACGCCTCAACGCACTAGAGGTGCCTATATTAACATTATTTTAACTATTTGATTATCAATTAATAACATAAAAAACCCGTGTTAATATGTAATTTTAGTAAAAAGATAAAACTATATGAAAACATTATTAACCAACCAACTCCGAAAAGGGAAATTAATATTTCTCTTATGTTTATTTATCATCACACATATTGTATCCTGTAAAAAAGAAAACAATGAAAAAGATGCAGTACCCGTCAATACCAAGGATGAAAAACTCTACCAAACCTTGATTGAGGGCGGTGTAAAAGCGGAAAACATCAAAGAACTTAACGAATATTATGTCGTCGAAGGCGATATGTTATTCAAGAAAAACAAAACCGACCTCAAAAAGGTACGTGAGTATTTTAATATAGGAAGTTCATTAACAGAACCCGAAATATTAAAAAAAATGGCATCTTTAAAAACAACCCCAAATCCGATTTCACAGTGGAATACACCTACAATTATATCTTCAGTAAATGTGGAGAGAATTAAATATAATATTGGGGGCTTATCATATGAATGGCAAACTGCAATTTTCTCCGCGCTTGAAAAGTGGGTAACCATACCTGATGTAAAAATAAACTTTTACTATGATTACCTCACACCACAATTGGCAGGTAACAACACCATCTCATTCACTGACGATGGTGGAATTCTAGCTTATGATGTAATAGCACAAGGGGTATTTCCGTCTTCTGATAATGCCGGCTATCGTGTAATAGTCAATACGGACTTCTATAATAATTATCCGGTTACTGCCAGCGGAAAACTATATAACATGGTTCATGAAATTGGTCATTGCCTGGGCCTCAGACATAGCAATTGGCAAAGTAGAGGTGAAACCCAATCAGGTGCACAGTTAGTAAACGGAACACCACAAACGGACGGAAGCTCAGTAATGAATGGGGGTACTGCGCTATATACATGGAATGGCTTTTCCAGCTATGATATCATTGCAGCACAGACTATGTATCCATATGGGCCATACGACAAATGGATAACATCCCCTGAAGGAAAATATTCATCAACATACGGTACCGGGTTTAGCCTATTCCTTTTAAATTATAATGATCCAGTACAAATAACCTGGAATCAAAATTTAGTAAGTACTTCAGCGATAGATTTATCTCTTTATCAGGATGGGGTATTCATTACAAATATCGGCACGGGCATACCAAATACAGGTTCATATTCATATCCAATTGGAAATTACCTGCAGTTATCCTCAAGTGGCACATCATTTCACAAAGTGCAGATTAGGATTAACTCATCTGAAAACACAAGTATAAGTGACTACAGTTCTATGTTCTATATTACACTTGACTAAATTTATCCGCACCGAATTTAGAACTCTAATCAAATAAGATTAGCATGTAAAAAAAGCGGCTGTTCTAAAGAGAACAGCCGCTTCTGTGTATGTATTAAATAGATCTAATTCGAAGTAACTGCTCCAGGAGTTGTATAGTTCAAATTTTGAGAATCAAAACTAGCCCATGTAGAGGTCCAGTCAGTAGTACCAAAGGCGCCTTTGTAAGCAACTTTTTCAAAGAAAGAGTCTGCTACCTTAGCATTAGTAAATATTGCACCTGTTGCAGCAGCACCAGTTGTAAGTGCTGTAAAGTCAGGTCTTCCGACATTGGCAGCTGCAGCAATATCTGATGAATATTTGTAAGGTGAAGTTAATAATACATTTGCCCAGCTAGCAGCTACAAAAGAGTTTGTTGCTCTTAAACCGGCTTCAATTAATGATTTGTTTGTTCCTTTAATATCTGCACCGGTTATGCCATAAATAAGGTTGTTCTCAAAAGATAAACTTCCAGATGTGTAGTTTGCAGTAGTTGCTCCAGCGGTAGCAACTTTCGTATCATCTATATATATTCCATCAGGAAAACCCGTAAAAATAGAATTGAAAGTACTAATAGTTGAATTTCTTCTGATTTGCACAGCATGTTGGTAGAAAGCATTAAATACAGTTGTGGCGCTTGAAAGCGGTCCCACAATAGTTACATTTGAAAATATAGCAGCCGTTTTTGGTAAATCATTTGTGCCATCAGGGTCATTATCAGATTCAAAACCATTAGAGCGAGATTGATCGGCTTCTAACGGATAACGTTGCGCGACAGCAAACTGAATTTTACCAGAGAAACCATTGTCAGTATCAAAGTCATCATCGATTGTACCAACAGCAACAATATGTTTCGCATTAACTGATCCACCGAACCATTCGAAAGCATCATCGCCAGAACGATAAACTTCTACATATTCTACTGTAGTACCAGAACCAACTGCACCAAACGTGATACCGTTAATTTCATTATCAACTGTATAAGGGATACCGGCATACTCTACACGTACATATTTAAGTACACCCGAGTTATCTGCAGCATCCGTACCACCAAATTGAATATATTTAGCATCGTCACCACCTGGAGGAGAAGTAATTCCACCTTCGATTTTTGCAGATGTACCTTTATTATGAGTACCTTTTCCTAGAAGAACTAAACCTCCCCAGTCACCTTCACGACGTCCACCAGCACCCAATGCGGAAGTAAATACAATTGGTTTAGTTGCTGTACCTTCAGCCATTATTTTGCAACCCCTGGTAATTACCAGTGTAGCTTTACTTGCTTTATCTCCTTTAATAATAGTACCAGGTTCGATAGTCAATGTAGCACCATCCGTCACAAAGACAAAGCCTTTCAATAAATAAATTTTATCAGCTGTCCATGTAGTGTTAGTTTTAATATCGCCAGTTACTTCAACTGTACCAGTTGATGGAGTTACGATCTCAGTATCATCATCATCATCATTTTTAGAACACGATACAGCTAGTAATGTAAAAGCCAATCCTAATAGTATTAAATGTTTTTTCATCATTTCGTTGTTTACTTTTTTTTTGTAAAGGAATTAAATTAGCGTGACTTTACGATAAAGCCAATATTAAGTTATTGTTATGTATTGTTAGAAGGAATAAGATAATGATACTGAGACGTTTGTACCAGTTTTATATCTTGATAATATAGCATCTTTAACATCATCGCCATTAGGACCTTTAACCAAAAGGTCAGGAGTAAATTTCTTATCCATATTATAGTCAAAATAGAAAACAGACTTATTATTTAACAGGTCGTTCACATTCAATTTTACTTGTGCTTTCTTTTTATAGAAACCGTAGCTTGCCTGAAAGTCGATCACATTTCTTGAAGCTTCATAAACATCAGGAAATCTTTGTCCCCCTGCGTTAGCTATTCTATCCCCAATTCTATTATACAAAAGGCTTAGATTCAGGCTATTTTCCAAGGCACTATATTGTAAGCCAGCATTAATGGAATAAGGCGACTGTCCAACCATCGGGCGCTTTTTAACATAATAGTTCTGATCAGTCGGATTCGTAACTTCGGACTTCACCAACGTCCCATTTGCATAAGCTGTTAAATTTTTAAGGAAAGAATCTTCATTGATAAAACCTAAGGAATGCCTCAATTCGATTTCAACTCCGTAGTTAGTTGCTTTTTTAGTATTGAAATAAGAAAAAGCTGGGGTTGAATTCTGATCGTAAATACTTGGTTCTATCGCATTAGTAAACTTTTTATAAAAAGCAGAGACGGAAATAATTTGTCCCGCAGCAGGATAAATTTCATAACGAATATCTGCATTATCAATTAACGTTCTTTTCAAACTCTGGTTTCCAGATACGTTACCCAAAAGCTCATAATCATAATATCCAAAAGAGGCGAGTTCTCTAAACTCAGGACGTGCTAATGTACGATAATAGGCCCCTCTTAAATTTGACTTATCTGTCAAAGCATAAGTAAGATTGACAGATGGTAATACATCAGTATAATCCTGTTTAACATTTGACGGAGAACCATCGTTTCCTTTTGAATATAAATTCAGATTAAACTTCTCAACCCTAACTCCATAAACCGCCCTTAACTTATCAGTGATTGGCTGATCGAGCATCAGGTAACCGAAGCTTGTTAATGAGTTTGCATTATACTTATCGGAATTTAAAGTGATTTCACTTAATTCATAAACCCCAGAATTAATTAACGACGTAGAGTAGATTTGATTGATCGGTAAAGATTGAATATCCTTGTTATATGATTTTAAAGTGATTCCCAGTAAACGTGCTTTGAAATCACGTTCACGATAATTGGCTCCTAGACCGCCTTTTAAAGTAGCGTTTCTTCCAAAAAGCTTGACAGCCTGCTGATCACTCACCGAACCGCCATATAAGCTCTCATTTAAATCTGAAAAGAAACGATTGTTCTCTTTTGTAAGCGCAGTAATTGATGCAATAAAAGGTTCATCAGTTCCGCGATCAGTTATATTCCTTATATAACCAATTTTACGCTGATCAGGCTGGTTATTTGTAATATTAGCATATGAGGCATTCCAACTCAGTTTATTCTTTTCATTTAACTGGTGATCACCGTCAAGGGAAGTTTTAAAAATACCTTTCTGAACCATATCAAATGCGTAATATTTTAGATCACTTGACCTTCCTTCATCTGAACCTGTGCGGTAAGTAAATTTGTCGTCCAGTATCCTGTTATACAAATTTTTCAGGCTAATCTTGTTCTTTCCCTTTACATAGGCAAAGTTTGCCATCGCTCCGATATTGGATGAAAATGTATTTACTCTATCTACATAATCATATGTATAATACTGACGTTCTACTTCTGGCCGGGTCGTTTCAGAATTCCTGTAGGAAAGTGCCACGATAGCCCCTAACTTTCCACCGTTTTTAAAATTCTTCACCCTACCAAAGCTCAGCTGATGATTTTGTGAGAGTGGTGCATTATGTTCACCGATCTTCCAAACTTTAGGCAATTTTCTAAGAGCAGCAATTTGCGCAGCATCATTGCCTCTGAGTGCTTCAGTCGCAGCAGTATTTTTAGGAAAGCTTTTTGAATCTGGTAATTGCCTGTGGCCACCGTCAAATCCGAAATAATTTTCAGTGTATCTTGGGCCATAAGAAAAATCTTTAAAAGTAGACTGGCTATTGTAGCCAGTACCTAAGCTGATTTCAAAAAAGTTGTTATCCGGAATGTCTTTGGTTATAATTTTAATTGATCCACCTGCAAAATCTGCTGCCATGTCTGGAGTAGCAGTCTTACTTACCACAATATTGTCAATAAGCGTGGCAGGAACAATATCAAATGAAAATGCTTTTCTGTTAGGTTCAGTACTTGGCAGGGTTGAATTATCCAAAGTAGCATTGTTATATCTGTCGGCAAGTCCGCGAACAATAACAAACTTATTGTCCTGAATAGTTGTGCCACTTACTCTTTTCAGCACATCACCAGTACTCCGATCGGGACTTTTCCTGATTAAATCCGAAGATATACCATCTGATACTACTGCACGGTTTTTTTGAGAAGCATATAGTGCATTTACACTTTCTTTCTTGAATGATCCCTGAATGACTACTTCATTCAGATTCTGAGAATTAGACTCTTCAAGAATGATGTTGAGAATGGTATTTTTTCCTGGCGTTACTACAACGTCACTGATTTCTTTACCTGTGTAACCTATATATTGATACACGACAACATATTTGCCATTAGCCAATCCCGCAAGAGAATATTTACCATCGATGTCGGTCGCCATCCCTTTTGAAGACCCTTTTATTTTAACAGTTACACCAATCAAGGTTTCGCCGGTTTTTTTATCGGTAACCGTACCAGAGATCTTTCCGCTTCCCTGAGCAAATGCGGCAGCACCTATAATTACGAATAGCAGCGTAATTATTGCTCTTTTAAGTTGTAGTTGTGATTTCAATTTTTGCCTTTTAAAGTTTAGACAAAAGTATTATCACAGTATTAGCTGCACATTAGGCTTAGGTTACCATTCCTTAACTTAAATGTTAAGATAAGATCAACAACACTTGGGATCAATATTTTAGCCCTATTTTCAGGCATAAAAAGTGTAATAACCAAATTGGGCCAATTAACAGAAACTTAACATCATCTAAAAACGAAGGTTTCTTTCCTTCGTTTTTATGTCCGATGAACTGGCCAATCCAGGCAAGTACAAAAACCACCCCACAGACCATCCAGACCGCGGGTCCACCTACTGCGGCCCATTTCTCCAATTGAACGATCACCAGAGCTACAGCAAATACAAATAAGATCATTAAATAAGAAAGAATTGGCGAAAGCTTATAATAGTAATAGCCGGAAAAGGCAATTACAAAAGAAGCCCAGTTCAGAAAGCCGTTATATTTCCCCAGGAAACCAAGGTAAGGAAAAGGTATAGACCAGATCAGTCCTAATAAGCTAAACACGATCAGCGGTACACATACCCAATGGATCAACTCATTTTTGGGGTGCTGGTGACTCTCTGCATATTTATCAAAAAGAATATCCACCTTTCTTTTTGGCTCCACTACTAACGATCTTTTCTGACCTTTCTTCATCCTGTAAAAATAAAAAAAGCGATAGATCATCTACCGCTTTTCTAATATATATTGTTAATATTTTGCGCATGCTACAGCAGCAGCAGGCGGCTGTATTATTTAGCGAAAGCTACAGATCTGGTTTCCCTGATCACCGTAACCTTAATCTGTCCGGGGTAAGTCATCTCCGTTTGGATACGGTTAGAAATATCTGCCGCCAGCAATTCTGCCTGCTGATCGGTCACCCTTTCACTTTCTACCACAACCCTTAGCTCCCTACCCGCCTGGATAGCGAAAGTTTTTTCTACACCAGGGTAAGAAAGCGCCAGCTCTTCCAGTTCTTTCAAGCGCTTGATATAACTTTCTACCACTTCACGCCTTGCACCGGGACGTGCGCCCGATATCGCATCACAAGCCTGGATAATTGGCGAGATCATCGATGTCATCTCGATTTCATCATGGTGGGCACCGATAGCATTACATATTTCAGGGTGCTCCTTATATTTCTCTGCAAGTTGCATACCTAAAATTGCGTGAGGCAACTCAGGGTTATCATCAGGCACCTTACCTATATCATGCAATAATCCGGCACGTTTTGCCATCTTCGCATTTAAGCCCAGTTCAGCAGCCATCGTAGCACAGAAATTAGCTACCTCACGTGAGTGATGCAATAAGTTCTGTCCGTAAGAAGAGCGGTAACGCATACGTCCCACCATTCTGATCAGCTCAGGGTGCAGACCATGGATACCAAGGTCAATCACCGTACGCTCACCGATCTCTACGATCTCATCCTCAATTTGTTTTTTTGTTTTCGCAACCACTTCCTCAATACGTGCAGGGTGGATACGTCCGTCTGTTACCAGGCGGTGTAAAGCCAAACGGGCAATCTCTCTTCTTACCGGGTCGAAACCAGACAAGATAATTGCTTCTGGTGTATCATCAACAATAATCTCAATTCCCGTTGCTGCTTCCAGTGCACGGATATTTCTTCCCTCGCGACCAATTACGCGGCCTTTAATTTCATCACTTTCAATATGAAAAATCGAGACTGTATTTTCTATCGCTGCTTCTACAGCAGTACGCTGTATAGTCTGGATAACAACTTTCTTTGCTTCTTTCGTAGCAGTAAGCCTTGCCTCATCCACAATATCCTTCACCTGGATCATAGCCTGTGTTCTGGCTTCCTGCTTCATATTTTCCACCAACTGGTTTTTAGCTTCTTCAGCACTTAAGCCAGCGATAGTTTCCAATTGTTTCACATGCTGGTTTTTCAGCACTTCCACTTCTTCCTGTTTCTTAACAGCGATGTCCGTTTGTTTCTCCAGGTTTTTCTTGTGATTATCCAGTTCCTGTTCCTTGCGGTTCATATTTTCCAGACGTTGATTTACCGATTGTTCTTTTTGTTTAATCGCATTCTCACGTTGGTTTACCTGGTTATTTTTAGAATTTACTTCCTGTTCATGTTCAGTTTTCAACTGC